>DAOUEL010000018.1:0-18322 GCA_034430595.1 Anaerolineales bacterium | reverse complement strand
TTACTTTCGATATCCATCGGTACCATGACAAGGAGCTAAAGCATTCGCTGTATTTCTTGCACAAACGTCTTAGTACACTATACTCACGCAATCCAATTACTACACATAGATGAGTCCCATTTGAAAGGGGGTAAATTTTGCCAATCCATCTTTGGTCCTATTTGCGTGATTGCCCTGCCCGGGAGATCGAAAATCGCACTGAAGATTTAGCAAGCCTACAGGGCAGCAATGATGGATGATCAACCCAACTCTGCAAATCATAGATCTGGGGAAGACTCGAGGTTCAATCACTCGATCATTTCATTGCCTGCCGTTATTGTCTTCATTTTTATAGCTTGGGCCATCTTCTATATCTACCACATATCCGGAATCGGAATAGATGGCAAACGATACTATTCGTTGTTCGACGATGCAATGATCATGATGAGATATGCGTGGAACCTAGTGCACGGGAGTGGTCTCGTCTGGAATCCAGGTGAGAACATCGAAGGATACACAAGTCTCCTTATGGTCCTCATCATGAGTCCATTCAATGCTGCGTTTGCCGACAAACGATGGGCAGTTCTTTCGATTCATCTTCTCGGCGTCATCACAATGGTAGCAATTTCACTGGCCTCGAGATTTGTTTTTCGCCAAGTCTCTGAGCGGATTCCCTATCCTCTGCGCAAATGGGCTGAGCCCCTCCTATTGCTCGGCATCCTATTCTATTACCCCCTGATGTTCTTCTCTCTGATGGGTATGGAAACTGGAATCCTCACCCTTCTGCTTTTATGTGCTGTTGGTTTCTGTCTCCGTGCTCTAGACCATTACTCGCCTAACAATGTATACGCAGTAGCTTTCTTACTTGGCCTTGCTTTCCTGACACGCCCAGACTCGCTAATCTTCGCACTACCTATACTGGCGGTCCTCTTCATTGAAGGTCTACGTAAACGCAATACAGATCGCAACCTCACCCATCTTGCAGCTGCCGCAACTCTCTTCGTGTCAATAATAGGTTCCCAAATCATCTTTCGGTGGGCGTACTACGGAACACTCGTTCCGAACACCTATGCCCTTAAAATCGAAGGGTTTCCCCTAGCTCTTCGCATTAAGAATGGACTTGCATATCTAAAACCATTTGCAACCGAGTTTGCTCCGTTGTGGGCATTATCAATTGCGGGAACTGTTATTGCCCCCTCACGCAAGAGAGTACTGATTGTCAGCTTGTTCCTAGCCGCAGTCACTTATACCGTGTACAGCGGGGGTGACGCGTGGCGAATCTGGCGCTGGATTGTGCCGACTGTTCCTCTCATCATGTGCATTGCACTAGAGGACATCTCCTTGGTTGCTGTAGCTCTTGGACATCTTCTGGAGAAAATAAAAAGCCTGCAAACGTGGGCGCTTAACGCTGGACAAAGAAACCTTATCCGAGGTTTACATTTATTGCCTCGATCTCTCAAACGGGAAGTCTGGGCACTGATAACGGGCGTAGCCACAATATTTGTCGCCTTTGTAGTCGATCCCTTAGGTTTGAGCGATCCGGGAATTGGTGAGGAACAGAAAGTCCTTCTGGTCCTTGGCATCGCATTCCTGTTCGTAGGGATCCTTCTTATCAGTCGGCGCCTCGTGCCTCGACACTCTCCCATTGCCCTGTTGTTCTTTGTCGTCATATGGGCAGTGGTCATCGGGGTTATCAACCAAAGATTTTGGCCGGTGATCACCTTTCGCGTGCGACCTGATGATGCAGATTTTAATTTAGCAAATCTGAACGTAGCGATTGCATTGAACAACTCTACGAAGGATACTGCCGTGATTGGTGTCAAGAACGCTGGCACAATCCCATATTACACAGGTCGAATTGCCGTTGATTTCCTGGGTAAGGTTGACGCATATATCGCACACCTTCCAGCCGACGTTTCTGGTGGCGTGGCGAGGGGGTCGATGCTTACATGGCCAGGGCACAACAAGTATGACCTGGAGTACTCAATCGATATCTTACGCCCTACCTACGTCCAGACTCTTCAATGGGGGCAAGACAACTTGCTCAACCTTCTCGGCGACATATACGTTTCTTCTACCTATCTCGGAGTAAGACTTTACTTCCTCCGAGAGTCACCAGATGTACTGTGGGATCGCGTCACTATCGAACCCTAGCATCTTTGATGGCTTAGCATTACCTAGTAGTAAAAACCAGCACTATGAATCTCTCCCGAAAACCGAGCATCATGAAACTTCCTCCGGGCAAGAGAACCCTTTTCAATCAATAATCTCCAATTGGAAAAGGTCGGGGATTTGTTTTGCCCGTGACCGGCGAGAGACGTACCACTTATAGTTCAAACCCCGCCTTCCAGACTGCGAATTACGAATAGGACAATCACCTCTGTTGACAGGCTTAAAAACCCTTCAGACAAGAACTTTCAAGCCCAAGCAACTCAGGTTCGAATCTCCCTACGGCGCACTCGCTCGAAGAGCAAAAATCCCGTACAAATAGCAGGATTTTTGCTACCGATATCAAGTGTTTCTCGCTCCACGAAAATAAGAAGCGCCCCTCGGGGCGCTTCTTACGTCATGTTGGGAATTCCGGGAGAAACTAGTCCAGCAGCTCCATTGGTATATTGCCACCGTTTTCGGCAATTCTATGGAGCACTTCTTTGTGAAGCCATGTGTTCATCTGTGCCGAATCATCCATCTTGTCAGCCGGGCATCCGAGCTCAACCGCCAATTCCTTGCGAGCTTCATAACTATGGTCTAAATCGAGCAAGAAGAGCAGATCGGCGATCGAAGTCTTCCAGTTGGATTTCATGGGCTTTTCAGCTGCCAGCTTCTCAAGTTTCGCCATCACATCCACAAGGGGTATTTCCCTCGAAGTTTGTGATGCGCGAATCCGCTGGAGTCGATCGGCCCGCTCAGCAGCCGTACTCGTAGCAGAAACCGGACCCGTGGTTTTTACGACGGGCTTTACTTCTGGGGCAGCTTCCACTTTCGGTTTCGTAATGCCTAACTTGTCCAGTAGCTTGCTAAAGAGACTCATTTTGTATCCTTTCCCTGATACATTTGCGCGTGTGAGCTGCGACGTCAATGTAGTGCTTGCTTCTTAAATCTAGTCTGTTACAGCAACAGGAGAATGGCAAGAGAGAAGAACGAAAAGAGTGAGTTGGGACTTATGGGTCTGTCAAGTTCTGCGGGGTCCCAAATGATTTTTCTACAGCCTATGTCTAATAATAACACGTTCTCAGGAAACAACCGGCCTTTGCCCGAATATTTCGGGCAAGAACTTGTTCCCGAACAGGGATCATGCCGCGAGCTGTGTATCTATCAGCTCGTTCACAGCAGGGTTGATAGTTATAGCAACTCAGGTTCGATTCTTGTCCGGCGCATCTGGTCCATAGGCTCAAATCCCGCAAAACCAACGGGTATTTAATGCTTCCTGCCCTGAATTTCACCAGTGAAGCGTAAGAGCATTTGGATCCCGAAAGCCAGGCGATCATTCCCGCGCCCTCGGACCACCCGTTCGCTGTCACCGGACGGTAACATCCCGCGCCTGGTCCGTAACCCCGGTGCCACGCTCCGGTTATACTCTCCAGGGAAACTTGTTGAAATGAGCCCGCTCCCCCAGCCAATAATAAAAATCGGGGCGCACTTTCGGAGGTATGCATGACGAACCATCGATCGTTGTTATTTATCGTAATTCTCTCTCTATGGCTGCTGACCGGGGCATGCGGGACGTTGAATCTGGCGGTTGAGGGCGCCGGGGACGAAGCGGATCAGGCCACCGCGCCGTCTGCGACCCCGACATCTCTTCCCTCTGCCGTCGAAACGCCCTCGGCCGGGTCCTCCAGTGAGGATTCGTCAGGCTCGGCGACGACGCTTCAAAGGTTCGAGGAACTGGGCATTTCGCTCGAGGTCCCGAACGACCTGCATGTCACCAAAGAACCCGTGGTGAACTTGGACGATCCCAGCCGGTTGGACGCCTACCTGTTCTACATCCAGAACTACGGCGGGAACGAAGGACCGGGAGTAGACTACTTCCAGATGTACGGCCACCTGCAGTACGGTCTGCCCCCGGAGTCCTGGGAGGACTTTTCACTAGTCCAGAACAACACGACGGAATATGCCTATATCAACCCGATCGAAATCAACGGGGCGAGAGGCTTCGAAGGGCAGTTCTCGGGCACACGTAACCGTTTCATCTACTTGTTCTACCTCGACGGCCGCGTGCTCACGATCGCCGTCGCCGATCCGACGCCGGAGAACAAGGTTCTGGCCGATGAAATCATCCAAACATTTCAGCTGCTGCCGCTTGGGTTGAGCGATGCCAGCGGCGTGGTGCCGGTGGTCGACCCGGGCGGGGCCTTCACGATCCTGCTGCCTGAGGACTGGAGCTACAGTTTCAATCCAACCGCCGGGATCCGGCTGGCCGAACTGGAGGCCTCTTCGCCCGGCGCCGCGATGCGGGTCGATGACGTGAACGGACCGCATTCGAACATTTACTACCAGAGCGGAGTCTTCATGAGCCTGGTCGTACTCGAGGATGACTCTGCCACTCTCGAGCCCCCCATGGCGACGATCGAGAACCGCCAGACGGTCTACTTCAACGGGGTCGAAGGCAGCGACTACACCTTCGTCGAACCCAGCACGGTCGAGGGCACGCTGCGCGAGGTGCGCGTCTACCACGCTGGCCGAAGCTACCTGCTGCGATTCGGCTTCGCCGACGACGCAAACCAAGATGACCTCGACCGCATCATCCGCAGCCTGACTCTGGGGGAGTGACTCCTGCAGTGAACCAACCGTCAGGCCGCTGTCTGGCAGGGGGAAGCGGATTTAGATCCAGCTTCGAGTATCCTGTCTGTATGGTGAGCGATGGAGAAACGATCCGATGAACTCACTCGTGCTCTATGATTCGCAGTTCGGCAACACCGGCCGCGTGGCCCAGGCCATCGGCGAGGCGCTTGGGGACACAGGCCAGGTGGCGGTCGTTCGCGTAGGCGAAGCCAACCTGGAGCAGCTGGGCGGCCTCGATCTACTCGTCGTCGGCTCGCCGACGCAGCGCTTCAGTCCAACGCCTGCTGCAACCGAATTCTTAAAAAGCATCCCTGCCGGTTTGCTGGACGGCATCAGAGTAGCGGCATTCGACACCCGTTTCACGATCGAGAACATCGAGAAGGTACGCGTGCTGGCATTCTTCGTCCGGATCTTCGGCTATGCCGCCGAGAAAATCGCCCGCCAGCTCAAGTCGAAGGGCGGCATTCCCGCTGCCCCGCCAGAAGCGTTTTACGTACTCGACACCGAGGGCTCACTGCGGGATGGCGAGCTCGAGAGAGCGCGAACCTGGGCTCGCACGCTTGCGTCATCCGCCTGAAGATGCCTCGTGATCCCTGGAATGACCTGATTGACCGGCCTCACCGGCTGCATCCGGGCTTACAATAAGGGATGGAATAGGACATATATTTCACCCGTTAGAAACGGCATGAGCGTTCGAGGTGAACCGTGAACATCCACCGTAAAATACCCTCTGCCTGTCTGCTCGTTTGCTCGTGGCTGCTGCTGGCTGGTTGCGCCGTCCCGCCCTCCCCGACGCCCGAATTGACAGCCGTCCAGGATGTGGTTCTCACAGCTCCGATTACTCGCCCCCTGCCGGGCGGCCTGACGCTGGAAGAGTACCTGCTGGTTGGTCCTCCAACGCTCGAACCGCTTAGCTTCACCCCAGCCCAGGGCAGCCAGGCGGAGATCCTAGCCCGCCACGCCTCGCTGCGCGAGAATCGTCTGCCCAACCGCATGACGACGATCAAGGGCAACCCAGCGATCACCGCCGATTGGCAGGACGGAACGCTGTTGGCCGAGGCTGTTACCCCGAATCCAGAAACCCACGCGATGATGGCCGAGCTACTCTCAGGTGATCAGCTTATCTTCAGCGCCCCGGCCGGTTTGCCCAGTCCCGCCAACCCGCTGCAGGGCTTATGGACCTACGATGGACACTGGGCGCTCGAAGTCCTGCTCGCCACACCCGACGTGTGGCGGGGCAACATTTACCTCGACGGTCAACTGCTGAATGACCTGTACGGCTACGAGGAAGCGTTTGGTTCGCAGCTGCTCGCTGGGAAGTTCTTCTACTTTTACCTGAAGGACGGTGGGATAGGCGCGGCCTATGACGAGGGGCAGGTCGACCTGGGCTACAGCCAGGTGCCGCACTACCGCTGCTGCAGCGAGTCGATCATCAACCCGCAGCAGGCTGAGGATATGGTGGCGTTCTTCGCCGAACGCGAGGGGGCATGGTACTACGTCGAGCTCGGCAGGTTTGATTAAGCGCTACTCGGGTTTATCAAGGGAATATGGTCCAGCTCTAATTAAGATCAGCCCCAGTAGGGGCTGATTAGCAACTTCCAGAATAACGGCAACTTCTCGAATCGCTAGTGGTTAGCCAGCACCTTGGCGATGACAGCTTTCTACTTGTCCTCGATGCCCGGCATGTTGGCCAACACCGGACCGCCATAGGTTGCATCCCGAGCGTCGGTCAGGTGGGTGAGCTCAACCTTCTGGATTAACATCCACTTGGCCTTGCCAAGTTCCTTGGCAGCCTGGTACAGGACGCTGATCATGTCCTGGTTGGTCTTGCCCGCCATCATCCCCTGCTTTTCCTTGAATTCCTTGATCCGGCGAATCTGTTCCGCTGCCACCTGCTCTTCATGTTCTGCAGGCATTCTCCGCTCCTGCCAGGTTTGAAATCGTGGCCTTCATGATTGCAAGAACCATCGGCTCCCTGAATTCGTGCCCGGAAATATGCCACTTTACATAAAACAAATAGCCGCTCTGATCCCTTCTTGGCTCTCCCTCCCTCAGATATAATAGCCTGTGAAACCGGGCGCAATCTACAGCATGCCTGGCTTAGGTGGCTGGGACCGGCCCCTGGAGAGCCAGTTTCGCCCCCGAGGGGAGATTTCCACCGAGCCGGGTTACCCCGGCTCCAAACCCTGAATTCTACGTTGCATCGATTCTCAGTTCATCTCATCCCTGCGCTTCCACCCGGGGATGAGATGAGCCTACGAACCCTCCCGCGTACGGCGCGCCGGTTGGAATCCAGAACCACTCCTGCCTGGACGCACGGGATGAGGCATTCAGCATGACGAACGACCGACAGATTCCGATTCTCGATATCCATGGCGATCACCTGCAAATGGGGCAGCAGACGGGAGAGGCGTTTGCCCCTCAGATCCAGCAGATGCTCACCACTTACCGCGAGCTGATCAGCACCAGCTACGACCGCCTCAAGTTAAACTGGGACCGGGTCATCCTGCAGGCCCGCAAGTACCAGCCGTTTGTGGCAGAACACACCCCGCAGTACTTGCGCGAACTGGAGGGCATGGCCCAGGGAGCGGGAGTTACCCTGGATGATTTGATGGTGCTGAACTGCATGGAAGGGATCGTGAACGATGCACTGCATTTGAAGTGCACCAGCTTCGGTGCGGCGGGCGAGTGCACAACGGATGGACACGTGCTCGTCGCTCATAACGAGGATTGGTCGCCGGAGGACGAAAGCGCAGTTTACCTGCTGCGTGCGCGACCGACCGATGAACCGGCCTATATCGCGCTAACCTACGGCGGTTTGCTGCCGAACATCGGCTTCAACGCTGCCGGGCTGGCCCAGTGCTGCGACTCGGTTTACCCTGATGACTCGCGTCTCGGAGTGCCGCGCATCTTCGTCGCCAGGGCGGTATTAGCCTGCCGCACACTCTCCGACGCACTCACGGCAGCCGTCATGAATAAGCGCGCCGCCGGCTACAACCACTTGCTGGCACATGAAAGCGGCGAGATTTACAACATCGAGGCTTCCGCCAAACATTTCGCCGTGCAATATGCCACGGACGGTACGCTGGCTCACACAAACCACTATCTCGATCCGCGCCTTCAGGCTGTTGAATCACAGCCTGAAGCCCTGCTCCGTTCTCACGTCCGCTACAACCGCGCCAACCGGCTGCTGCGTACGCTCACACCTCATTCTTACAAGAGCTTCCAGCAGATTCTGACCGATCATGTCAACCAGCCGCGCAGCATCTGCTGCCACGACATCGATAATCCGGTCGCGATCGAACGTTCGAAGACGATTGCTTCCGTGGTGATCGACTTAACCGAACGCTGCATGCATGTCGCCATCGGTAACCCGTGTGAATCGACCTTTCACCGCTTTGGACTGGAGAATTAGCCCATGCCAGGAGATCCTCGCGAACAGCTCATCCCAAAGTATGAACGCCAGGGCTGGCCGTCCGAGGCCCGTCCAGAAACAACCACCCCACCCGGCTGGAGTCACGCCCTGCTCGTCTCGCTCGACCGGCCGCGCGGGCCGGCCGTCTCGCCCGACGGCCGCTGGCTGGCGTTCTTCTGGGACCGCGAGGATCAATCCGATCTCTACATTCTCGAAACCAGCGGCGGCTGGCCGCGCCGCCTGACCTTTGACCGCACCGCTACCTCTTACTGGCTTGACGAACCCGCCCGCTGGTCGCCGGATGGCCGCTCGATCGCCTACACCGACGACGGTCAGATCTGGATCATCAACGCCGACGGCCGGGACAACCACCAGGTGACCGACATGACGACGAGCGTAAGCTCGGTGCAGTGGATGCCGGATAACGAACACCTGGTCTTCACCACCCGCCACAAGGGTGACATGCAGGTGATGATGATCGACATCAAAGGCCGGGTACTGCAGCCGATCAGCCATGGGCCCGGCCTCGATCATTCGCCGGAGCCATCGCCGGATGGAAAGCGCATCGCTTTCATTCGCGTCCGTTCCGATGACCTCAACCGCAGCGATGTGATGCTGGCGGATATCGAGCGCGGCGGGCTGCGTCAGCTGACCGATGTACCTGGCTTCAGGCACTTCAGCCCGCATTGGTCGCCGGATGGCAAGTGGATCGCTTACCTCTCCGAACGCTCGGGCTACCTCCAGGTTTACCTGATGAGCGCCTCCAGCTGGAAGGAGCATCGGCTCACCGACGACACCTGTGACTACGGTGGATTAGCCTGGTCGCCGGAATCGGACCGGCTGGTATGCACCTGCAACCGGCGCGGTGCGCTCGATTTGCATATGATCAAAATTGAAGATGGTTCAACCGAGCTGCTGCACGGCAGCGGCGGAGTCCATACCCACCCCGGCTGGCACCCGGCCGGTACACACGTCTTCTTCGGCTACGAGGATCCAACCTCTCCGCACGAACTCTTCCGACTTCGCATCGGGGGGAAGACGCCCACCCGCCTGACGTACGCCACCCCGCCGCTGATGAACCAGATCGAGTTGATCAAGCCGACCGAAATCGAATATACAAGCCTCGACGGCGAGCCGATTCCGGCCTTCATCTACAGACCGAGGCAGCCTAACGGTGCGGCGATCGTTTATCCGCACGGCGGACCAGCTAGCCAGTTCACGCTCGAGTGGTATCCGCTGATCCAGTATTTCGTGGCCAAGGGATACACCTGGCTTGCACCGAACTTTCGCGGCAGCACCGGCTATGGACTGCGCTTCGAGCGGTTGAACCACGGAGATTGGGGAAGCGGTGACGTGCAGGACTGCCTGGCGGCGGCTGATTATCTGGCTGGCCTGGATGAGATTGACGGCGGACGGATTGGAATTTTCGGTGCCAGCTATGGCAGTTACCTGGCGGTCTGCGCGCTGGCCTTCGACCCGCATTACCGCTTCGCTTGCGGCGTGGCCAAGTACGGCGATTCCGACCTGGTGACAGCGTGGGCGCAGCAGCTGCAGGTGGTGCGCGAGGACCAGGAACGCATGATGGGCCGCCCGGACCAGAACCGGGCCGCTTACGTCGCCGGCTCACCGATCCACCGCGTAGGCAATATCCGCCGACCACTGCTGATCGTGCACGGCCTGCTCGATGAGACTACGCACGCACTCCAGTCCGAGCAGCTGGTTGAAGCCCTCAAGCGGGAGGGCAAGACATTCGAGTACAAAACCTATG
Organism: Anaerolineales bacterium; assembly: GCA_034430595.1. GTDB lineage: Bacteria > Chloroflexota > Anaerolineae > Anaerolineales > E44-bin32 > E44-bin32. Next base: position 8,378 of record DAOUEL010000018.1, on the reverse strand, counting down.
CCGATGAGGGGCACGGCCTCAGCCAGCGGGTGAACATTCTCGATTTCAACCGCCGGCTGGAACGCTTTCTCGACTGGTACCTGCTGTAAGGATCTGACATGCATGAACCGAAAGATCAAATACCAGCATTGGACGGTGTTCGGTCTGAGGTTTAAGGGGAGTGATTGGTGAGCAGAGACTCGACGGGACCAATACGATTCGATGAGCTCTCCTGGCCGGAAGTCGCCGCGCTGCCGCGCGATCTGCCGCTTGTACTTCCGCTGGGGAATCAATTTGATCAGACAGCAATCGGCGGTGAACTCGAGGGCAGGGAATGGGCGCTCCTGCCAGCCCTACCCTATGGCTGGGCCGACAGCCCGCTACCGGTCGACCATGACCTCTTCAATCGAGTCATTAGCGCTATCTTCGGGACACTCCTCGAAGATGGTTTTATCAGCCTGCACCTGGTCTCAAATGAGAGTCCGGAGTTCAAGTCCCCGGGCGTGCAGGTGATCCAGCTCGAACCCGCAGCAGCGACCGCCCCGATCCCGCCGCTGGGCCCTGACCGGGTGGTGCTCATTCCTACCGGCCATACGGAGCAGCACGGCTATCACCTGCCGTTGAACACAGACACCTGGATTATCGAAGCGGTCGCTGCTGGTGTCTGCCAGGCCGCGCCCGATCTGGCGCTGGCGCTTCCCGTTCTTCCCTATGGTGTCAGCACGCACCGCCGTTCGTTCGCCGGGACGTTCAGTTTAGGCGGGCGGGTTTTCGAGGATTTCCTGCTGGGAGCGATCGAGTGGCTGGTCGAACATGGCGCCGATCGCCTCTACCTGCTCAACGGCCACGGCGGCAACCACTCCTTCCTGGTGAATACCGTTAAATGGGCTGGCGAGCGCTTCCCGGGCGCCTTCACCGCCACTGCCTGGCTGCACACCTCCGGAGGCATCGGGGCAGAGGCGCTGACCCGCCTCCGGCGGTCCGAGCGCGGCGGCATGGGCCATGCCGGCGAACTTGAAACAGCGCTCATGCTGCACCTTGAGCCGGAGCTGGTGCACATGGAGCGCGCCGTTGACGAGACCGACTTCATCGCCTCCGAGAGCTACTACATGGATTGGATTGAAGGTGGCGAGCTGATCGCCAACCCGCCCTGGGAGGATGATACGCAGACCGGTGCCTACGGCGCAGGCAGCCTGGCGACCGCCGAGCATGGCCGGCTCTGGCTGGAGGCAGCCGTCGAAGAGAAGATAGCCCACATTCGGGCGGTCCATGACCAGCAGGATCGGCGCCTGGCGCGCCGCAGCTCAAGGTCTCAACAGCGATAAAGTGCGCCGTTTCCTCACGATCGTTGATCAAGTACTGAACGTTTCGGGTATCCCTCGCCGCTCTGCTGCTCGGGATGACAAAGAGGGAATACTTCTCACCCAGTTACTTCGTGGCATGCCACCCAATGCTGTGGCCGTACCTCACGCCACTCCGGCACCAGCTGCGTGCAGTGCTCTTTCGCAATCGGACAGCGCGTATGAAAGCGGCAGCCGGAGGGTGGATCGACTGGACTGGGGACTTCACCGCTCAGAATCGTCCGTTCACGCTTTCGATCCTCTTCTGGATCTGGGACCGGCACTGCCGAAAGCAGCGCCTGGGTGTATGGATGGAGCGGCTCTTCGTACAGATCATCCCCATCGGCCAGCTCGACGATCCCTCCCAGGTACATCACCGCCACCCGGTTGCATAAGTACCGCACCATCGCCAGGTCATGCGCGATGAACAGGTAGGTCAACCCCAGCCGTCCCTGGAGATCCTCCAGCAAGTTGATGATCTGGGCCTGGATCGAAACATCCAGCGCTGAAATCGGTTCGTCGCAGACGATGAACTCGGGGTTGGAAGCCAGGGCGCGGGCGATGCCTATCCGCTGGCGTTGGCCGCCCGAGAATTCATGCGGGAAGCGGTTTAAATAGCGCCCGCTCAGTCCAACCACTTCCAGCAGTTCACGCACACGAGCCAGCCGTTGATCCTCGTTGGCGAGGAGCTTATGCACGCGCAGAGGCTCGCTCACGATCGAGCTCACCGTCCAGCGTGGGTTCAAGCTGGAGTACGGATCCTGAAATATCATGCGCGCCTTTTGTCGTAAGTGCCGGAGCTGCTCACCGGATGCCGTTCGGACATCCACCCCGGCGATCGTGATCTGGCCCTCTGTCGCAGGGTACAGGCCCAGGATTGTGCGGCCAGCAGTGGTCTTGCCACAGCCGCTTTCACCGACCAGACCAAGCGTTTCGCCTTGATAAACGTCGAAGGAGATATCGTCGACCGCATGTACGGCACCGATCTGACGTTGGATCAGGATGCCCCGGGTGAGAGGAAAGTATTTCTTTAAACCTCGCACCTGTACCAGCGGCTCCTTGCCCGGGGGATTCATTTCGTCTCCTCCAGGTTCACCCAACAGGCGACTTGCCGGCCCGGTGCAATCTGTTCCAGGGGCGGGTTCACTTCCCGGCAGCGGTCGAGGACATAGCTGCAGCGCGGCGCAAAGGGGCAGCCTTTCGGTTGAGTCAGCATGCTGGGCGGCGAGCCAGGGATCGGCCGCAGCTTCCCGCTGCGGCGCTGGTCAACGCGTGGAAGGGACGACAGCAGCATCAAGGAGTAGGGATGGCGGGGGTCTTTGTACAGGTCAAAAACGCTGGCTTCTTCCATGATATATCCGGCGTACATCACCAGGACCCGATCCGCCATGCGCGCAACAACCCCCAGGTCATGCGTAATCCAAATGATCGCCATTCCAAGCTGGTCACGCAGTTTCAGCGCTAGCTCGACGATCTGGGCCTGGATGGTGACATCGAGCGCGGTCGTGGGTTCATCGGCGATCAACAAGCTTGGGTTGCAGCCCAGCGCCATCGATATCATCGCGCGCTGGCGCATGCCGCCCGAGAACTGGTGGGGATAATCACCCAGGCGGGCCGCGGCTTGCGAGAAACCGGTCAGCTCGAGCAGCTCCGCCGCACGGGCATTGGCCTCGTCGCTGTCCATGTTCAGGTGGATTATCAAGCTCTCGGTGATCTGCAGCCCGATCGTGAGCACCGGGTTGAGCGATGTCATCGGATCCTGGAAGATCATGGCGATCTCCGCTCCCCGGACATGTTCGAGCTCACTCTCTGAAAGCTGGAGCAGGTCGACATTGCGAAATCGAGCGCTGCCCTTCAGGATCTCCCCCGGAGGTATCGGAATCAAACCCAGAATCGACATGACGCTGACCGATTTACCGCAACCGCTCTCACCGACGACGGCCAGGGTTTCACCCTCATCCAGGTGGTAGGAGATACCGTTAACGGCATGCACTACCCCTTCCGGAGTGTTGAAGCGGACCTGGAGATCCTCGACTTCAAGCAATCTACCCATTCAGATTTAATGAACCTCAGACGGCACGGCTGCGTGGATCGAGCGCATCGCGTAGTCCATCGCCAATGAAATTAATACTGAGCACAGTGAGCAGGATGAACAACCCGGGGAAGAACCACAGCCAGGGCGAGCTTTCGATATACCCGTGGGCTCCTTCCAACATGTTGCCCCAGGTTGCGGTCGGGGGCTGCACGCCAAGTCCCAGGAAGCTGATGTACGATTCGAGCAGGATGGCATTCGCCACGCTTAGGGTCGCGGCTACGATAATCGGCGCCACGGTATTGGGGAGGATGTGGTTCATGATGATGCGCCAGTTCGAACTGCCGCTTTCGCGAGCCGCCAGGATGAAATCCTCCTCTTTAAGGGAGAGAAATTCGGCTCGCACGATTCGCGCCAGGTACATCCAGCTGGTGACACCGATGATCAGGATGATGACGATCACGCTCCCGCTGAAGCTGCGGCCGAGGAATTGAATCTCGGGGATCTTGCCGCCGAAGGCCTTGGCCATGATCAGGAGCAGGAAAAGCGCCGGGATGTTGAGCCAGGCCTCGGTAAAGCGCATCAACAGGCTGTCAATCCACTTTCCGTAGTAGCCGGCCAGTGCGCCGATCATGATGCCGATGACCAACTCAACCAGCATGGCGCATAAACCGATCAGCAGCGAAATCTGCCCGCCGTAGATCGTGCGGATAAATGTGTCCCTGCCGATGGTGTCCGTGCCAAAAGGATGAGCGCGGGTTGGATTCTGGAGCCGGTTCCCGGTCTCCGTGAAATTCGCATCCGATTCCTTATAAAAGAACCCGCCTCCAAAAGAGTAAATAACAAGCGCAATGAGCACCGCGACCCCGACCAGCGCCATCGTGTGCCGACGGAAACGCCTAAGGAAGAGCTGCCTCAGGCTGAGCGGCGGCGCCTCGAGTTCATCGGTCAGCTTGATGGAAGGAGCATCCATCCCGGACTGCTGCATACTTGCCACCCCTAATCGTAGCGTATCCGTGGATCCAACCACGCATAGGTGATATCTGTGAGTAATTGAAAGAAAACAACCGCAGCAGAGATCAACAGCAGGATGCCCATGATGACCGGTGTATCCGATCGTTCCAGATGATCGATAAACAGGCGCCCCATCCCCGGCCAGGCGAAAATACTCTCCGTCACCAGCGCTCCGGCCAGCAGGAAAGGCAAATCCAGGCCGATGATGGTCACGATCGGCAGGGAGGCGTTCTTCAGCGCGTGGACCATGACCACCCGCCGGCGGGGTAGCCCTTTCGACTTGGCCGTGCGGATGTAATCCTGGCTCATGACCTCCAGCATCGTACTGCGGATGTAGCGGCTGTATCCCGCCAGCGAGATCGCGGCGATGCTGAAGAGAGGTAAAACCAAATGCCACAGCACCTGCGAGGGTGTCTTGCCGACGTTGGGATCAAACATGCCAACTGTCGGCAGGTAGGGCAGCCCCCAGCGTTTAAAGAGGACGGCGAAGATAAACATCGAAAGTAAGGCCACAAAGAAAATCGGCATGGAGTACAGGATGAAACTGATCGTCGTAATCGTGTGGTCAAGCAGCGAGTACTGGCGCAAGGCGGAGGTGATACCAACCACCATCGCCCCCAGGATGATGACAATCTCGGCTGGAACCATGAGCAGGAGTGTGTTGGGCAGCCGGTCGCCGATGACCTTCAGTACAGGCTTGCCACGATTAACGATCGAGGTGCCAAAATCACCGCGCAGGACCCCTTGCCGTGTCCCGGGACTTTCCGCCACACCATCGCCATCCAGGTCGAGCTTGTCCCAATCGTTGCCCACGAGCCAGTAGAGGTACTGAAGCATGATGGGTTTGTCCAATCCGAGCTGGCGAGTCAGGCGTTCGCGGTCGGAAGCACGCGTCATCCGGCGCCCGCCCATCGTCGCCAGCGGATCGCCCATGCTCATCATGAGCAGGAAAAGTATCAGGCTGATGATGAAGAGCAGTGGAATCGCCTGCAGCAATCTCCGTATGATGTAGCGCGACATGGCCACCTCGACCGATCAATTCGAGAGATGCTTGAGCTCACATGTTAGTCTGGCGCTGGGATGGGAATTCCCATCCCAGCGCTCCAGGTGCGATTCAGTTAATCCGACTGGTTTACTTTGCCAGGTCCCACTCGGCGATGTTGAAGAAAGGTGTGACGCCGGAAAGCATGACGTTGGTCAGCCTTTCATTTACGCCAAAGAGATCAGGATCCTGCCAGATGCCCAGCCAGTAGACCTTCTCGTAGATCTGCTTGCTGATCTCCCAGAAGGTAGCCTGGCGCTCAGCAAAGTCGACCTGGGTTTGCTGCAGCTGGAAGAGCGCATCGAGCTCCTCGTCGTTGATCCGCTGCCAGTTCAGCCCGACAGGATAGTCCTCGGTCGGGATCTCGCTGATCAGCCAGTAGGAGATGTCTGGATCGGGGTAGTTCGTGGTGTCCGACCACTCCATGATATCCAGCTCTCCCAGCGCGGCCGGCCCGTCCACCGCGAAGAACAAGTCCGAGTCGTAGTTCTGCAAATCCAGCCCGACTCCGACCGCGGCTAACTGCTGCTGTGCGACCGCCTGGGTATCCTGGCGTACTTCTCGCGTGGTCGTGCCGTACGAGAGCACGAGCTCGACCCCATCCTTATCGCGAGTGCCGTCACCATTGCTATCGACCCAACCGGCTTCATCCAGCAGGCTGTTGGCCATATCAGGATCATAGGGCCAGGGGGCGAGGTCCGGGTTGGCGTACGGCGTATTGTCCCAGTAGGTTGCGGCAGGTTTGGTCAACCCGAGCAGCAGGTCATCAACCAGGGAATTCCGGTCGAAGGCCATGGCGATCGCCTGGCGCACGCGCACATCCCTCAAAGCCGGATGCCCATCGTCGCTGATGAGCATGTACCAGCCTTCGTTATAGCCTGATTGGACAGGGTAGATTGTTACTCCGGCTGCCTCCAACTCAGGAACATCCGAGTAGGAGAAGAAGGTGCCGAGATCTCCTTCCCCGGCCTTCAATGCGTTGATTTGCGCAGCATCATCCGGGACAAAGCGGATGAAGACCTCATCCAACAGCGGTGGATCGCCCCAGTAGTTCTCATTGGCCACGAAACGTGCAAAGCTGCCCGATTCCCACTCCGTAAAGACGAAGGGACCGGCACCGACGGTCGGGTTGAGGTTCCAATCGGCGTTGTCGATCGTGCCCTCGTTCTCGAAAACCGGCTCGAGGATGTGTTTGGGCAGAATGGTGTGAAACAGCGTGGCCGCCCAGGGCACGAACGGCTCTGGGAAGGTGATGACGACGGTGAGGTCGTCGGGGGCAGTTATCGACTCGATCTGATCGTTGGGGAAGGTGCTCGCCACGGTGTTGGCCGGGTTCACGACCATTTCATGGGTGAACACAAAGTCGGCCGAGGTGAGCGGCGTGCCGTCGGACCAGATGAGGTCATCGCGCAAACTCAAAGTTATCGTCGTGCCGTCGGCTGAGATCCCTCCGTTTTCCACGCTGGGCATTTCAGTCAGCATGACAGGATAAGGATCGTTGTTCTCATCGAACTGCCATGGCCACACATCCCACATAGCATCCGTGATCGTCGAGAACCACATGTTTGAATAGTAGAGATTGAGGGTATCGAACTCTTCGGTGAAGATAAAGACGGCCACTTTACGCTCTTCGGCCGGCATTTCCTCGCCACCTTCTGCCGGAGCGGCGGGCTCTTCTCCCCCGCCCGCAGGTTCTTGCGCTTCTTCGCCACCCCCGCCGCAAGCTGAGAGCACCATGGCGGCGATGATAAGAAGTGAAAGAAGCAGAAACAAACGTTTTGTTACGGACATCTCTTGCCCTCCCGAATATCGCACGATACGATAGGACCTATAGGCCTATACATGTTCCCGGATTCACAGTCAGTCTCACTCCATCTACACCTCCCCGAACCCAGCTTGCAGTATTGTTTTGCTTGATTTTCAATGCAATTTCGAGATCTAATTCTGGCTTGCCCTGGCACATGCAGTCCCAGGATCAATCTAGAAGGATCACAAACTCAGACTATCTCATTAAGCGAAGATATGGAAATCTCGAGATATCCGGCAGCAGCACGAAGCCTGCATGGTGCCTGGCGTTGCGCCAAGGGTGCACGATCCGAATACGTATTGATTCCCGAGCGAGGTGGATTATCCGGTTGGCTGCAAAATATTCCAGCGACAGGAGGGCGGTCGAACGCATTCGTACGAAAGGAGTTCTCAGCGTCTTCATAAAATGCACGCAACTCCGGCGACGTGCGGATAGGTCAGCCCGAATTTATGGCTACATTATATAGGTGAAAGCACAAACCACGATATAAAAATCAACGCTCGCTCCAGTCCGCTTAGCTGCCTTTTAAACCTGATGGTTATGAAGTGAGAAAGGAGATTTCAAAGTTTCAAAGGCAGGTGTTTTTGGGACAAAAATACTCACTCCCTTCCATGGTCCTACCACGCTTTTCGTGATATACATGACTAGGCACATCCTAAAGATTCGAGGGAAAGAGCAGCCTGAGAAATCAATTTCGCGGCACGCTCAAGAGATAAACCATGAACTCAAAGAAGAACACAGGCCAACCTGTTGTCAAGGGAATGTCCGAACCCCGCTCTGAAGACGACGAGCCTCCCGACCCTGGGCGGGTCTCCAAACGCACCTCCAGCGGGCGCACAGCGCCTAAATCATCGCCAGGAAATATCTACAACCCCGAAGCCGCCTCGATCCAACCGTTCGAAGTGCCCCGTGTCGGGCCTGTAGCAACACTGCCTTTCCCGCGAGTCAGGCGTGCTGCTCGTCTTCCATTTTCGCTAGCCGAGGTGGAAGTGGTCGTGCTCTTCACGCGCGCAACAACCTCCAAACGGTGGGAGGCGCACGAGCTGCTCGCTGATCAGGAGAACGCTCAGGTCGCCAAGCTGGTAGCGCAGGTGCTCGAGCCGCATGCTCGGGGAGTCCATCTGCGCTCTTGCCGCCGGGATGTCGAAACGTGCCTGGCTGACC
>DAOUEL010000017.1:0-17284 GCA_034430595.1 Anaerolineales bacterium | reverse complement strand
CTTCGACCTCGTTCAGCACGTATAACCGTTTCTGTTCCTTGCTTGTCAATGTCACCTCTTTGTCCATAAGGTGACATTTTCACTGAACTATTCAAACCTGACATTTTCATTGGACTATAACAACTTGATGAGAGGCAGTTGACTTTTATGTCATGTTATGAGATGATTACGGTAACGTTGCCGGTAACGTTACCGTAATCATAACACCCTTTACCGAGGTTCGATGTGCAAAAGAAGAGACGCGCGGTAACAATTCGTGACGTCGCCAAAACGGCGGGTTTCTCCGTGTCAACCGTCTCGCGGGTTTTAAACGGTAAGACAGACGTGGCCAGAGACACTCAAGATCGCATCCTGTCCGTTATCGACGAATTAGGCTATGCCACCAACCTGGCGGCGCGCAGCATGCGCAGCCAGAAGAACAACATGGTCGGCCTGATTATGCCTGACATCGCCTATCCATTTGCCATCGAGGTGATGAAAGGTGTCAATCGGGCGATTGCCGAATCCGAGTTTGATCTGCTAGTGTACACCTCGGGCGATGTGCGTAAAAGCGAAGCCGCCTCACACGAACAAAAATACGTCTCCCTGCTTACGAATTCCATCACCGATGGTGCCATCATCGTTGCTCCAGTGTCGGGTGAGTTTTCCACCGATGCGCCGATTGTCTCCATCGATCCGCTGATGAGCAATCCCCATTATCCCTCCGTGCACGCCACCAATTACGCAGGCGCAGTGGATGCGATGGAATATCTGCTTGGATTGGGACACTACCGCATTGCCCATATCAGCGGCCGTAATGAACTCGAAAGCTCAAATCGGCGCTTGAAGGGTTACCGTGATTCATTAGAAAAAGCGGGAATCGCCATCGATCCGGCTTTAATTGCGCCCGGCGATTATACGACCAAGACTGGCGCTTACGCCGCCAGAGGGCTTTTGTCTCTTGATCATCCACCCACAGCTATTTTCGCCTCCAACGACCAGACGGCGATGGGCATCTATCAGGTGGCGGAGGAGATGGGACTGCGAATCCCAGAAGATCTTTCTGTGATTGGTTTCGACAACATCACGGAATCGAAATACATGCGACTGACCTGTATAGATCAGTTCATTTCCGAGATGGGCTTTATCGCCACACAAATGCTTATCAAGCTGATCCATGGCGAGCTGCTGGAGGCTCAAACCTACAAAATGCAAACCCGACTCGTTGTCCGTGATTCCTGCCAAGCGTTGGTCAAGAGCGAATAGGCTCTGCCTGAAACACACGTGACAGGCGGTCGTCGGACGGGAGGCCGTGGAGCGAATTTAGAGAAAGGGGTTGACCACATCGTCCGTTCTGTACGAAATTGTAAGGCTTCCTTAACCCCGAACCGACGGAAGGAAGACATGCAGTTATGGATGGAGAATGTCTCCGCACAGCACGAGCACTTCTTCCGCCACATCAATAAGGAGAAGCAACAACTCGCAAGATCAGCATCGTTATGAGGGTCTTACGCATCGCTTGCTTTGCATGGCCCGCGTCCAGTACATCGATAACCCAAATGCCTTCCGCAACGACCGCAGCGTTCGTGCTGGTAGCCTGCGACCCAGGGGTGACTTCTACACACAAAAAGATCCTCGGTGCACACCATACAAATACTACGGTGACGAGAGCCAGGGTTAGGTTCGTATATTTATGAGGCTAGTAACTTACACCTGCAGAACAGATTCAATGGGACAAAGCATTTGATCACATTAAGATCCAATACCTGAGGTGGTCACCGGAATGGAAAGCAACGAAGCCATCAGAGATAGTACAGAAAAATATTCTACCTCGTGGACTAAAAAGCTAGCCAACATTCTCAAGTTCCGCGAATTAAATGTGACCATTGCTTTTCTAGTCCTGTGTTTGTTCTTCTATTGGAAGAGACCGGATACCTTTCTAAAACCTGCCAACCTGGCTGTCATCATGCGTTTCGTGGCCACCTTTGGGCTGTTAGCCATTGGTGAGCTGTTTGTCATTATCACGGGTGGTATAGACCTGTCCGTGGGATCGATGACCGCTCTTACGGGAGTGATATCAGCCACGTTGATGGTCAAAGGAGTTGGTTCCATCCCGGCATTAAGCATTCCTCTTTCCATCATCATCGTTTTTATCCTGGCAAGTCTTGTAGGACTCTGGCATGGTTTCAGCGTCGCAAAGTTGAATATCCCCCCTTTCATCATCACACTCGGCACTTGGCTCATGGCACGAGGTTTAGCCGCTTATATAACTAGAGGCTACCCAATCGTCTTCGTGTCGGACTTTCCTTTCTTGAGGCTCGGGCAGGGGCAGATATTTCAGATCCCAATCATGTTCATCATCTTGGTAGTAATAGCACTTATCAGCTCCTTCACGTTGATTTCAACAACGCTAGGACGTCACATCTATGCTATTGGGGGCAACATCGAAGCAGCGCGGGTATCAGGGGTTCATGTCAACCGCGTGCGCATATATAGCTATATCACGAGCAGTATTTTAGCCTGCCTCGTCGGGATCATATTGGCTTCTCGCCTGGGGCAGGGTACCCCCACCGTAGGCACCGCGTACGAATTATGGGCCATTGCCGCTGCGGTCATCGGGGGCACTAGCCTCTTCGGGGGTGAGGGGTCCGTACTTGGTGTGATCTTGGGAGCCGCAATTATGGGCGTCATGATCAACGGGATGGTACTTATCAACCTGTCATCCTACTTACAAAACGTGATCCTCGGTATCGTACTGGTTATCGCGGTCACTTACGATACCTTACGAAGACAGCGCAGCAGGTAGGTTGGGAGCAGAGCAATGACCGCAGCACCGATCGTAAAGATGGTAAATATTCAAAAGAGCTTCGGGGCTGTACAGGCTCTTCGCAGTGTGGCCTTGACATTAGATCATGGCGAAGTATTAGGGCTTGTTGGGGACAATGCTGCGGGTAAATCCACCCTGATGAAAGTCCTCAGTGGTGCTTATCTCCCGGATGCCGGAGACATACGGATTAATTCAAAAAAGGTGCATATCACTAACCCAGAGGATTCTCGTCGTCTAGGTATTGAAATGGTGTACCAAGACTACGCCCTGGCTAATAATCTGGATGTGTCTGCGAACGTTTTCCTAGGGCGCGAGATCGTGAAATGGAAACTCGGCCCGATAGGAATGATGAACAAGAAATCTATGGAAGAGCAGGCACGAAGTCTTTTGGATCGCCTAAGAATCGAAATCGATAATGTGCGTTTGAAGGTTGAGAACCTATCGGGCGGTCAACGTCAAGCCGTAGCCATTGCTAGAGCGACAGCCTTCGATGCCAAAGTCATCATCATGGATGAGCCAACCGCTGCCTTGAGTGTAGCTGCGATAGGCAAGGTGTTGGACTTGATTAGAGAACTCAAGAGCCTTGGTAGCTCCATCATAATGATTAGCCATCGCCTGGAGGATGTTTATGAGGTGAGTGACAGAATCATCGTACTGCGTCATGGTCGCAAGGTGGCAGATTGCCCCGTAAGTGGAGACATTCGAGAGTTTCGTGAACGCATCTTGTCGTACATGATCGGAGCTAGAGATGATTTCTCCGAACAAAGCACCGAATAAAGGACTGGAGGTGATCTGTAAATGAAATTTACTCGATTTCAGTTCCCATAGATGAAAGACCGATCGATACACGAAGAAAAGGGAGAAGTGAGATGAAGACTCTTAAGCAACTGTTTTATGTGATTTTGATCACAGTCTTGCTTGGTTCTTGTGCCCCTGCCGCAGAAACCCCTGCTGCAGAAGTTCCTGCGGAGTTCACGGTCGTTGTCATTGGTAAGTCAGTGCACCCCTACTGGAGCAATGTCGAGAAGGGTGTTATTGCGGCGGCTGAAGACCTGGGTTTGAATGCCGACCAGGCCATCTTCTTTGTACCTCAGCAAGAGGATGTTGCCGCTCAAATAGAGACCATGGAGACCTACGTAGCCCAGGGTGTAACCGGCATCGCCATTGCCCCCTCCGATCCCAACGCACTTGAGCCAGTAATGAAGAAGGCGGCTGATGCGGGAATCTTCGTCACTACTCTGGACACGCCGCCAGTTGATGGATCTGTCTCGCAGGTATACATCGGCACAGACAACTACTCGGCTGGTCAAGCAGCAGGAGAGGCGATGGTGCAGCTGCTGCCCGAGGGCGGAACGGTTGGCATTGGTCGTGGTTCTGACACAGCTCTGAACGCGCTGCAACGCACCGATGGTTTCCTGGACGGAATTAAGGGAACTGACATTGAGACTCTAGAGCCCGTGAATGACCAGGAGGATTCTGCCCGCGCGCTGGAACTGGCCAATTCTGTCCTTTCGGCTAACCCGGATCTGGCTGGAGCATTCGGCGTATATGCCTATAACGGCCCAGCCTGGGCGACGGCCATCAAGGAGGCCGGTCGGGTAGGATTGACCAAGCTGGTTTGCTTCGATGCCACCACCGACATCATCAACGGCATCAAGGAGGGCGTGATTGACGCCACTGTAGCCCAACGCGAGTTTGACATGGGCTATAAGTCGGTGCAGGTTATTTACCTGATGGCCACGAAGGGCGTGGATGCGGCCATGTCTGAAATGGGAGTGGTGGATGGAGTTATCGACACTGGCGTGGATATAATCACGCCTGCCACCCTCAAAGACTACGAGGCCGGCCTGGACGCCAAGGGCATCCCGCATGAATGGGATACCCAGGGCTGGGAAGCACCATCAGGGGCTGCGCCAGTTACCGTGGAATGGTGGCATATTACCACCGTAGATCCGGGCAAGTCGCTCTGGCAGGATATGGCCAATGAGTACACGGCCGCCCATTCCAACGTGACGATTAATATCACGGTACTGGAAAACGAGGCCTTTAAGACCAAGCTGACCACCGTCATGCAATCCGGGGAACCGCCGGACATCTTCCAGAGCTGGGGCGGCGGTACCATGAATGACCAGATCAACGCTGGCCTGCTTCAGGACATTACCTCCTATCTGGATGCAGATGGCGGCGCTTGGCGCAATTCCTTCGCACCCGGTGCGCTGGCGGTCTATGCCCTTGACGGCGAGAATTACGGCGTACCGTGGGACATGGGCATGGTCGGTTGGTGGTACAACAAGGATCTGTTCGCCCAGGCGAATATCACCCAACCCCCAACGACCTGGACGGAACTCCTCGATGATGTCAAGGCCCTTAAGGCTGCTGGCATCGTCCCCATCGCCTTAGGCGAAAAAGATACCTGGACCGGCATGCACATCTGGTCGTATCTCGCCACTCGCATCTGCGGAAAGGACGGTTTTCTGGCTGCTGCAAACCGCACAGGTTCCTTTACCGATTCCTGCTTTGTAGAAGCCGGCGAGAAGTTACAGGAGCTGATTGCCCTCGAGCCATTCCAGGCTGGTTTCCTTGGCGCCGTGCACGATGAAATGCAGGGCACTTTTGGCAACGGCAAAGCGGCCATGGAACTCTCAGGGCAGTGGGCGCCCTCTGTCGAATCTGCTCAATCTGCCGACGGGGTCGGTGTCGTTAATCTGGGCTTCTTCAGCTTCCCGGCCGTCGAAGGAGGCGCTGGTGCCTTAACAGATGCCATGGGTGGTGGTAATGGATTCGCCATTGGCAAGGATGCCCCACCCGAAGCAGTTGACTTTGTCAAATACCTGACCGCACCAAAACAACAGGAGCGGGTTGCAGCGATCGGTGCTGGCATCCCGGTTGTCAAAGGCGGCGAGGTTGGTCTGACCGATCCCAATATGATCCTGGTCCAGCAAGGTTTTGCTGCTGCAAATTACTTCCAACTCTACTATGATCAGTATATGCCTTCAGCGATGGGTTCCATCATCAATGAAGCGGTTGCCGGTCTTTACGCTGGCGTAAGCTCACCTGAGCAGGTTGCCCAGGCCATTGAAGATGGGGCCAAGCAGGTTTTCGGTCAGTAAACCAGATTCTTTTAACATGGGGGTGGTTGGGAAACCACCCCCATTGAATTACCTTATCATGTGACCGTCATCGTTACACTTACACTGGAGTGCGAAGCGTCCTTTAAAATTTCACTGTTGCGTTGCGCAAAGCCCCAGCATCGGAATTCGACTCGGTGACTTTCACATCGATAACCCATACCAGAATCTCTCCATTCCGTTGGTATCCTTCCTATTTGAAATAGGAAAGGGGAGTGTTCATGGATATACCCCACGTCATAAAAGCTCCCTTGAAGTGGCAACCGCGAATCAGTCCTCCTCGCCGAATTCAGGATCGTCTGGCTATCTTTCTGTTCTTACTGCCCGCTTTTGCTATTTTTATTCTTTTTATCATTTATCCCATCGTTCGAGCCGTTTACTTCAGTATGTTCAACTGGAACGGTATGGGACCCGCCACAATTTTTGTTGGCCTGGATAATTTCAAGCAAATCCTGACCGATCATGTATTCACGAAATCGATAGGGAATTGTCTCTTGATCGTGGTTCTCTCCCTCTCCCTCCAGCTGCCTTTGGCCTTAATGCTCGCCATCATGGTAGGGCGAGACTTGCCCGGCCGAGCATTTTTCCGGGCCATTTTCTTTATGCCTTATGTGCTTTCAGAAGTCATCACTGCCATCATCTGGATGAGTCTGTTCAGCCCGGATCCCGAGCGCGGCCTTATCAACGCAATTTTGGTGCTGATACCAGGTGTCCATGCTCAGAATTTCCTGGGTAATTTGAACCAGGTCATGGGTTGTATCTTCGTCGTTTTAACATGGAAATATTTCGGATTGCATATGTTGTTATATATGGCCGGCTTACAAAACATCCCCAGAGAAATCGAAGAGGCCGCCATGATCGATGGCGCCAACCGCTGGCAGACGATTCGTCATATTACGATCCCCTTGCTCGGCAGCACCATTCGTACCACTGTCCAACTTTCCGTTTTGGGCTCGCTGACTCAGTTTAACTTGATCTGGATTATGACCCGGGGAGGACCCGTCAACGCCAGCGAAGTTATGTCTACTTACATGTATCGCTATGCCTTCATCCGCTTCCAGCTGGGGTATGGCTCGGCGGTGGCGCTCGTGATGTTGGCAATTTGCCTTATTTTCTCGATAACGTACCTATGGCTTGCCCGCCAGCCAGATTATCTGAGTGGTCTCTAGAGAGGGACTTCCATGGCAACCGTCAATGTTCATAAAGGAAGATATATCAAAAGGCTGCAACCCAGGCTTTTCCAGTACCTCATACTCTCCATCATTACCTTGATTATTTTGGTGCCCGTCGTGATCATGGTCTTTGGTGCCCTGAAAACGCGCGGCGAAATGTTTTCACATCCATATACACTTCCTATTCCTGCTCATTGGGAAAACTTTGAAGTGATTCTAAGAACCCCCTCGTTTTGGACCATGCTGCGCAATAGCGTAGCCGTGATGTTGGGGACGACGGCGGGCGTGTTGATCATTTGCAGCCTGGCGTCCTTTGTATTTGCCCGCATGCAATTTCACGGCAAGGACCTGGCTTTTAACTTTCTAACTCTAGGGCTGATGTTCCCAATCACCGTTGCGATCATGCCGGTCTATCTTGTCGTCCGCCAGATGCATCTGATTGATAGCCTCTTGGCGGTAATCCTGGTGCAAACGGCTTTTGGAATATCAGGTAACATCTTGATCTTGCGCGGTTTTTTCACATCGATCCCAATGGAACTGCAGGATGCGGCATACATCGACGGCTGTAATCCCTTCGGCTTTTTCTGGCGCATCTTGCTCCCACTGGCGCGCCCGGCTTTGGCGGCCATTGGAGCATTGACCATGATCATAAGCTGGAATGATCTGCTCACCCCCCTGGTTCTTCTCAACAGCGACTCCCTCTGGACCCTACCGCTCGGCACCATGCAGTTCCAGGGGCAGTACAGTTCAGATTTAGCGCTTACGGCAGCTTTCGTAACCTTATCCGCCTTACCGGCAATCATTTTCTACATGTTCGCCGAACGGCAAATTGTATCCGGCCTTACAGCCGGTGCCATCAAAGGATAGAAGTAGTAGGACCGTGACTTTGGTTGGGGCGTTCAACAGCGAGTTTTCGCAACCGGTTTGCCAATCATCTGGGATAGCCCAAGGCGGCAACCCGTGCCAGCTTTCTGCCGCCAGGAAATCACGGTGCTGCCGGAATGACGGCTTACTAAACTACATGGATTTGATCTACACCAAAAGCGGCTTCGATACCTAAGACTTTAATTCTAAGGAGGTCACCATGGCAGACTATATTCCCAAACCCGAGCATAAATTCACCTTTGGCTTGTGGACAGTCGGCAACGTTGGGCGCGACCCTTTTGGGAGCCCGGTGCGGCCGGAAAAATCACCGGTGGAGCTCGTCCACCTTCTAGCGGAAGTGGGCGCTTGGGGAGTCAACTTCCACGACAACGACCTGGTACCCATTGACGCAACACCTGCGGAGCGAGACCGCATCGTGCGTGATTTCAAAGATGCGCTGGACGAGACGGGTCTGGTAGTCCCGATGGCGACCACGAACCTGTTCAGCGATCCTGTTTTCAAGGACGGTGCGTTCACCTCCAACGACGCGCGCGTGCGGGCTTATGCCCTGAAGAAGACCATGCAAGCCATCGATCTGGGTGTTGAACTGGGGGCCCACATCTATGTCTTCTGGGGCGGGCGGGAAGGCACCGAGACCGATGCTGCAAAGGACCCGGTCGCCTCTATCGAGCGCTCGCGCGAAGCCATGAACTTCCTATGTGAGTACGTGCGCGACAAGAAATATGACCTCAGGTTTGCCCTGGAAGCCAAGCCGAACGAACCGCGCGGCCACATCTTCAATGCAACGACAGGCCATATGCTGGCCTTCATCACCACCCTGGATCACCCCGAAATGGTCGGCGTGAATCCCGAGGTGGCGCATGAGCACATGGCCGGACTCAATTTCGTTCACGCCGTCGCCCAAGCATTGGACGCTGGCAAATTATTTCATATCGATCTCAACGACCAGGCTTTCGGCCGCTACGACCAGGACTTCCGCTTTGGCGCGGTAGATCTGAAGAGCGCCTTCTGGCTGGTAAAACTACTGGAGGATCACCGCTATAATGGCAGCCGGCATTTCGATGCCCATGCCTATCGCACCGAAGATTACGAAGGGGTCAAAGATTTCGCACGCGGCTGTATGCGGACCTATTTGATCTTGAAGGAAAAGGCCGCTCAGTGGAATGCCGATAGCGAGATCCAGGCTCTCCTGGCCGAAATCAACGCCGACGACGGCGCAATGGAGGCTTACTTTGGTAAGTACAGCCCCGAAAAAGTAAAAGGCTTAGCGTCTGAAACCTTCGACCGCCAGGCGCTGGCCAGGCGCGGCCTGCAGTACGAGAGACTCGATCAGCTGACTAACGAGCTACTGTTAGGCGTCCGTTGAATGGTGTGTTAGAACTTTCGCACGTCAGAGGGCTGTGAAACATATTCTCCCGAAAGATGGCGTAAAGAAGCGCGGCAACCTGAGTGGAAGTTTGCGTTATGTACTAACAGATGACCAGAGCGCCTAAATCGAATGAACCGGGGTATGTCCCCTACTCCGCGCTCCGGCCACATTCTCCTCCACTCAGTTCGCCCGAGGAAATGGATTCAAACATCTCGTCTCTAAGGTCATTAAGAAAAAGAAAGGCAGTATATGGAATCTATCGAACGACACGTACAAAACATGCTCTCGCAGATGACCCTGGAGGAAAAGCTTGCCCAGATCGGGTCGTATTGGATATTCGACCTGCAAACCAGCGGTGCGCTGGATTGGGATAAAACTGCGGACAAGCTCAGGCACGGCATCGGGCAGATCACCCGTCTAGCTGGCGCTTCCACGCTCGAACCGGTGGATGCGGCCAAAACGGCGAACGCTCTTCAGCGATTCCTAGTGGAAAAGACTCGCATGGGAATCCCGGCCATTTTCCACGAAGAATGTTGCTCCGGCGCTGTGATGATGGGCGGTACGGTCTACCCGCAGATGCTGGGACTGGCTAGCAGCTTCCAACCTGAGCTGGCCGAAGCAATGACGACCGCAATTCGCGCCCAACTTCTCGCCATCGGTGCCCGTCAGGGTCTGGCGCCAGTGCTGGATGTTGCCCGCGACCCGCGCTGGGGGCGCGTGGAGGAGACCTTTGGCGAAGATCCAACCCTGGTCAGCCATTTTGGGATGGCTTACGTGCGCGGTCTACAATCCAGCACCCTGGCGGAAGGCGTCATGGCTACTGCAAAGCACTTCGTAGGTCATGGCCTTCCGCAAGGCGGGCTCAACTGCGCACCAGTCCACCTTGGAATGCGGGAGATCTTCCAAGACTACCTGGCGCCCTTTCAGGCCGTGATTCGCGAGGCAAAGGTGGCTTCGGTCATGAACGCCTACCCCGAACTGGACAGCGAAGTTGTGGCAGCCTCACGCCGTATAATGACCGATTTGCTACGCCATGAAATGGGGTTCGACGGATTGGTTGTTTCAGACTACGAAGCGATCATCATGCTCCACACCTTCCATAAGATCGCTGCCAGTCCCGGTTATGCAGCAAGTCTGGCGTTGAAGGCTGGCATCGACGTGGAGCTTCCCGATACTGTCTGCTACGGTGAGCCGCTCAAAACCGCCGTACAACGCAAGGAAGTTAGTCTTGAGCTGGTTGATCAAGCCGTTGCGCGGCATTTGCGGAAAAAGATTGAGTTGGGCTTGTTCGACAATCCATACGTTGATGAAGGCAAGGTTTTAGAAGTGTTCGAAACCCCAGGCCAGAGAAAATTGGCGCGTGAGATCGCCCGGAAAACGATGGTGCTGCTGAAGAATAATGGGCTGCTACCCCTACCAAAGTCGATTCGGAGTCTGGCGGTCATCGGACCGAATGCCGACGAGGGGCGCAACCAACTTGGAGACTACACCTATGCCGCGATGAGCCAGCTGATGCAATGGAAGGCACCTGAGAATTCCTCCTTCTCCAAAGGCGACCTAGAGATGCTCACCCAAGCTGACGTCAAGGTCACGACTGTGCTGGAAGGCATCCGGTCGCTTATCTCCCCAGACACAGCCTTGCATTACGCTATCGGATACGATTCGCCTGACGGCGACCACCCCAGCTTCGAAAAGGCACTGCAGGCTGCACGACAAGCCGAGGTGGTGGTTTTGGTGCTTGGCGACCGTTCAGGGCTGACTCTCGATTGCAGTACGGGGGAGACGCGTGATAGCTCGGACCTTAAATTACCGGGTAATCAGGAAGAACTTGCCGAGGTGCTCATGGCAACCGGGATTCCGGTTGTGGTGGTATTGATCACGGGTCGCCCTTATTCTCTATCCATGCTGGCGGAACGCGCCGATGCCATCTTGGAAGCCTGGCTGCCGGGCGAGGAAGGTGGCAATGCGATCGCGGAAGTGCTTTTCGGCGATGTGAATCCCGGCGGGAAGCTGCCGATCACATTCCCGCGCTCCGTCGGGCAGGTGCCGATCTTCTACAACTCCAAGCCGGCCGGGACCAAATCTCACTGGTATGAGGATTACGTGACCGAGAAGGTCACGCCCCTGTACCCCTTTGGCCATGGCTTGAGCTATACGGATTTTGAGTACCGCTGTCTGACGATCCAGCCCGAGCAGGTGCGTAGTGGCGAACTCGTCGATATATCGTTGGATATTGAAAATATCGGCCAGGTATCCGGCGAAGAAGTCGTGCAGCTCTATATTCATGATGTATTGGCTTGCACAACACGTCCGATTAAAGAATTAAAAGGCTATCAACGCTTGAAGCTGGAACCGGGTGAAGTCAGGCAGATCACCTTCCACTTAGACATCAACCAACTAGCCTTCTACGACCTGGATCTGAGACTTGTACTCGAGGCGGGTCAGATAAGCGTGATGGTGGGAAGCTCGTCGCAGGACATCCGTTTGCGAGGCGTGTTCGAGATCGTAGGAGATCCAAAGGTGGAAGTCAAGGAGCGGGTGTTCACGTGCCCAGTAAGCGTAGCCTAAGGACCTTGCGTGTCTGACACGTGACTACTCAGTGAATCTGGAATCGCTAGAGGAAATCACATGCCACATTTTCTTGGTGTAGACATTTCAACGACAGGCAGCAAGGCGATCGTCATGGACGAGAGCGGCAAGATATGCGCATCCGCCTCCTCACCGCATACGCTGCAGACTCCGAGGCCACTGTGGTCTGAGCAAGATCCGGGGCAATGGTGGACGGCGGCGAAAGCCAGCATCCGTACGGCATTGACGCAGGCCGAACTGGCCGAGGATAGCATCGCGGCAGTCGGTTTGACGGGTCAAATGCATGGACTCGTTTTGCTGGACGAGGCGGGAGAAGTCTTACGCCCGGCGATCCTGTGGAACGACCAGCGTACCCAGTCACAGTGTGATGAGATTCATGCTCGCGTCGGCAAGGAGAGGTTCATACAGATCACAGGCAATGTGGCACTGACAGGTTTCACTGCTCCGAAAATCCTATGGGTGCAGGAGAACGAGCCCGACGTGTACGCGCGAATAGCCCACGTGCTTTTACCGAAGGACTTCGTCCGTTACAAATTGACCAGCAGCCTGGCGATGGATAAAGCGGATGGAGCTGGCACGGTGCTCATGAATTTGAAGTCTCGCTGTTGGTCGCCTGAAATCCTATCTGCGCTGGAAATAACCCCGAAGTGGATGCCCGAACTGTACGAGGGCCCGGAAGTCACTGGGACGGTAACTTCGGAAGCGGCAGAACAAACCGGTTTACCAGCCGGGATTCCAGTTGTAGCGGGCGGCGGCGATCAAGCCGCACAAGCAGTTGGCGTTGGCGCAATCCATGAAGGAATTGTGGCGCTGACTTTGGGCACGAGTGGAGTAGTCTTCGCTACAACCGACTCGCCATTCATAGAACCTGAGGGGCGTTTGCATTCGTTTTGCCATTCAGTTCCAGACCGCTGGCATCTTATGGGGGTGATGCTTTCCGCAGCAGGATCATTGCGTTGGTACCGGGACACGTTCGCACCAAACGCGGATTACGACCTGTTGCTCGAGCCTGCAGCGGAAATTGCTCCCGGGGCGGATGACTTGCTCTTTCTGCCCTACCTGACCGGCGAGCGAACCCCCCATCCCGATCCCCGTGCGCGCGGTGCCTTTGTTGGGTTGACGATCCGCCATACCATGGACCATCTTACACGATCGGTTCTGGAAGGAGTTGCGTTTGGCTTGAAAGACTCTTTTAAGTTGATGAAGCAAACCGGTTTGGCTTCGATCGACCAGGTGAGAATCTCGGGCGGGGGAGCGAAAAGCTTGCTCTGGCAACAAATCCTGGCGGATGTATTCGATAGCGAGCTGGTGACGGTCAATTCCACCGAAGGAGCAGCCTATGGCGCTGCGCTCCTGGCGGGAGTGGGTTCCGGGCACTGGCCAAGCGTAGATGCAGCCTGCGAGGACACGATCCAGATCACAGGATATGTTTGCCCGAATTCGGAGGCTACACACAAGTATGAAGAGGTTTATAGCCTATACCGTGAGCTTTACCCGGCATTAAAACCGTGTTTCAATCGAATGGTCGCATGAACGGTTTTTTCGGGCTGCCAACCAGACACATCTCTTCTGAATTCGTGCACCTTGAGGTATTGGAGCATGCCGGTCCACGCATCGTGCGGCTGCACTTCCGAGACTCGTCGAACCTGTTTGCCGAAATCCCTGACTTTGTGGTTCCGACAGAATATGGTGACTACCATATGTGGGGTGGCCACCGTTTGTGGCACGCACCCGAGGCCATGCCGCGAACGTACTTCCTGGAGGATGATGGGAATACAATCACCGAACTACAAGATGGGATACTCATGGAAGGGCAGGTAGATCCACACACCGGGATCCGCAAGTCCATCGAAGTGCGTTTGGCTAAGAACAAGCCCGAAGTCCACCTGGTACACACTTTGAGCAATCATGGAGACCAGATCGTCAAGTTAGCTCCCTGGTCGATCACCCAGCTGCGCCTGGGTGGTGTCGCCATCGCCCCCATGCCGAGAGAGAATGCCGACCCTCACGGGCTACTCCCAAACCGCAACATATCGCTCTGGCCCTACACGCGTATCCGTGATCCGCGCCTGCACTGGGACGATGATTTCCTTCTACTCAAAGCCAATGCGGGGCTGCCTCCCTTCAAGATCGGCTATTTCAATCCACACGGATGGTTAGCCTACTGGATCAACGACGTCCTCTTTCGGAAGACGACCGATGTGCACCCCCATGCTTCCCACCCTGATGGGAATTGCAATGCAGAAATTTTCTGCAATGACCGGTTCTTTGAACTTGAATCATTGGCTCCTTTGCACCACATCGCACCGGGAGAGCAGGTTCGGGCAACGGAAACTTGGGACCTTCTCGACGAATTGGATGATTCCGGACTAGAAAATGTGACCGATAGAATCTCCCACCTAATGGAATTTGGGTAAGGGATTACCCCTTTTATGTTGAAGTCTGATTGAAAAAACCCTATGGATTTGATAAGGAAACGGGAAGCCAAACGGTGACTTACCATTCCAATGGATCCACCCCACAAGGAAACAATCATCTTATGGAAATATGGAGAGATGCAAACAAGGAATCTATAGTCCAAGTAAACGAGAGATCAGCGAAGAACCAAGAAGGTGAATGGAGTTTCGCGAGTGAAAAGAGAAATCAAATTGGATGAGTAAAGGCTCTCGGTCAAAAAGCCAAAAATCGAGTTGTGTCCAAAATAGGGAGATAAAGACAGACCTGCCCTTCGAGATAGGTCTGCGGTGGGGGAGAATCGCGCCCAAAAGCCCGATTTATGTGTTGGAGTGGGAGTGTCAGGTGGCGACGACTGGATTTGAACCAGTGACCAAGGGCTTATGCGGTGGATTTTTCCGTTTTTCGGAGACCGTCCCTGAGCGGGCGATTCAGCCTGTATCCCCTGTGCGCTCCTTTCAAGTATCCGTTGGAGTTATTTCCACCGACGAGTCAACACTTGTTGAATTCTTACAACCACATCTGTATGGTACTGCCAGAACCTAACGATCACATTCTATATTCAAGTCTCTTTTCGGACAAGTCTTTCACGCACTTTTTACCCTCATCTTTGATCGTCATAAATCACGTAACTGGATACTCTTTTTTACCGCCCCATTTCACCCTTATTTTCTTATCCATACCCGTGATAATGTATTGCTCTTTTGTAGAATTAATGATATTTTCTACAAAGGCGCAACAGATATGCTCCAAAGAAATTAGGAAGGAAATTTCTTAAAGAAATAACCATGGGCAAAACACTAAGTGATGACCGCATTCATACAGGTTTCTCAAAGATTAAGAAGATCTTTGGTGAAAAAGCATTTAGCATAAGCAGCGCTAAGAAGGCACTAAATTTGAGTGACCGATCGACAAGCTTGATTCTAAGTGAATTGGTTGAAAAGGGTTTGATTGTTAGGACTGGGAGGGGCAACTATGCGTTTATCGAGAAACCGACGCCGAGGATTTCCCTGAACAGTCTTTCCGATGACAGCAAGAGGCTATATCACATCCTGAAAAATGAGGGAATACAATTTTCGATTTCCTGCCTGGACATCCTTGTCGGATACACACATCTGATCCTGCGCCGTTATCCACATTTCTGTTGGGTGCAAAGCGGGTCGGAGGATTGGGCGATGGAGGCCATTGAGAGCTCCGATTTCGTTCCATTAAGAAATCCTTCCC
The DNA here is from genome assembly GCA_034430595.1 of Anaerolineales bacterium. Classification (GTDB taxonomy): domain Bacteria; phylum Chloroflexota; class Anaerolineae; order Anaerolineales; family E44-bin32; genus E44-bin32. The sequence goes on along the minus strand of DAOUEL010000017.1, from coordinate 1,657 downwards.
CCACCCAATTAAACGTCGCCTTGGATTTGACCCCAGCAGATCGTCTGGTGATAGTACGAAAAACAACCAACTTCTATGCGGTCGATGATGGATTGGCAACCACCGAAAGAGCGCTGGTGGACTTGTATTATGAGGTGACTCGCGAGCGCTATCCCTTGGATGAGGCGGAGGTGATGCGGATCTATTACAACGTCCTAACCTCGTTGTCTTTGGAATATCCAAAGATGCTCCGATATGCGGGTATGAGACGCTTTCGGAATGAAATCACTTGGATCTTCTGGAAGTTCAAAGACCGGATTGATATTCCTAAAACCTACATCAAGAAACCGAAATCCCGAAATAAATTTACCCGACGCCTGCCTGCGCTCGATGAGATCGTGACCCAATGAATACAGCAATTGAGCGCCCCTCCAACCTCATCGTTCCATCAGCCGCCTTCTCAGAGAGTAGATTACAGCAGCAGGCAGATATATTCGGATATGCTCAGGCCAACAGCCTGGAAGCTCTTATCTGGGACTATGAGCTATACGCTCAGGTGCAACATCGAGCTTCGGAATCTTGCCGCCTTAAGGGCGGCGCGGCGGTCCAGCTATTCGTTCCCAAGGAGAGGCAGCGCGCCAGCATTGATGTTGACATCCTGACAACGATGCCCAGGCGCGAGTTCCAAAGTCTCCTGAACAATATAGCGGAAGATTACAGCATGGAAAGCCCATATCTACGATTTGAACCATATCAACCGGACAAACCAGCAGAACTTCCGGGTCTCTCCTCCTACACGACAATAGCCCCTTCAACGCTCGGACAGACATGGGAGATGCAAGATGGCACACTCATAGAAGGGCGCATGATAAAGCTGTATGTCCATGTGTAGCGTGTCAGAAAAAGTGAGACAAAAACAAGCCTGAAACTAATAGAGACTTTTCGGCCAAAAGACGGTTAACACCACAAAGGAGACACGCATGGCCGAGAAGAAATCCACCGCAGAAGCCACGGTCAAGAACATCCGCCGCAACACACGCAAGAAGTATAGCGCCGAAGAGAAAATCCGCATCGTGATCGAAGGTTTGCGGGGCGACCTTCCGATCGCGGAGCTATGCCGCCGGGAGGGCATCAACCAGAACTCGTATTACAAGTGGTCGAAGGAATTCCTGGAAGCCGGAAAGCAGCGCCTGGCTGGAAACACCCAGCGCCAGGCCACCAGCGAAGAGGTCAAAGAACTGAGGAAAGAACTCGATCAGCTGAAGCTGCTGGTGGCGGAACTGTCCTTGAAGAACCGCGTCTTGAAAAAAAGCTTGCTGGGATTGGGGGACGAGACGTGGAACGAATGATCCGCAGAACCCCCGAGGAGAAGATGGAGATCATCCACCTGGTGGAGCACTCCGAGCTCTCGATCACGAAGACCTGCGCCGAGTTGGATGTGGCCCGCAGCACTTTCTACAGGTGGTATTGCAGCTACCAGGAGGAAGGGTTCGAAGGCTTGATGGACAGGAAGCCCGGTCCACGCCAGTTTTGCCTGCCCTGGCGGGCTAGGCCAGGGGAACCGGATCCCTGCCCCGGTCAAGGACCAAATTGTCGAGCTGGCTCTGGCTCATCCGGAGAAATCTCCCCGGCAGATCGCCTGGCTTTTCACCGATCATCAGGGCTATTTCGTCTCAGA
>DAOUEL010000016.1:0-2073 GCA_034430595.1 Anaerolineales bacterium | reverse complement strand
GGCGGATGACGAGATAAATATGAACCCCGATGATGCCGAACAATGCGGCCGGCAGCATCCAGATATGGGCGCTGAAGAAACGCACCAGTGTCAGCGTAGACAGGTCGGTGCCGCCCCGCAGCGCCTCATTGATAAAGGGTCCAATGAAGGGAATCGTCTCGGTGATCGAGGTGCCAACGGTCGTCGCCCAGTAGGCTCGCTGGTTCCAGGGCAGCAGGTAGCCCGTGAAACCCATGCCGAGTGTAATCAGCAGCAGGAAGACGCCGGTAAGCCAGGTCACCTCGCGCGGGTATTTATAAGCGCCGTAGAAGAATGTCCGCAGCATGTGTGCGACAATAACGATCACCATCAATGTCGCTCCCCAGTGGTGGATGCCGCGTATCAGCCAGCCGAAGGCGACGTCGTTCATGATGTAGTTAATGCTGTCGTATGCTTGATCGGGATGGGGGACATAGTACGCAGTGAGGAAGATGCCGGTTGCAGCCTGCACAACAGCCAGGAAGAGCGTTGCACTGCCCAGCGTGAAGGCCCAGTTGACTTTCGGGACCTTTCGATCGAGGGTCGTCTTATAGATGCCCGTTAATCCCAGGCGTTCGTCAAGCCAGGTTAGAATTCGAGCGGTCACGTCATGCCTCCACTAGGTGGATGTACAGCGTCCCTTCTTCTACTCTATATTCGAAGCGATCCAGGGGGCGCGGCGGAGGGCCCGAGACGATCGCCCCGTCCTTAGCAAAACGGCCATCGTGACATGGGCAAACATATTCGTTCTGATCGTCCTTCCAGGAGACGCGACAACTGAGGTGGGTGCAGACGTTCGAGAAGACATCAAAGCTATTGTCTGGCCGACGGACCGCGTACACACCGTGGCTGTTCGCTGTACGCTCCCAGCCGACTTGCTTGGTGCGCGTGAACGAAAACAAGAGTGGCTCACCCACCACCAGATTCTCGGTCAGGCCCAGGGGCACCCACTCATCTTTCGATGAGGCGCCACCCTTCAGACCGGGAGAAAGCAGGTAGCCGATCGCCGGCAACCCAACGACAGCGGCGATGATGCCCCCCAGAATCCCCACCACGCCGGTGACGAAACTCCGGCGGGAGAGCCCGTGTTCGGGACCCGCATGCGCCATGTGTACCTCCAGAATGCGCGCAGGGGGGCGACGTTGGCCGCCCCCACCTCGCCCCTCAACTCGCGTATCGAATATTCTACCCTGCTTAAACTCGAATCAAAAGTGACCAACTTCACCCGTAGGCCGAGCCAGATGTTCGGCCTTCCACCACGGTCTGGCGGAGAGGAAGGTTCGCCGGGAATACAACGATGGTCGGCGCTGTTTCGCGAATTGCGGCTGCCTGTATAATTTACCCTGCGGGCGGGTAGCCCGTGGTAGGACTACCTCGGGAGGCGTTATGGAACTCAGCAGAAGGGTAAGTGTCGTCTCGGGCCTGCGCTACCGCGGCCGGGCTGGAATGCTGACCTGGCTGTTGCACCGCATCACAGGCCTCGGGATCCTGCTCTTCGTTGGAACCCACGTGATCGTGTCGTTCTTTGGGCAGCAGTTCGGCGACGACCTGGCCTTCGCCATCAATGCGGTGTACGAGTCGTGGGCCTTCCAGATCTTCGTCTACTTCTCAGTACTCTTTCATGCGCTGAACGGCACCCGTCTGGCTCTGATGGACCTCTTCCCGGCCTTGATCAGCTTTCAACGCGAGATGATCTGGCTGCAGTGGTTGATCTTCATCCCCGTTTATAGTCTGCCGGTTTATGTGATGGTTCAGACCGCTCTGAGCGGCGCGTGATGAGGAGGTTTCGAATGCGATCAGTGCGACCCACCCGCTCCGCTGGCTCCTTTGAATACGGCATGTGGCTTTTCACCCGCATCTCGGGCTTGGCGTTACTGCTCTTCGGCGCCATCAGCATCGGGATCGGTTTCCTGCTGGGCGGGCGGCAATACCTGAGTATGCCGGCCATGTTCCGCTGGATGTTCTTCCCCAACCCCAATCATGTCGTGAACAGCGACATTCCAGACGTTTCACTCGGCTGGTCGAACGCGTTCTGGCAGATCTACAGCATGCTGA
>DAOUEL010000015.1:0-9596 GCA_034430595.1 Anaerolineales bacterium | reverse complement strand
CGTGCTCGGTGCGGCCCGGGCTGCACTTTGAGGGTAAATCCAAAGATTTAAGCTAGTACCATAGTTAGGGGTCTCCGGCGTAACAGCCGGCTTCCGGCCACGTTAAACGCGATACCAGAAGTCTCGCGTCAGGGTGAGCGCCCTCCGTTGGCCGGAGCCCCTACGCCAAACCCACGCATCCAGCTCTCCCATACAGCGTGGAGAGGCATGCCCGCAGCGAGACCTGGTGAGACCGGCAATCAGAGAGCTTTCAACCTGCAAGCTCCCTGTAAGGTCGGAAGCGGAAGGCCTGTGCTATGCTGATTGTAGTTTAGGTGGATAGGTATTAACAACCGCTCGCTGACCCGGAGCGCATCCGGGAATACTCAAAGAAAGGAGAATACGCACATGTTATTCGCACCGAAGGAAAAGGGACAAGGTCTGGTAGAGTACGCACTGATCCTCGTTTTGGTCGCAGTCGTTGTCATCGTAATCCTGGCGCTGCTTGGACCAGCCATCGGCAACGTCTTCAGCAACATCGTGACCAACATCTAATCGTAACCGGACTAGATTACTACTCTCCCTCCAAGGTCCAGGGCCCTATCTTCGGATAGGGCTCTGGGATTCCATCCCGAGGCTCAGCCGAGGGATCCCCACTATGCATCACTCTGACGGATCATCGGCATCTTGTATGATGCTGCGGATCTTTCCAGCATGAGCCGTACCTCCCATTGAGATATCTCAGGGACCCCTCGCAGGCTCGGGGAGGCACGTTGGGTGTGTCATCCCGAGGCACAGCCGAGGGATACCCGGAACATCTCCCTCCACAACTCAATTCACAAATCGACGCGTGCCGTTCAAGCTGATAGATTGCCACGGCACCTGCGGCGCCTCGCAACGATATCGGCCTGACAACACTGACGCAGGGTCGTGACATCTGTCACCTGACGCGGCGCCATCACTGCGGTACCCTCTGACACATCCGCGAAGCTACAGCAACATAAAATGGACCTTTCACCGGCTGCCGGTTCGTCCTCCTCACCCTATTTCGAACGCCGCACGTGCGGGCCGCTTGAGCTAATCCGCCTGATGGCGGATATTGTGCGATCCAGCCCGGACCTGCGTGGGCGAGGCGATGAAACCCCAATCGATCATGCGTTCATCGAGCGCGTGATGCTCGCCGTCTCCCAGGTCAACGCCTGCCGCTACTGCCTCTACGGCCACACGCGGGCCGCGCTCGGCACCGGTATTCCGCGCGACGAAATCGCGGCACTGCTTGGTGGCAGTCTCGTAGACTCCCCGCCCGGACAGGCAGTCGCACTTACCTATGCCCAGCATTACGCTGCAACCCGCGGTGCTCCCGATGCGGAAGCGCAGGAACGGCTGGCGAATGAATACGGTCAGAGTGGCGCCGCCCGGATCCAGGCTGCGATCCATATGATCACGCTCGGCAATCTGCTCGGTAACACCTTCGATGCCGTGGTCAGCCGCTTGCGCGGCCGGCCGGCACGCCAGGGCAGCCTGCTCTCTGAGTTGTCCGCTCTGGCGCTCGCCGTCCTGGGCGTCATCCCGCTCGGCATCTTGATGGCGCTGCGCATCCTGCTGAGCCGCAGGGCCAAGCCAGCAATTCAACCGGTCCCCGAGACGGATTGAACTCTCGCACGACCATCCATCACCGCGTTCCCGAGCCTTACCCCTCCATTTCATTGCGAGCGAAGCGGTGCAATCGGTTCGCCTTGAAAACTATGCCCAGTCGCAGAATCCTGGTGGAGAATAGATTGCCACGGCGCCTGGCGGCGCCTCGCAATGACACACGCGGGCGAACGTCGCGTCCCACCTCCTGTCATCCCGAGGCAGCGCCGAGGGATACCCGGGACATTCCACCCAACAGCTCGGCTCACGAATCGACATGTTCCGTTGAAAATACCCCCCGGTGCCTAGGACGTCTCGCAATGACACACGCGTGGAAATAGCTCACCGCCAAAAAAAAGCCGCCGGGCAAATCCCGGCGGCTTCGTTTACCGTTCAGCATGATCCTACGGAAAGCGCGTCAGCACCGTGGCCGGCGTCGGGATCGACACCCGGTCGCCCGTCTCTAACTCGGCCGGCGCCTTGCCTGCTTTATCGCTCGCGCTCTGGAAGATGGCGATCGGCGTGCCCGGCTCGGTGAACTTGCGCTCGAGGTAAGCCTGGCCCAGCAGGTAGCTCTCGGCATCGACCGCGCAGGAGGTGACCTTGCCGATCACCCGGCCGCGTCCATCGACGACCGGGTCGCCGTAGTGCGCCATGCGCACGCCCTTCTCGTCAAAGCGGAAGCGGACAACCTCGCCGCCCCGCGCAGCTTCCTGCGCCAGGAATGCTGCCCGCCCCACAAACCACGGCTTGTAGGTCTTGACATAGGCGCCGAAACCGGCATCGCCCACGCCCAGCTCCATCGGACCATCCATCTCGTGCCCGTAAAGCGGCAAACCGGCCTCGGTGCGCAGCGAATCGCGTGCGCCCAACCCGACCGGCTTCAGGCCAAGCGGCTCGCCAGCCTCGACCAGCGCATTCCACAGCGCCACGCTCTTCTCGGGGTGCACGAACAGCTCATACGCCACCCGCTCACCGGTGTAGCCGGTGCGGCTGACGATCAGGTCCAGGCTGGCAAATGTGCCGTGCATCACGCCCGCCCAGGGCAGCTTCTGCAGTTTCTCGGCATCGGCCGCGTTCGGTTTGAGCGCAAGCAAGATCTCGCGGCTCTTCGGCCCCTGCAGCGCGATGTCGACCCGCATCGCCGCCCCCTCGGCCGGATCACGCAGGTTCCGCAGAACGCAATCCAGGCCGTAAGCCTGTGCGCCGGGCCGTTCGAGATCGACGCAAACACCACCAGCCATTACCGCGTTCAGCCAGGCCCAGTCCTTGTCATCGTTGGAGGCGTTCACCACCACCAGATACTCGCTCGCACCGTGGCGGTAGACCATCGTGTCGTCAATCACGCCTCCCGCGGGATCGAGAAACTGCGCATAGAGCGACTCGCCCACCGCCAGGCTCGACACATCGTTCGTGACGACCGAATCGAGAAAGGCGCAGGCCGCGCGCCCTTCGACCTGGTAGACGCCCATGTGGCTGACGTCAAACAAGCCGGCCGCCTGGCGCGTGGCGTTGTGCTCCTCCAGGACCGAGCTGTACCAGACCGGCATGTCCCACCCGGCGAAGGGCACCATCTTGGCTCCCGCCGCCTTATGAGTTTCATGCAGCGCCGTCTCCTTGACCGGTGGATCGGCCGGCTCCTGCCATTCAAAGGCCGGCAGCGCGCCGGCCTCGCTGATTCCCATGCGCAGGTACCACGGCTTAAGTTCTCCGCCGCCATCCGTACCCGCCCGCGGCATCTTCGCCGTCCCGCCGGCAACTTTAACAACGACCGGGCCGGGCAGCTTGCGTTCCAGATCGCCCTCGCCCAGCTCGACAAACCCATCTGAAAGGTCACGCAGCCAGGTGAGCGCCTGGGCAGCATGTTCGCGCGCCACTGTTAGCTGCCAACCCGAGTCTTTATCCAGGCTGAGAGCCGCCGGGCAGCTGCCTTCGGCTAACGCCAGGTTCGTGTTGAGAGTCTCACCGACTTCCATTCTGTCGGTCCTGGCCGATGTCACCCAGCGCAGCAGCGGTTCGGCTTCGCCTTCCAGTCCGATCACCGTGAAAGGGTCCTCCGGCAGCGGATCGTCAGAATAGTAGAAATGGGGGTAGCCGTAGCTGGCGGGTTCGAAGTCGACTCCGGCCTCGATCGCCAGGTCGCGCACGGCCAGCTTCACTTCGTCCAGCACGGCCGGATCGACCTTCGCCCGGCGCATTGGACCCTTGCGCCCGGCAAGCGAGTACGGCGCGCAGGCCTTGAGCAGGCGGCTGATCAGCGTCGCCAGCTCGACAACCTGCTCCTTCTTAAAGCCACGCTGGGTAACCCAGGAGGTACCCATGCGGATGCCGGAGGGATCTGCTGCCGAACGGTCGCCCGGGATCGTGTTGCGGTTGACGACGACTCCGGCCAGGTCGAGGATGCGAGCCGCCATGTCCCCGGAAAGCGTCGTCCCGTCGGATCCCACAACCGAGCTGCAGTCGAGGTTCATCAAGTGAGTGTCCGTGCCACCGAACGGAATGCGAAAGCCATCGGCGGCCAGCGCATCGGTGAAGGCGATGCAGTTTTCAACGATGTTCACCTGCAGCTGTTTAAAGGACTCGGTCGTCGCCAGCTTGAATGCGACGGCCTGCGCCAGCATGACGTTGATATGCGGTCCGCCCTGCTCTCCCGGGAAGACCGCCCGGTCGAGCTTGCGCGCCAGGGCCGGTCTGTGAGTCAGGATTACCGCCCCGCGCGGGCCGCAGAGCGACTTGTGGGTCGTGAAGGTGACCACATCGGCGATCCCCACCGGTGAGGGATAAACGCCGGCCGCCACCATGCCAGCCACATGCGCGATGTCGGCCAGCAGGTATGCGCCAACCGAATCGGCGATCTCGCGGAAGCGGGGCCAATCCACCTGCCACGGATAGGACGAATAGCCGGCGATGATCATCTTCGGCCGGTGTTCGAGCGCCAGCGCCGCCACGGCATCGTAATCGATGCGCTCCGTTTCAGGATCGACGTTGTAATGCACGGCGTGGTAGAACTTGCCGGAGCGGTTGACCGAAGAGCCGTGTGTGAGATGGCCGCCGTGCAGCAGGTTCATACCCATCACGGTTGCGCCAAGCTCGACCAGCGCATCGTAGACGGCATTGTTGGCCGGGGCCCCGGAAAGCGCCTGTACGTTGACGTAAAGTTGGTCCGGGCCTGTATCCGGCGTGGCGAATACCTCGGCACAGCGGCGGCGGGCCAGGGCCTCGACGATATCGGCGTATTCAACGCCCTTGTAGTAGCGCGGATCGGAGTAGCGCCGGTATTCGGCGAGCCGCTGATCGAGGTCAAGAATCTCAGCCTCGATCATCCAGCGCGTCTCTTCCGGCGGATAACCTTCGGCATAGATATTCTGGAAGGCAGTCGAAAGCGCCTCGCGCACGGCATGTGGTGCACTGCTCTCAGACGGGATCAGGATCAGGCGCCGGTACTGACGCTCGGCCTCGATCTCGGACAGGGCGTGCAGTTCAGGATCCAGGTCCTCCAGCGAACCGCGGAACAGATAATCAGGCATGGTTGTTGGCTCCCTTGTCGGTTGGAAACACTGCGCGCACACGGGCGTGCGCCGCAGCTGTCAGACAATCGGATTCTATGCCTGAGGAACACTCAGGGTCAAGGAAAGGCATCACAGGCTGAGCGGTTCTTTGTCCCTATTAGTTCTCCTACTGCCAATCAGGAGCTTTTACACCCCGCCGCTGCAGCTCCATGGCAAGCTCCGCGAGGTGATGCTCGGTATGGCGCAGCGTATAGATCGCACGGCTCAACAGCGTTGAACCTGTCCAGGGGAAGAGTGTCTCCTCAGCCTCCAGGTCCGAGACCGCAAGGAAACGGGCCATGCGCTCTTCAACCATCTCGAGGTAGGCCAGCAGGTTCACCATGGACGGGAGGCGCGAGGCGTCGCGGTCTTCCCAGTTGATACTCGAAAGTGGGTCCCCGGATCCCTCTCCAGGCTTGATCGTGCTGAACAAATCGACCGTCTGGGCAATGTGCAGCGAAACCCCGGCAGGCCGCTGGTAAGGCTTTTCGCCTTCCCGCCAGCTGTTTTTCGGGCACGCCGCGATCGTATCCTTCAGCATGAAAAGCGTGCGTAGGAACTGATCGGCGAGTGCTTCCGCCAGCGGACCGGCATCGATCGCCTCCCACCAGTAGGCCGCTGCAAAGAGTTCTCGAAAGCGCGGGTTCTGATGCAGGATCTCAAGGTCGCTGTCCCGGCGGGACCAGGATTTCAATCCAGGGCGGAGCTCCAAGCTTTTCTGCAGCTCCTTTAGTGCTCCCTCGGCGTCACCTACCAGGGCCAGGCCGCAGGCTGCGTTGTATCGCGTTAAGCCTTGCCAATCGGAACTTGCGTCCAGTGGTGACACAAGCTCAGCCCACTCGGTCCACAAACGGCTCGTTTCCTGATTGCGCTCATGTTTCGTATAGAATTCGGAGAAATGGATCAGCTTGTGGGAAAAGAAGCTCCCCAAGCTGTTCTGCCAGAAAACCTGTCCTTCCGAATCCATTGACGGCCCCATGAGCTGTTCTTCATTCAGGCTCTCCAGTGCTGCGCGCGTCTTTGCGTGGGTGGCTTCAGCGAAGGCTTCCACCTCCTCCCAGCTCAGGTCGGCGAACTCCTGGTAGGCAGCCAGGTTGGCTTCATCGAACTGGGGCGTCTGTTCGAGCGGCTCTCCCTGGGTCCACCGCTCAATCTGGCCGCTGTGGTGATTCTGCCAGTAGTTGGCGTGGGCGACGTAATCTTTGGCTGACCAGCTTTCGAACGACCCCGCCTGAGATCGCTCAGCCTCCGATAAATCTACCAGGAAGGCCAGCTCAGTCTCTCTACCCTTCTCTAGAATGTTCAGCAGCTGCGATTTCATCGACATCGGACTTTCTCCTGCTCGCTAAACGGGTATGTTCACTTTACAAGACCTGGCGGTAGTTGGAACCAGGACCTTCAAGATCCATCTTATACGAAGTACCCTCGTTCCTAATACTCCACTTCGGTGATCGACGTTCAAATCCGCTTGCTTGGAAACCTGGTGAGATCAAGGCAGAAGAACTGCATCATGGGGCAGACCCTTCGGGGCATTGCCCCAGGGATAGCTCGGCCATGCTTCGGGATGACATATCTGAAGTGTCATCCCGAACGGACGGCGAGGGGTGCTCAATGCTTTTCAAGTTCATGCGGGCTGAGGCAGGAAAATCCATGCTGCGCCGTCCGGTGGGCACTAAACCTATCCTCCGGCCGCAGCTCGGGAAGTGTCGCGAGCAGTCCGGCCCATCATTCCAACCCGGGAACATCGCCTCCAACGTACACCCACAAATCAAAGAGCGAAGCCAGGCTGCAATCGCAGGATGCCTCCGCGACCGATTGGAAATCCGCCGCGCTGGCGACGCGGTATAGCTCCTGCTCGTAGTATGCCTTCAGGAAGGATTGGAAGGAAGCCTCTCCCAATCGCCCCCGCAGCGCATCGAAGAATAGCGCGCCCTTAAAGTACACGAACACCGCGTATTCATTCTCACTGGCGTAAGCCTCGACCGGGAGGCCGATCGGCAGGTCGGGGTCCGGCTGCTGGCGGACGAGCGAACGCAGATCGCTGAGGTAGCCGGAAGCCCGGCCGCTGCTCACTTCTTTTTCGTAGTAGAGCGCGGTCATGTACGTCGCTGCTGCTTCATCCAGCCAGGGCTCGAGCAGTTGGTCATCACCGATCAGTGCATAGAACCACTGGTGGGCGACCTCATGCACCGTCGGTTCAATCATCCAGCTGCTGCCGATCGTACCCAGGTAAACCAGGCCCGGATACTCGATCCCACCAAAAGCCCCGGGAGCATCGATCAAATCCAGCTCGGCGTAGCGGTACGGGCCAACCAGCTCGCCCAGCAGCTGCAGCTGGGCCTGGGCCGCGCCGAGCACAACCTGCGCATCTCCCTCGTGTTCCGGCAGCAGCCAGGCGTGCAGCAGGATATCGTCCACCATCACGGAATGGTCCTGCAGCGGGCCGACTGCGATCGCCAGGTCTCGCATCGGGCCACTGATAAATCGCAGCGTCTGTCCGTCGCTGGTGCTGGTCTCGCCCGTCTCGACGCCGCTTGCGACAACCGTCAAATCCGGATCGGTGCGTACCTGGAGCTGGTAGTAGGCTGTGGTCGAGTTGGTCGTATCGCCGCCGGGGGGCGCAGCTTCCACCTGCCACACGCCATCCACCAGGGATGGGATCAGTGGATAGAAGGTCGGCGCGATCAATACGCCATGCGTCAGGCCGAACCGCCTTGGGGCAGAAGGCGTGAAGTCTCCAGCATCGATCCGGAACGGTACGAAAAGCTCGATCGTGCGCCCGGCTTCGAGCGGCCTGGGAAGCTCGACCATCAGCGCGATCCCACCCTGCACGCTGGTCGTCTTCACCAGCCGGCCGTCGACCTGCACGCTCTCCACCGCCATCTGCGACTCATACTGTGGGTCGTTCGGCCACAGCATGAGCGCTATCTCCTGCAGCGGCTCATGCCCTTCGTGGCTGAACTGGATCAGGCAGGTGCCTTCGATGCGTGCGCTCTGCCCGAGCTCGTCGATCGTCACACTTATGTCGATCGAATACGTCGTTAGCGATCCGAGGCGATTAATATCGGCAGCGAACTCCGGCCGCAGGCCAAGCGCGGGATCGGCGATCGCCAGCGTCGGTATCGGGCGAGGGGTGGTTGAGGGCATGGGGCTGGGAGTGGCTGTATTGACGGGCGGCAAGCCCACCGTAGCGGCTTGCTGGCTTTCCACCGGGGTAACGCCGTACGCGGCCGGCCCCGCAGGAACGCAGGCGGAGAGCAGGATAAAGATGAGTGCGGATAGCAGGCGTTTATCGCTCATAGTTTATAAAGCTGGTTGAGCGCCGGAGCGCTTAGGGTCTGCAGACGGAAATGGACGCGCACCCCGTTCGTGCTGGCGCCCCAGCAGCGCAGCCCGACGGAATTGGTTACACCACAAACAGGGGAGCGGGAACACCAGATCAAGTCCCCATGGTTAACCAGCTGGTTCTCGACAACTTGGAATCCAACGAGTGACCGATTCAATGATGCTCCACGCAGAGTAACAATATATCACGCATATCCGGGTATCGAATAATGAACGCCACAACCCTCCCTTTCCATTTTTCTATGCTGCACTTGCGTGCTGGCTCTATAACGAAGTCCCAGAAATTGCCCCGCACTGATTGATCCGCAGGCTCAACCTTTCCTTGATCTACCAGCTGAGCCTGACCTGTGACGAGCATGATGAGCGAGAGTATGCTAAAGTAAAAAAGCTTTCTCGCATACAAATGCATCGCGTCTCGCCCCATCTAACGAGGAAGTACTCCGCCGGTATTGGATTGATACGATACGAATAATCCATTGCTATCTGGTTTGAAGTCACTTTCCGGTTGCTGAGAACTTGTGCCAGTTTCTTTGCATGATCCTTTTTGATGATTTGAATAAAAGGAGAGGAAGAAGTGGCTACCTCAAGAAGATTCTTGACGCTGATTGCAGTTCTGCTCTTTTCCCCCCTTCTGCTAACCGCTTGCGATCAAAACAACCAACCAAGCACCACGTACACTCCCGGGTGCAGCGTGGCCAACTTCATCAAAAATATCGATCAAGCCAATGCCGGCTCCGGGCCGGCAGTCATCAACCTCGATCCGGGCTGTCCCTATGTTCTCACAGAAGCAAATAACTCAAAGACCTTAAATGGTCAAACCCTCTTCAGCGGTCTCCCCAGCGTTGCCAGCGAGATCACGATCAATGGAAACAACGCCGTGATCGACATCCAGCGGGCAGCGGGCGAACCCATGTTTGGCCACTTTTTCATCGAACCCGATGGCGATCTTGAGCTCTATGACCTCACATTGCAGAACGGCGTCCGGCTGTGGGGCGGTGCAGTCATCATCGACCAGGGCGATTTCTTTGCCTCCAATACAGACTTCCTGAACAACGCCGTCTACCCTGTCGATAATGGGGTCGTTGGCCGGGG
>DAOUEL010000014.1:0-4385 GCA_034430595.1 Anaerolineales bacterium | reverse complement strand
CCCATCGACTGAGTGTTTCCTGCACCGTTCAACTGCACGATTTGTGCATTGTGCGTGGTTTTCTTCAGTAAGTGAGTCGAAATCGCACTCAAGGTTGTACCCCAGGCGATCCCCAGCACCATTCCAGACTCGAAGAGCGAGTTAAGATACTTTGCTGCATACTGTGCCGCCCGCTGCAGCCACTCACTTTCGCCGGCAATTTCTGGCGCGGGTACGACGTGGGCTCGCTCGAGTTTGAATCTCTCGAGGATTCGCTTCTCCATCCGCTGCGGCTCTTCGGTGGGATCTACGATCTGAATATTCACCAGCCCCTCGTTCTTTGCAAAACTCAACATGCGAGAAACCGTCGAGCGGGAAACGTTCATTTCCTTCGCTATAAGCTTGGTCTTCATATTCTGGTAGTAGTACATGCGGGCAGCCCGCACGGCATCGTGAATCTTATCTTGATCGCTCATGGGCTATCTCCAATTGAGTGGCTGAAATTATTTTATTTCAAAGTGAACTAATGTGCAATCATTTTTTATGTGTAAAGTCGAGGGAAATGAGGATAAAGCGAACGGACTGCACGTATACCCACAATTATTGATCGAATGTGCGAATTGTCCTATGATGATTTCGATCGTGGCGATTCGCGCTGCTTTTACCCCGTATTATTTAAAGTGTTCCATTTAGGTGTTGTGTTCGTGATTAATTCATAAAGAAGTGTGAGAAAGGAGTCGTATATAGCGATTGGCTATTTATCTGCATATCCTGGGTAAGGAGGTGATCTTCCACACATAGATGATGAAGTCCCGAAACCTATCATTTAGTTTTCCTTTGAGGAGGATGAAATGAACGGCAATTCTACGAAACATTGGCGGCTTTTATTACTTGCATTGGTCATTGTATTTTGTGGAAGCCTCCTGGCGGGGTGGGTGCAAACGGGCGCAGGTGCAGCAGAGATTCGCGAAGTGAGGTTCTATGGAATCTATAACGGCTACTACGCCGGGTACCTTTGGATTCCCGAAGGTGTCACAACTGGCAATCCCGCACCGGCAATTTTAGCGACCCATGGCTTTAATAACAGTAAGGAATACATGACTAATACGGCCCTGGAACTCGCTAGACGTGGGTATGTCGTCCTCGCGATGGATCTCGACAACCATGGCCACTCGGATAAATCGAATACTCCGTTTGCGCCGATGGGCGAGCCCTCACTCAATGGTATCGGGGCCTCCGATGGGCTTAGATACCTGCGAAGCCTGGATATCGTCGATCCGAACAATGTGGGCATGATCGGGATGTCAATGGGTGGAAGTGCGATCGATGCTGCCGCCCAGCAAAATCCTGGAGCGTATCGCGCGTTGTTCTTCATGGATTCCGGCTGCACAGCTGACTGTCCAGGGCTCACAAACTGGGCAATCAGTGTCGGCAAGCACACCGAGGTTCCACCGAACTTCGGAGCTCCTAACGGCGCTGAGATCCCGAACATGCCAGGTGCCATGGAAGCCTTTGGGACGGATCAACCGGTAATCCCGGATCACCTCTACGGGTCGATCGAAGATGGGACTGCAAGAATTTTCTACTTCCACTGGGGCGATCATCCAATTTCCACAGATGACCCGACTTCCATCAGGAATGCCATTACGTGGTTCGGTATGACTCTTGAAGGCGGGAAGGACATACCGGCCTCCAGCCAGATCTGGCCGATCAAACTCCTTGGAACAGGAACAGCTTTCGTCGGATTCGTCATCTTCTTGATGGGAATGGGCGGTGTCCTGCTGCAGACTTCCTACTTCAGCAATCTAAAGGACATGATCCCGGAATATAAGGGCAACGTCGGTGCCATGTGGTGGGTCTTTGCAGTTATAACGACTGCGCTTGGCCCAATCACCTTGATGTCGCTGTTTCTTAAGTTCTTCATGCCGAATCCTTTCCATCTAGAACCGGTATCGACCGGTTTTACCGGATGGCTCATGGTGGTGGGCATTTTGACGATCATCATGCTGGTTGTCGGGTATTACATATTCGGGAAGAAGGCTGGAGCCACAGGCGTTAACTATGGCTTCAA
The DNA here is from genome assembly GCA_034430595.1 of Anaerolineales bacterium. GTDB lineage: Bacteria > Chloroflexota > Anaerolineae > Anaerolineales > E44-bin32 > E44-bin32. Next base: position 2,335 of record DAOUEL010000014.1, on the reverse strand, counting down.
ATGGGATGGAATCGGCTTCGATTGGAAGAAGATCAGTAAATCCTTCCTGCTGGCATTGATTGTAGTCGCGCTGGGTTATCTGATCCTGTACATCGTCACGGCCCTGCTGAAGGTAGACTTTCGCTTCTGGGTAGTCACTCTCATGACCACTGACTTCCGGCATTTCCTGGTGATGTTCGCCTATGTGATTCCGCTCGCGATCTATTTCTTCCCGCTTGCGGTAGCGCTTCACGGAACACTGCGGCCCAAAGAAGGTCAGGCGAGCTTTGCAAGAGAGATGGTTGTGAATGTCTTCGTGCTCTTGATCGGCTTCTTGATCTTGGAAGCCCGATACTACATCCCCTTGACGTTTTTTGGGGCCCCATCCAATTTTGGACCCGGGGGGTTGGGCTTGATCAACGGCCTGGCACTGTTCGCCTTGGTCCCGGCCGTAGCTCTCGTGTCGACCTACTACTTCCGGAAGACAGGTCGGATCTATGTGGGCGCGGCCATTAATACCCTTTTTGTCACCTGGTATCTGGTCGCATGCAATACGCTCTACTCATTCGGGTAGAGACCAATGTCTGCAAGGTGGGGTCGGCTATTAAGTTAAACAACGTGGAAGCATGGCCCCACCTTTGAAGATAAACAATTTTCTGAACTAAGTCCTGAGGGAGAGTTCCAATTCCGGACGGACAGAAAGTTGATCGATAGGCAATCTCGCCCGGCGCCTATCGCGGACCAGAAAGTGCCGAAGAGGGAGTATTTATCAATAGGATCCCGGCACCCTCGGCGAGCATGGCAGACAACATAGCCTTCGGATCCGTGAAGGGATAAGTGAATTGCCAGAAGGCAGCATTGCATCCCGTTGGACATGGGTGCTGCCCTCCTCACGACTGCCCGGCAGGTATGCCGAGCCTGCCGGGCAGGATCCTCTCACGTAGTGTTCGGGCGCATACAATTTGTTGGAGAAGTATTCATAGATGTTTTAGTGGGTTATTTCGAGAACTTGGCTATTATTCATTGCCCAACACATATTACCAACAGAGCAGGACTCGATTCCAGTGATTTGGGCTAAAAATTTTCTAAGGCAAGGTTTGCTGGAACCGCGTACCTGGTTCTGAGTTCGAAAGGGAATGTTCATGGAGAAATTCATTGCCTCCATCGACCAAGGGACGACCAGCACTCGCTGCATGATCTTCGACGTGCATGGAAAGCCGGCAGGTTTGCAGCAGCTGGAGCATGAGCAGTTCTATCCAAAACCCGGGTGGGTCGAGCACGATCCGCTGGAGATATGGTCCAGGACGGTAGAGGTCGTTCAAGGAGCGCTGCAACAGGCTGGGATCACCGCGGCTGACCTGGCGGCGATCGGCGTGACGAACCAGCGTGAGACCACTGTGCTCTGGGATCGTGAGACTGGGAAGCCCTACTGCAATGCCATCGTCTGGCAGGACACGCGAACCGATGAGCTCATCCATGCCCTTGGGAAAGATGGGGGACAAGACCGTTTTCGCGAGCGGGTTGGCCTGCCCCTGACGACCTACTTCTCCGGCCCGAAGATCCGCTGGATGCTGGAGAATGTGGAGGGAGTTCGCCAGGCGGCGGAACAGGGCCGGGCGCTTTTCGGGAACATCGACACCTGGCTGATCTGGAATCTTACAGGCGGCGTGAATGGCGGGATCCATATCACGGATGTCACCAACGCCAGCCGCACCATGCTGATGGACCTGAAAACGCTCCAATGGGATGAAGAGATTTGCGAAATCATGGGGGTTCCGGCCGCAATCCTTCCGGAGATTCGAAGTTCCTCCGAGCTTTACGGACATACAACCGGCGATGGACCTTTCGGCGCCGGTGTTCCCATCGCCGGAGACCTGGGTGATCAGCAGGCGGCGACGGTAGGGCAGGCTTGCTTCGATGCCGGCGAGGCCAAAAACACCTACGGGACCGGCTGCTTCATGCTCCTGAACACCGGCAGCGAGATCGTTCCATCAAAACATGGTCTGCTTACGACCGTCTGCTACCAATTCGGCGGCGAAGCCCCTGTCTATGCCCTGGAGGGATCGGTCGCCATCACCGGCGCGCTCGTCCAGTGGCTGCGGGATAACCTGAAGCTGATTGATACGGCGCCCGAGGTGGAAACCTTGGCGAAGACGGTCAGCGATAACGGTGGAGTTTACTTCGTGCCAGCCTTCTCTGGTTTGTTTGCACCCTATTGGCGGAATGATGCCAGGGGGGTCATCGTCGGCCTGACACGCTATGCCAATCGCGGCCACATTGCCCGAGCCGCATTGGAAGCGACCGCCTTCCAGACGCGGGAAGTGCTTGATGCGATGAATGCCGACTCTGGTGTCGA
>DAOUEL010000013.1:0-12924 GCA_034430595.1 Anaerolineales bacterium | reverse complement strand
CGCTACGGAGCAAGCAGCTGTTTTTAAAACCGAACTTCAACAGCGCCGATCCGTACCCGGGTTCGACCCACATCGACACCCTGGCTGAACTGGTCAGGTCGCTGCGCCAGATGGGAGCGGAAGCTTTCACGATCGGCGACCGCAGCGGAATGGGCGATACGCGGGCCGTGATGCGTAGTAAAGGCATCGAAGGCCTGGCGAATGAATTGGACCTGCGGCTGCAGGTATTTGATGAGCTGGGAGCAGAAGACTGGATCATATTTCACTCTGAGGGATCCCACTGGAAGCAGGGTTTTGCCGTTCCCGCGCCGCTGCTTGGGGCGGACGGCATCATCCAGACGTGCTGTCTGAAGACTCACCGCTACGGTGGTCACTTTACACTCTCCCTGAAGAATTCAATTGGTGCCGTCGCGAAGACCATACCTGGAATCGGGCACAACTTCATGAATGAACTGCACGGGTCAAGCTACCAGCGAGTGATGATCGCCGAGGTTAATCAGGTTTACCAACCCGATTTAGTCGTGCTGGATGGAATCCAGGCATTTGTCGATGGTGGTCCTGATTATGGGACGTTGGTAGCGCCGCAAGTCATCCTTGCCGGATCAGACCGGGTGGCGATTGATGCGGTCGGGGTGGCGATCCTGCGCTACTACGGGACGACGGCCGAAGTCAGGCGGGGGGCTATCTTCGAGCAGGAACAAATCGCGCGTGCTGTCGAACTCGGATTGGGAGTTCAGAACCCGGAGGGGATCGAAATCATCACAGCTGATGAGCCAGGCCGAGAGTTTGCTAAAGAGCTGCAGGAAGTTCTCCTTCGTGGCTGACCAGGAAAGCCCGGGGTTGATCTCAGGCAACGGACCCATTCTGAAAGTGATGATGGAGCTACTACGGCTGAGGTATGGTCCCGCATTAGATGCCTACCTCGTACCTCCCCCGGCATTTACCGCGATGAAGGGCGAATTCGTTTCCTACGACCCGCAGCGGGCTGAACTGCAGACGAAATTTCCGATCCTTCAGGAGTGGCTGAACCCATATGGCTTGATGCAGGGTGGTATGCTTGCGGCGGCGATTGATAATACGCTTGGCCCGCTTAGCATGCTTATCGCTCCGGCTAATGTCACCCGACGGATGGAGATCAAGTACAGCCGGGGTGCCGTGCCTGGAATGGGGCACATCCTCGTCAATGCGCGTTGTGTCGAACGGGATGACCGCTGGCTTACCCTGGAGGCAGCAGCCCGTTCTCCGCAGGGCGAGCTACTGGCACGTGCGAAGGCGACGCACTGGGTATTGGAGCAGGGCGGCGAGCATGGCTGAGCTTGTTGAGAGCGTTGAAGTACGATCACGGGGATAGGGCACCCGGACAATTGTCACATGGCACCTGACTGGCAGGCATATTAGGCTAGTGATGCCGGTCGTGGCCCGAGTTCTCCTGCCTTGAGAAGAGACACTTGATGCTGAAACCTGTTGTCCTGCGGACGAAACTTACCTATACCCTGTTCTCGCTCATCAACCTACTTGTGGTCGTGGTCTTGCTGCTCGCTATCGCGGCACTGGTAGTGGATGTCATCCTGCGCGTGGCACTGCTCGGGGCAACCTACCTGGTGGTAGTCGTTGTCGCAGACCATGCCCTGCTGCGCCTATGGCGCAATAAGATTGTGCTTGATGAACGAGGGTTAAGCGCCAGCGTCGATCGATCCGAGCTTCGTGTCCGTTGGGATGAAATCGAAGCCGTCTGGCAGCCGGAAGCGGTGGCGAAGATCGGCATCCTGCGTATGACGACCGCACGCGGAACACGGCAGGTATACCTTAGTCTGTTTGATAAAGCCCGCACCTGGGCTGCCATTCGAGCGCATATTCCCGAACAAGCGCTTCAGGCTGGATCCTACAAACAGGAGCCCAGCTATCACGAATTCCAGAACGTGCTGCGAGAATTAATTGCCAACTATGATCTGCCGCTTGGAACACAGCACGGCCCGGCACAGGCCCTCGGTTGGTTGGGAATCGGTCTCTTCATCCCGCTCGGTCTGGCCTGCCTCAACGCCCGCCTGTGGGTCTTTGTCCCGCTGTACTTCTTGTTCGGCCTGTTGAGCATCATCTACTTAATCGCCATCGGCCGGACAGAGCTCGATCTGAATGGGGTCACCCACTTTGCGTGGTTCGGCCGCTACCACATCGGATGGGATGAGATAACCCTGCTTGAAACCAGCCCGCTCGATACATGGATGATTCTGCACGGCGAGGGGAAGCGCTTGGCAATGCCGGGCATACGCTTGTGGAGTGGGATCGATCGTGGGCGCATGCTCTCACTCTATATGTATGTGCTGGCCGAAAAAGAAGTTGTTCAGTGTGAAACTCAGTGGGCGGATCTCAAACTGCTTAATCGGCGGACACGAATTCCTCGTGACGGCGAATTGGGTCAGGACGTTCACCTGCCTGAAGGACAAGAATGACGGTAGCTGCGTCGAAACCCCGCTTGTGGCATAACCTTATCCGCCGGCTTTCAGCCACGCGCTGGGGATCACGCCTGATCGCCGGCCATCTGCACGCCTGGGATAGTACCGTGCTTCGCCTTACGCATGGCCGCACAACAGCGACGACAGCCCTGACCGGTTTGCCGGTGATCATGCTGCGGACGAAGGGCGCGCGCAGCGGCCAGGCAAGAATCACGCCGTTGCTGGCGATCGGTGATTCGCAGTGCTATCTCCTGATCGCTACCAATTTCGGCAGCGGCCGGCACCCAGACTGGTACTACAACTTGAAGGCTAACCCCGTTGTCGAGGTCCTGCAAGCCCAAAATGCAAGGCGGTACATCGCACGCGAGTTGGATGGAGATGAAAGGCAAGCCGGTTGGGAGAGAGCTGTGGGCCATTTTGCCGGATACGCCTCTTATCAAATCCGAGCCGGCAGCCGCCGCATCCCCGTTTTCGCTTTAACACCCCTCACGAACGAGACCGGCGCGCACCCCTGATCCGATCCCGAACTTTTATTGGGTCCCACGCGGGTTAGCCTATTAACGAATAGGGCCTTGACGGCCCCTTTATTGAATTGTAAGATTATTTACAACATTCTAATTATTCTGAATACTCGAGTAATTACCAATGGCTAATCCGCTCTCCATTGATGGGGAATATCAACTTTCAGATTTGGAAACGCTGAAGGTGCTCAGCGACCCCCTTCGCATGCAGATCCTGGGACAAATTGGGTCGATCAACGAGGCTGGCCGGGCTGCGACGGTCAAGCAGATCGCTGCCGCACTCTCCGTTCCAGCGACTAAACTCTACTACCATATCAACCTGCTGGATGAGCATGATTTAATCCGGGTGGTCGAAACACACCTGGTTTCGGGCATCCTGGAGAAACGCTACCAGCTCCGCGCCCGAAAGATCCGTCTGGACCTGGACCTGGAGCAAGGTGAGGCAGGGGAGATGGATGAAACACTCAAGCTTGTGCTGGCATCTGTATCCAGCATTCTTGAGAAGACGCTCAACAATCTGGCGAAGAGCTATCGATTCCTGATCCAGAGCCGCGATCCAGAGCAAATTGAGCAAGCGCTCGAAGAATCGGAAATCGAAATCCAGCAAACCACCTTGCAGGTTAGTGATGAGCGAGCTCGAGAGTTCAGTAATCGGATGCGGGAGCTGATCAAATCTTACAAAGGGTCCCCTGCGGCTGAGGCAGAAGGGGTGCATGCCTTCAACCTGATGGTTGTCTTTCATCCGGCGTTCCATCTTACACATCGTCAGGGTAAGCCCAGAGATGGCGACTCAATTTTCTGAAGCGAATAACCCCCACTGACGTCGGCCTTTCTTCACCATCTGGATTGGCCAGGCGTTTTCCTTACTTGGCAGCCAGCTGGTGCAGTTTGCCCTGATCTGGTACTTGACAGTACAGACTGGATCGGCGACCGTTCTGTCAACCGCCTCAATAGTCGGTTTTTTTACACGGCGTGCTATTCTCACCATTCATTGGCGCGCTCGTCGACCGTTGGAACCGGCGGCGGATCATGATTGTGGCCGATGCTACCGTCGCACTGGCGACACTGGGACTGGTGTTTGTCTTCTGGTTCGGTGAATCTCAGATCTTCCACATCTACCTGATCATGTTCATCCGCTCGGTTGCCGGCGACTTCCATCAACCAGCGATGTCCTCTTCGACCTCGCTCATAGTTTCCCGCGAGCAGATGACTCGCATCCAGGGGTTGAACCAGACACTGAGCGGCGGGTTGAATGTCGTGGCAGCCCCGCTGGGTACTTTCCTGATGAGCCTGGTCCCGATGCAGGGCGTCATCGCTATCGATGTTGGCACGGCACTGCTGGCAATCCTGCCGCTGCTCTTCATCGACGTGCCCCAACCGGCGCGTACCCAGACTTCGGAGAGGCGCCGCTTCGCCCTGTTGGGGGAGGCGCTGGACGGGTTTAAGTACATCTTCCGCTGGACCGATCTGCTTATCGTTGTCCTGATCGCTACGCTGCTGAACTTCTTTCTCGGTCCGACCTTCGGTCTGCTGCCGCTGCTGGTCAAATCGCACTTCCTGGGTGGAGCGTTGCAGCTGGGCTGGATCGATTCGGTTTTCGGAATCGGCGTGCTCGTTGGGGCCTTGGGGCTGGCGGCCGGTATGAGCTTCAAACGCCGCATCTTCAACGTGGCGGTCGCTATCGCCGGCGCCGGGATCGGATGCGGGCTGATCGGCTTTCTGCCCTCGAGCGGCTACTTCGCCGCGCTGGCGGCCGTGGCGATCGTAGGCTTATCCATTCCGGTGGCCAACGGCACGCTGGGAGCGATCTTCCAGACCACGATCGATCCGGGCATACAGGGGCGGGTGCTTAGTTCACTCAACAGCGCCGCCCAGGCGATGATGCCCACAGGTTAAGCTATTGCTGGTCCGCTCTCGGATGCGTTTGGCATTCAAATCTGGTTCGTCGTTACGGGCATCGTCTGCCTGCTGATGGGGGCTGCTCTGGGGATCATCCCGGCGGTGGTCCACATCGAGGAGCGAAAACCGGAGGTTGTCATCCAGCCGTTGGGCTGAGCGGGGTGCGCAGCAGCCACCGTGCATGACCAAAGTCCGCTTGCAAGACTGGCCTCCGGCGGGGAGAATGAGGGCCATGCGCCGCTTGGTGTTACTCGCCCTGCTGGGGATCGCACTGCTGGTTCTGGGATTCGGCGGTGGCGCGTACTGGCAGCGCAACTTCGCGCCCACACCAACCGCCACCGTAACACCCACGCCAACCCGCACACTTACGCCGACCGCCAGCGCCACTTTTACCGCCACGCCGAGTGCCACTGCAAGCCCGACAAGTACGCTCAAACCGTCTCCTTCCCCAACCGACACGCCAGCCTATACGCCCACCCAAACCGAGACGCCCACGATTACGCTCACGCCGAGCAAGACGCCTACGCCAACCAGCACGCCGGAGGTGCGCGGCGTCGTGCTGCAGCAATCCAACTGCCGCTATGGGCCAGGCTCAGCGTATCTCTATGAGTGGGGTTTGTATCCCACCAACCGGGTAACGGTGCTGGGCCGCAACCAGGAAGGCACCTGGGTGTATGTCGATCCGTGGAACTACACCGATAAATGCTGGGTGAAAACCGATTTGCTTGAGCTAAGCGGCGATGTTTCGACCGTCCCTCAAATCCGCACACTGCTGCCTTATACCCAATTTTATTGGCCGCCACCAAACGTCCGCTCAAGCCGGCTGGGCGATGAGATTCTCGTGAACTGGGATCTTGTTCCGATGAGCCTGGATGATAACCGCGGTTACCTGATCGAAGCCTGGCTGTGCCAGGATCGTCAACTGCGATTCATCCCGACCCAGTATTGGACCCCGCCGGCAATCCTGATCGATGAGGCGGGCTGCATGGAGCAGTCCAGCGCCCGTATCTATACTGCAGAAAAACATGGATACACGGAGTGGATTGCGATCGTCATCCCACCCCACCCAACCCCAACGGCAACCTCGAAACCACCCCTTGATGTGAACTGATCAGCGCGATCTCACCGCCCTGAGAACGCGTGATAAGATTGGACTTCGGCCGGCCCGGCCGGGGGGTCCTTAATGCTCGTCCGTAAGCTATTTCCGATCCTGCTCATCATCTTCACGAACATCCTCGGCGGTGGGGTCATCCTGCCCATCCTACCGTTATACGCAGAGGGCGCCTTCGGCGGGACGATCCTACAGATCACGCTGCTCTCAACCGCATACTTTGCGGCCCAATTCCTAGCTGCACCCTGGCTGGGTAAGCTCTCCGATCGTATCGGACGCCGTCCCGTGCTGCTGATCAGTCAGCTGGGAACGATTGCAGCTTTCATCCTGTTTATTTTCGCCGGCCCCCTTGGGGAAACCCTTAGCCAGTTGTTGCCCTGGCTGCCGATATCAGGCGGCATGGTAATGCTTTACCTGGCTCGTATTCTCGATGGCCTGACCGGCGGTAATATCACCACCGCCCAGGCTTACGTGAGCGATGTCACGGAGGAAGAAGACCGTGCTCATGGGCTTGGCCTGCTGCAAGGCGCCTTTGGCGTGGGCTTTATCTTCGGTCCGGCTTTTGGCGGCGTACTGTCAAATTACGGCTCGACCGTACCTTTTATCGGCGCCGCCCTGATTACGACGGTTACCTTTCTGCTTACGTTTTTCACGCTCCAGGAATCGCTCTCGCAGGAGGTGAGGGACCAGGTCCAGATCGAAAGCCGGGCAGCATTACCCCTTTCTGAACTGCTCAAGGAGCGCACGATCGTTTTACTGTTGGCTGTGACGTTCTTTTCTACGCTCGCATTTTCCGCCTTGCCAGCGACCTTCGCGCTGTACGCGAACGATGTCCTCTTCGCCGGAACAATCGCTCCAGACCGTGTTCAACTTGCGATCGGTTTGATGCTCACCCTGCATGGCCTGCTGACGGTCATCACCCAGGTCGGGTTGCTTCAGCCGCTTGTCAAGCGCCTGGGTGAACAGCGTTTACTCGTGGTTGGTGACCTTTCTTTGTTCGCTGCCATGCTTGGCGTAGGCCTGGCCACCTCGCCAGTGCTGGCTGCCCTTGCATTTGCCCCATTCGCCTTCGGACAGGGAGTAACCCAGCCAAGCCTGCAGTCACTGATGACGCGCTTTGGTCAACGTGGTGCAGGTGGCCGGCTGCTGGGTTACTACCAGGCAGCTCGCAGCCTGGCCTTGATCTTTGGCCCGGTCTGGTCCGGCTTCGCCTATGGGCAGATCAGCCCGCGCTCGGTCTACCTCGGGGGAGCCGTGATCATGATCGCGGCCACCGCCCTGGCGCTGTTCCTGATGCGCAGAACACTGCCGCATGCCAGCCAACCGGCGGCGGGAATTACCATGCAACCTCCTGCTCCGCTCGGTGAACGCTCACCGCTGGAATGATCGATGCTGATGCAGCTGGAGCGCAAGCCTTCAGCCAGGTTGCAGCGGCAGCTCCTGACATACGCTCTTCATGCTTCAAAGATCATAGGGAAGTTCCACTTTGCACTTTGACTCTGTACAAACTTGACAAACCATGATAACATTACGCTTCGAAGGTTGCATGCAAGTTCTGTCTGGACGTCGAACGATAGGCCTGGGCTGCAAACGCCTGGGTCGATTTGGTTAATGCCCAACGACCACCGGGAACGAGACAAGCACCTCCAATTTACATGCCTTAAGGAGGCAAACGAAATGTCGGAACGAGTTCAAGGTACGGTCAAATGGTTCAACGGGAGCAAGGGCTATGGCTTCATCGAGCGTGAAGGTGGCGAGGATGTCTTCGTTCACTATTCCGCAATCCAGGGCGATGGTTTTCGCAATCTGGAAGAGGGCCAGCGCGTTGAGTTCTCAGTTGAGCAGGGCGCAAAGGGCTTGCAGGCAGCTAACGTAACACTGCTCTAAGTCAGAACGCGAAATTTGACGAGAGAGCCCCTGATTTTCAGGGGCTCTCTTCTTTTAACAATTTCGCTCGGCGAATCCATCCGCTTCTCTGCGAGCGAATTCAACGAAACAGATCCAGAGACCGGATTAAAACGAATCGGGCCATTAACTGGCAAGAGGGGTGAAAATTTTCCAGTCAGGGCTGGAAGTCAGCATAAAAGGACTCCCCCTCGGGTGGAAAAAAAGTGCTCGACTATTGGCGATAAACCAACTCCGATTTCTCGGGTATTATTGGGATCGATACTGCGAGCAGGCCCTAAATGTTGCCCGGCGTTTCGAGTAGCCGCGACGGAGGTGAGCTGTGGCCGAGAAAACCGTTGATCAGTATCTCGAAGGACTAGAACCCTGGCAGGCGGATATCGCCCGGGAACTGCGAACGATTTTACAAAAAGCCGCTCCAGGTGCGAAAGAATCCTTCAAATGGGCTCAACCCGTTTACGAGTCAAACGGCCCCTTCGCATATATCAAGGCTTTTAAGAATGCGGTCAATTTCGGATTCTGGCGCGGGGTCGATTTAAGAGATCCAAAGGGGGTGCTGCAGGGAAGCGGGGGAAAAATGCGCCATATCAAGCTCAGCCAGCTGGCTGATATCGACGCTGAGCTCTTTTCGGAGCTTATCCGTCAGGCGATCGAACTCAATTCGAAAAAGGGGGATCCGACGAAAAGGGCGTAAGAAACCTAGCGGAGAGGGCTGTTTCGCCGCGCTGTATGTCTTCAGCCTTTGAAGCTACAGCTAGACACCCATCAATTCGCGCGTCCGCTTGGCGTCCTTCGATCGGGTACGTGTATCCAGAATTCGCTTACGTATTCGCAGACTCTCGGGTGTGACCTCGAGCAGCTCGTCTTCGCCCAGATATTCGATGCATTCGTCCAGGCTCATTTCGCGTGGCGGCGTCAACCGCTCATCGATTTCCTTGAAGGATTGGCGCACGTTCGTCACATGGCGTTTTTTGCATATGTTGACTGAAAGGTCGCCCGGACGCTGGTGCTCACCGACGACCATACCCTCGTATACTTCAGCACCGGCTTCCAGGAAGAGTGAACCGCGTTCTTCGGCGTTCTTCAGCCCGTAGGTGGTTGTAATCCCCGGTTCCCATGCGACGAGTGATCCCTGCGATCGCCCAAACTGTCCACCGGATAATTTGCCATAGGAGTGGAAGTTGCTATGCAGGAACCCAGCCCCACGAGTGGCTGTCATGAAATGATAGCGGAATCCGAGCAAGCCGCGCGTAGGTACCAGGTAGATCAATCGGACCATTTCATCCGAGTGATCGCCCATTTCGAGCATCTGGCCGCGCCGGGCACCGAGCATCTCCACAATTGCGCCGACTGCATCGGGGGTCGCTTCGATGTAGACTTCTTCATAGGGTTCGAGCAGGGCGCCATTTTTCTCGCGCAGAATCACTTCTGGACGGGAGATATCAAATTCATATCCTTCCCGCCGCATGGTTTCAATTAAGATTGCCAGGTGCAGCTCGCCCCGTCCGGAAACCATGAAACGGTCAGCGGTATCGGTCTCCTCTACCCGCAGCGAGACGTTCGTTCGAAGCTCGTTATAGAGGCGTTCACGAAGCTTGCGTGAGCTGCCCCAGCGTCCTTCACGCCCGGCGAAGGGCGAACTGTTCACCCCAAAAGTCATGCGTACAGTCGGTTCTTCGACGTGGATCGTCGGCAAGCTAGCGGGATGTTCGAGGTCTGCCAGCGTCTCCCCGATGGCGACGTCCTCGAGCCCGGCGATGACGACGATGTCCCCGGCCCGTGCACTCTCGATTTCGACTCGTTCCAGGCCTTGATGCTGGTAGAGGTAGCGCGCTTCGATCGGGACGATCTCACCGGAATGCTTGATGCGTGCTATCGTCTCGCCCGCCTTAAGGCTTCCAGCGAGAATCCGTCCAGAAGCCGTGCTGCCGCGGTAGGAATCATAGCCGAGCGTCGTAACAAGCATCTGGAACGGAGCATCCTCATCAACCAGCGGAGCCGGGACGTGGCGCAGGATCGCTTCAAAAAGTGGCTGTAAATTTGGGCCCAGCTCTGGAGTGAGGCTGGCCTGCCCACTTACGGCATTCGTGTAAACCACCGGGAATTCGGCCTGCTCGTCGCTTGCGCCGAGCTGGATAAAAAGGTCAAACGTCTGATTTAACGCCCGGGCTGGATTTGCCCCCCGCCGGTCGACCTTGTTAATGACTACAACCGCCCGGTGATCCATCTCGAGCGCTTTCTTCAAAACAAAGCGTGTTTGCGGCATCGGGCCATCGGCCGCATCGACCAACAGCAGCACCCCATCAACCATGTTCATCACACGCTCGACCTCGCCGCCGAAATCGGCGTGCCCGGGTGTATCGACGATGTTGATTTTAACCGGGGTGCCAGTCATCTCGTCGAAAATCGAAATCGAGGTGTTCTTGGCCAGGATCGTGATGCCGCGCTCACGCTCAAGTTCATTCGAATCCATGACTCGCTCCGCGACAAGCTGATTTTCGCGGAAGGTCTTAGCCTGCTTAAGCATCCCATCGACCAGCGTGGTCTTACCGTGGTCAACGTGGGCGATGATGGCGATATTTCGCAGTTCTGGTCGTTGTACCTGCATCGACTTCCTGAACCTCAAAGATTTCTAAATGAAATACCTCGGCAGCCTGCAGCCGAGGCGGGCATTCATTTTCCTTTCTTTAATCATATCAGCCAGGTCTGATTTTGTGAAGACCAGCCCGTTATTGCTTTATTTCGAATCGCAGTTAGATCTCGAATACCATTCCCAAGCTGAATACCTTCGCATATACTCAGCGACGATCATTGACCCCCGGATTCGCATAGGAGGATGGCATGGCAAAGTTCGAGATCTACAAGGATAAGAAAGGCCAGTTCCGCTGGCGCCTGCTGGCCAACAACAACCAGGTGATTGCAAGTGGTGAAGGGTACACGACCAAGGCAGCCTGTAAGAACGGCATCGATTCGGTCAAGAAGAATGCCCCTAAAGCCGAGATCAACGACCAGAGCTGATCGTCAGTAAATTGGTCGACGAAAGCGCCCCGCTTCAGGGGCGCTTTCGCTTTTGTCCCTGGCATGGGCAATGGATGCCTTCAACAGCCTGACCTTTGAGGGCGGCAGCGTGAGTTTGATCCTGCTGCTGGTAGGCGTGTTGCTGGGGATTGCTGCACTGCCGTTCGCCTTCGCAGTTCGGACCTTCCGCTACGAGTAGGCCGAATCGTCGCTTGGAAAGAACCGCCGGCAATCTGCTGCCGGCGGTTTCTCTTTCCGTGGGAGGAACTCTAGCCTTGCCCCAGTTCAATTGAAGAGCAGCCCGATCGCGAAGGGCAGCAGGACCAGCAGTGCCAGCAGTTTATTTCCGCGCTGCTCGCTATTCTTGCTGTCCCAGTTGAACATATAGATCGCCAGGAAGAAGGCGATCAAACCACTTGCAACCAGTGCGACAAGCGAAATCCAGGGGTTGAAGTCAGCCGGATAGCCCATCGCCAGATCATTGAAGGCGTTCATCGCCTGGGTCGCTGGCAGCAGCCGGGCAATTTTGCCAGCCGCATCCGGGAGCATGCTGAAGGGGATCATCATACCGCCAAGCAGGACCGACGGGATAAAGATCAGCTGGGACAGGATCACCTGGAAATTCGTGCTGGGTGAAATCACCCCGATCAACATGCTGATGCCAACAATGGAAGTTGTCAATGCGATGAAGGTCAAGGCGAAGTAAGCCCAATTCAGCGGTAGAGGAACATCAAAAAGCGGCCTGGCGCTGGCAGTGATCAGGATTGATACGATGAGCAGGTGCGTACCGGTCGTTAAAGCGGGGACCGCCATGATCGAGGCGGCAGGGACGCCGTTGATCTTATAGCTTCGAAATATGCCTGACTCACGCCCCCTTACGATGAATTCAGGGATTCCCATCAAACATGCGGCCAGTACGGCAAAAACAATCATGGCCGGCACCATCGTATTGCCGAAGAGTGGGTTGATGCCGAGCATGATAAAGCCCATCATCAGGTAAAAGATGATCGGGAACAGGTAGTTCAGGAAGAGCAGCTGCCGGTTGCGAATGCCAGTCCGGAACTCAAAGCTGAAGTGATTGAGAAAAGCCGTCATGCTGCACCGCCGTTGGTTGTTATCTCGAGAAAACGATCTTCGAGTGAGGGCCGTTCGACACGCAGGTCGATCAACTTGTCTTTAGCCGCTTCGATTTTGCCAATGATGGCCGCGACCGTCGGACCGATGTCGGTGCTGAAGTAGATCTGATAACCCTCTTTTTCTGATCGCTGGCTCACAGCCGGGAACGTGATCGCAGCATCCGCAAGGCTGCCCTTCTCGGTTCGGACAGATATTTTCGTCAGGCCGGCACCGGTGGCGGTGATATCCATCGGAGTGCCTTCCGCGACAAGTTTGCCGCGCAGCAGGATGGCGATGCGGTCGGCCATCTCCTCTGCCTCGGCCATGTCATGAGTGGCGAGAACGATTGTCGTACCTTGCGCCTGCTGTTCGCGCATTAATTTATGCAGTTCGACTCGCGATTCCACATCCAGGCCGGCCGTTGGTTCATCCAGCAGGAGCACCGGGGGTTTGTGAGCAAGCGCCAGCACGAGGGCAAGCCGCCGCTGCTGGCCGGTTGAGAGTTGCTCGTACTGAACGCTGCGCTTTTCGCCCAGCCCAAGCCGGTCGATGAGATCGTAATCCGGTTTGACGCCGTGGTATGCGCAGAAGAAACGCATTGCCTCATCCGGTGTGATACTTGCCGGCAGCCCGGAGGTTTGGAGCTGAACGCCGATCTTATCGTGGAGCTTGCGCGGCTCCCGCGTGGGATCGACACCGGCGACGGTAAGCCGACCGGCAGTTGGCGCCCGCAAGCCTTCCAGGCTCTCGAGCGTTGTGGTCTTACCAGCCCCGTTCGGACCGAGTAAACCGAAGATCTCTCCCCGCTCTACATGAAAGCTGATCTGGTCGACTGCTACGAAATCGCCGTACTGTTTACGAAAACCGTCCACCTCGATCACAGAATCTCTCATTCTCCTTA
>DAOUEL010000012.1:0-70760 GCA_034430595.1 Anaerolineales bacterium | reverse complement strand
TGATGCGAAATGTGCTCGATACGACCGCACGCCGGCTGCAGGTAAGCGGTGAGCGTGAAAGCGCGCTGGCCTTTCTGAGTTCGAACGCACGCATCGTCCGCGTGCTGCTCCTGCTCGATGAGCGAGGCGGAAGAGGCGGAGCGATTAAGACGACCCAGGAAAATCTGGCGCAGTACATCGGTCTCACTCGCCAGACCGTCTCCAAGGCGCTTGGCGAGTGGCGCAGGGCAGGCTGGGTGAGCACCGGTCGCGGCGTGATCAAAATCCACGATCGGGAGGCACTTGAAAGACTCGCCGTCGATGAAGAATTTTGAGCTCGGTAGAATTCCACATTTGTGTCGCTTGTTTGACAGACGCCAACCGATGATTGCTGTAGGATGTTGATAAATCGGCGGTGAAGTCACGTACGGAGCATGTGGGAAAGGAGGTGGGACATACGAGAAGGATTGGTCACCACCCATCGAGCGGGACCCGGTTATGTTGAAGGAAGGGAAGGATTACCATGGCTGAGGAATCCAAAGTTGTCGAGAAAGTCGTTTTCAAACTGACTGAGCTGCGCATGACATGCGGACCCCAGGAGAGATATGTCCTGGATAAGATCATCACGGGCGAATCCCCAGAAGTTGTCGCTCATGCCTTCACGATTGATGTCATGTCCAGAATTAAACTGGATGGCGATAAATACAAGATCGCCCTATAAAAGAACATGCCTTGTCGATACCAGGCACCGATACCCAGAAGAGAGGGGAGTCTTCTGGGTATCGATCTGTATTCGATGAGAAGATATAAAGCATTAAGTTGAACATCTCTCGCTGAGTGGTTGTGAAGCTGCGCTCCAGTCGGGCGGGATTCGGGAGGAGGGTTTATCGTGTCTGATCAGTCAGCGTCAGGCAGCGATTCGCTTGAAGCGCAAGTTCAGCACTGGCTCAACCTGCTCGATCATAGCGGTCGGGCACTGGCGCCAGGTTCGAGCCTGGATCTGCTGCAGTCGGTAGTCGAGGCCGCAGCGCAGATATTCCACGCTGCAGCAGCCTCGATCTGCCTGGTCAATGATGAGAGCACCTCCCTCGAGTTCATGGTCGCGTATGGCGAGGGTAACCAGGATGTTGTCGGCAAGCAGATCCCCATCGACCAGGGCATCGCTGGCTATGTCTTGATGACCGGACAACCGGTTGCCATCTCGGATGTGACGCAGGACCCGCGCTTCAATCAGGATTTTGCCCTGGAAACAGGCTACGTTCCCCGATCCATCCTGGCCATGCCGCTGGAATGGCAGGAGAGAACGATCGGTGTCATGGAGATCCTCGATAAGATCGACTCACCCGCCTTCGGCATGCAGGACATGGAACTGCTCGGCCTGTTCGCACGCCAGGCTTCGATCGCTATCACTCAGAGCAAGCACCTGGACCGTATGACTTCACTGCTTATCGATGGTTTGACCGCACTGATGAGCACTGATACCGGGCTTGAACTCTCCGAGTGGCTCGCGAGTATGCGGTCGGTAAAGGCGATGTCGCCGAAGCAAACCCAGCTTATAGCCGTGACTGAATGCATCCATGAGCTGCTTAATCGTGGTGAACGCGAGCAGGCACTGTGCGTCCAAATCCTAAACAGCCTTACAGCCTATCTGCGCTCTGGTCCAAGGATGGGATAAGTGCTGTATTCGGTCCGCATTCTGATCTGGGAATAAGGCTTAGACCCAGTGGTTGAAAAAACTCCTCGCCCAGCATGGTCATCGCAATTCGAAGCAGATGCCTTGCGTGCCATGCCGCTCATCGAACCCTTGAAGGGGATTGACCCGGATTGGGCCTGGGAGGGGAGCCAGGGTGAAGGGGTCCGGGTGGCAATCGTGGACAGCGGTATCGAGCATGACCATCCCGCCCTTGAGGATAGTGTAAAGAAGGGCGTGGTGATCGCCTGGGATCCTGAAGCGCCTGACAACGTTCGAGTCGATGAGGAAGAATTTCCGAGCGATGTAAGTGGGCATGGAACCGCATGTGGGGGGATCATCCATGCCATCGCTCCACAAGCCGAAATCTACAGCGTGCGAGTATTGGGAAAGGACATGACCGGCAAGGCGAAGCAGTTTGCGGCAGGCTTGCGCTGGGCGATCGACAATGGCATGCATGTCGTCAATCTCAGCTTGAGCACTTCGAAAGCCGAATACTTCGCCCTCTTCCATGAACTGACGGATCTAGCGTACTTTCATAATGTGATCCTGGTCTCGGCCGTGAACAACTTCCCGGTAGCGAGCTATCCTTCCCTTTATTCCTCCGTTCTCTCGGTAGCCGCTGCTGAAGGGGAAGATCCCTATACCTACTACTACAATCCTTCGCCCCCGGTTGAATTTGGCGCACCAGGGATCGATGTCAAGGTCGCCTGGGTGAACCACGGCAGCTGCCGGATCACTGGCAACAGCTTTGCCGCGCCGCATATTGCTGGCATTACAGCCAAGATTCTGGGTAAGCACCCCGGCCTGACCCCCTTCCATATCAAAACGATTCTTTATGCCTGCGCGGCGAACGTCGCCGAGTCCGGAGCGAACTGAGCCTCACTCGGCGCATCAACTACTCAATTTATTTTTCGGTAGGAGTAGAAATTCAAATCACATTTCGAGGGATAAGCGGAAGGGCACATCACCGCTCCCGTATGAATGGACCAGGTTGCGGATAAAAACAACCGCTCGAGGTCGAGCGGTCTGGACAGCGCGCCTGGCAGGACTCGAACCTGCGACCCCTTACTCCGCAAGCAAGTGCTCTAATCCGCTGAGCTACAGGCGCATTTTCAGTTTGTGACTGATCTCAGCCATTATACCGCAATTCGGCTGATCCTCAGACCCGTGGAGCGTGAAAATCCAGCCCTGGATCAGGAAAAGAAAAGACCGGTCAGACCGGCCTCTCAGGCGGGGAGGGAGGGATTCGAACCCTCGGTAGAGGTTTAAGCCCCTACAAGCGCTTAGCAGGCGCCCCCGATCAACCACTCCGGCACCTCCCCAGTATTTCGATTGTCAGGCGGAGGGAGAGGGATTCGAACCCCCGGTGGGTTGCCCCACAGCGGTTTTCAAGACCGCCGCCATAGTCCACTCGGCCATCCCTCCGGGCGGCCCTCCCGAACGCCGCCATTCTACCATGCGCCCGGAAGAGCGTCAAAAAACCTGCTTCGGAGCTGGTTTACCGGGTCGGTTCATGCCGGCCGCCAGACCTGGTACAGGCCCAGCTGACCGTTCTCTCCGTCGCTGCGGTAGGTATTATCAACGCTGAAGCCACCTGCTTCAGCAAGCTCCGTTAAAGTAACCGGTGTGAAGTGATGCACGTAGCGCTGGCCGACACCGCCGCGCCGCCAGTCGAGCAGGTAGTCACCTGGCTCGACCTCTGCGTCCTTCAAGCCTGCCCGTTCCCAGGGCAGGATGCGGGTCCGCAGGCGGTCGCTGGCCAGGAAATCCCAGACCGAAACGATCCACCTGCCCCCCGGTTTGATCAGGTCGCGCACTGTCTGCACCAGCGTTCGGCGAATTTCAGACCCGGGAATGTGGTGCAGAACGGCAAAGGCGAAGACCTGACCGAAGGCTTTCGACGGATCTGGCAGCGCCTTTTGCAGCGTTTGAGCCCAGCTCGAATCGGTCAGGTCAGCGTGGAGGAAGCGAGCTTGCGGCTCAGCAACTCGAGTTCGGGCCTGCTCAAGTAAAGTTTCGCTCAAATCCAGGCCGAGGTAGGTGCCCTGATGGCTGTGATGAAGCAGGTGCCGCGCCAGTTCACCGTTTCCGCACCCCAGGTCGAGGATCGCCGCGTCGAAGGGGATGGATTCCACTGCCCGCAGCACGCCCGGCTGCAGCCGCTCGCGAGTGGACGAAAACTGGACTGCGAAGGTTTGGTAGAATGACTCATTAACCCGGCGCAGGGTTTGTAGCACTTCATCCCGCATAAAGGGCATTATACGCTGATGACTCGCGAACAGGCATGGTTGGAAGCCCGCACCTATACCCCGGATCAGCTTGAAACCGCACACGCAATCCTGGTGGAGATGCGCGCTGGCAGCAGCGTGTCGCAGGCCGTGCGCATGCATCCGCTTCCGGGCGGTGGCTACGTCGCCAAGCACATCCTGATCCACGCCTATCGGGAGCTGACCGACGGCGGTGAGTGGCCTTATGAAGCGGAGATGATCGAGCGGCTGCGGATGAAACCGGTCCGCACACTCTCCGGCGTGACCACCGTGACCGTGCTCACCAAACCCTACCCATGTCCCGGGAAGTGCATCTTCTGCCCGACCGATGTGCGCATGCCGAAATCGTATCTGCCGGACGAGCCGGGTGCGATGCGAGCCCTGCATCATGGGTTCGATCCCTTCCAGCAGACCGCCGCCAGGTTGGAGGCGCTCGATGCGATCGGCCATCCCACAGATAAGGTTGAACTGCTCATTCTCGGTGGAACCTGGAGCTCGTACCGGGAGGACTACCAGGCCTGGTTCATTCAACGCTGCCTGGATGCGCTCAATGGCTTTGAGTCTCGATCGCTGGCCGAGGCTCAGCGAGCCAATGAATCAGCCGGACACCGCAACGTGGGGCTGGTGATCGAGACCCGCCCGGATCATATCAACCCCCAGGAGATTGCCCGCCTGCGAACCCTGGGTGTGACAAAGGTCCAGATCGGCGTGCAGAGCACGGATGACGCCGTTCTTTCTCTCAACCAACGCGGACACACAGTCGCCGAGACTCGCCTGGCGATGCGGGCTCTACGGGCGGGGGGATTCAAGATTGTCGCGCACTGGATGCCGAATCTGCTTGGAGCAACGCTTGAATCGGACCGGCTCGACTTCACCCGCTTGTGGGATGATCCTGACCTGCGACCGGATGAACTTAAAATCTACCCCTGCCAGCTGCTTGAGAACGCGGAATTGTATGAGACATGGCAAGCCGGTGAATACCTCCCCTACACAACGCAGGAATTGATCGACCTGCTGGTCGATATCAAGCCTACCATCCCACGCTACTGCCGGGTGAACCGGATTGTGCGTGACATCCCCTCGACGAACGTCGTTGAGGGGAACAAGCGCACCAGCCTGCGGCAGGACGCGCAGCGTGAACTGCGCCGGCGGGGAGAACGCTGTCAGTGTATCCGCTGCCGTGAAGTGCGCGGGCGTCAGGTGCAGTCAGAAGATCTGACCTATGACGACCTGATCTATTTGACCGGCGGAAGTGAGGAGCATTTTCTTTCCTTCAACACGGATGAAGACCGCCTGGCCGGTTTTCTACGGCTGTCACTGCCTGGCGAAGGATCACCGCAGCTCGAACAGGCAGACCTTGAAGAGGCTGCCGTCGTACGTGAGGTGCATGTCTACGGACAATCGCTCGAGGTGGGCGAGGAAGCCGAAGGTGTGGCTCAACACAGCGGCCTGGGGACCCAACTGATGGCAGCCGCTGAAGAGCTTGCCGCTTCACGCGGCTACTGCCGGATAGCTGTCATCGCAGCGCTGGGTACGCGCAACTACTACCGCAAGCTTGGCTACGAGCTGGGCCAATCCTACATGATCAAGAGGATTGCAGCTTGAGGCTCTGCAGTTCCTGTTCCACCTCGTAAATCAAACCGGCAGCTGGATCCCACGAACTAAAGTACATCTCGTTCAACTTGGCGGCTAATTCTTGGATCGAGTCGCACAGCGAATTACGATTGTGGAAATAAACCAGATGACCCGTACAACGGCAGTCGGAAGCGCCGAATCCCCTTGGCCAACGTTTTCCACAGCAACTCAGAATGTTCGCCCACGTACATTCCTGTTCGCCATCGTCCGCACTCCACCAATAGTTGAGCAAACTCCCCATTTTGAGCAGGTGGTCGATATGCCAATGGCGGACGGTGGATCGGCAACAACGTTGGTGCCGAGCGAGGCGGGCTCTCAGTCCGCCCGAGCCATGAGCGCTCCCAACGTACAGGTAATTCCCGGGTTCAAAGGTCTGCCGCCCGAGCCTGCCCGGGGCAAGGATGATCGGTTTGGTCAGTTGGATATTGAGAATATAGAGCCCGGGCACAGCCCCCGGTTGCTTCGTAGGCAGTATTGTCAACATTAGGGGTTATGGTGATGGAACACGCGGGTTGACGATCCAACCTTCGTAAACCGATCCACCGGGCGCTGGCAGGGGGTCGAAACCGACCATGATCAGCCTGGCTGGATCGCGATTGGCGATTGCCACCGCTGCCGGGAGCACGACGGCGGCCTGCAGTTGATCGTGCGTCAGACCGCGCGGCAGCGTGTACCCAGTAACCTTTGCCAGCCGGCGGGTGAACTTACGCAGCAGGTTACGATCTTTGCGTGCTTTGCTTGGCAATCTCTCCATCCCCAACAGCTGCCAGGCTGAGGAGGGGAAGCACTCGGCCAACCAGCGTCCACGTCGCCGTCTCTCCCAGCCCTCCCGTAGTAAACCCCAGCCGAACTCCCGGCGCAGCGTGTCAAAGAGCTCGATCGAGAACGTGGTGTAGGCCAGGAAGGTCTTCGGTTTTGAGTGACCGGGGATTCCGGTCTTCCCGGGGGTATTCAGCACTCTTTCTGCCAGCCGCATATGTTCAATGGGGGAGAGCGGATGGCGCCAGCCCTGCGGCCCATCGAGCAGCATTACGGAAATTCCCTGCGAACGGGCATAGCTGTCGAGTGCCTCTGCACATGGCTCGATCTGTGGTTGGCCGCTCAGCCCCAGCTCTCCGGGGGTCGGGAAGAAAGGGGTAGTTGAACCGGGGTCGATTTGTGCCAGACCGAAATCGGTATAGCGTTTGCTGGCCAGGTCAATCGCGAGCACGGTCATCTAAAAATCCTCTTCATCAGGATGGACTGAACTGTATCCAGTATAGCACCCGGGTTCCACACCCCATGCGATATAATGCCCGGAGATCCTCTACATCAAGGAAAAGGCAGCCATTTATGGGTTTTCACTCCGGCGGTTGGTGGTCTTTCGTCCGCTATGATGAAGAACAAGATCAGCCGCATGTCAGCCGGGCGCTTTTGCTGCGTGTGGCAGGATATGCCCGGCCTTATGCGCGCAAAGTCATCATCATCCTGATCACGATGCTGGTGATCTCGCTTCTCAGCCTGATTCCACCGCTTCTGATCCGGGACCTGATCGATCACACCCTGCCTGATAAGAACATCCCGAGGCTGAACCTGCTTGCGATCGGGATGGTGCTGGTGCCGCTGGTCAACGGATTACTGGGAGTAGCCCAGCGTTACGCCAGTTCCGCGATCGGTGAGGGCATCATTTACGATCTTCGTCGGGCGCTGTACGCCCACCTGCAGCGCATGAGCATGCGTTTCTACACCAACACGCAGGTTGGTGAGATGATGTCACGACTCAACAACGACGTCATCGGCGCGCAGCGGGCGATCACGGGCACGCTGGTCACCATCGTCAGCAATATCTTTTCGCTCATTGCCACGCTCGGGATCATGCTCTCGCTCGAATGGCGCCTGACGCTGCTGGGGATTGCGATCCTGCCCTTGTTTATCCTGCCAGCCCGACGGGTGGGCATCCTGCTGCGGGATGTTGCCCGACGTCAGATGGAATTTAACGCCGGGATGAATGCTCTGATGAATGAAACGCTGAATATCAGCGGTGCGCTGCTGGTGAAGATCTTCGGACGCTACCACTCGGAGGTCGACCGTTTCGAGGAGCGTGCAGCATCAGTGCGTGACATCGGCATTCGCCAGGCGGTCATCGGGCGCTGGTTCTTCCTGGCATTAAGCTTGGTGAGTGCTGTTGGCACGGCCCTTGTCTTCTGGCTCGGCGGTCATCTCGTCCTGCGGGGAGCTTTCACGATCGGTACGATCGTCGCCTTCAGTGCTTACCTGTCCGATCTTTACGGCCCACTGATGGCGATGACCAACGCCCGGGTCGAATTTGCGACCTCGATGGTTTCCTTTGAACGAGTATTCGAAGTGATGGACCTGCCGGTTGAGATCAAAGATGGGCCGCAGGCAGTCCGGCTCGATCAGGTACGTGGCGAAGTATGCTTCGAGGATGTCTGCTTCAGTTACCTCGATCGGGATGGCAAGGTGATTGGCCTTGAAGAGCTGCGGCGCTTCGGTTGGGGCCGGGGCGGACAAGGCGGCTATCTGCCGCCGAAGAAAAGCAAAGCCGAAGCGGGGAACGGAGGCGAGGATGAGACACCAGAACCACGCTGGGCATTGAGCGATGTGAACTTCACCATAGAACCCGGTCAAATTGCCGCACTGGTCGGACCAAGCGGCGCAGGAAAGACTACCATTACGTACTTGCTGCCCCGGTTGTACGATCCAACGGAAGGGCGCGTGCTGCTTGATGGGCATGATTTACGAGATGTTCAGCTTGATTCGCTGGCTGAGCATATCGGAATGGTCACACAGGAGACCTACCTGTTTCATGATACCCTGCGCGCGAACCTGCTTTACGCCAAACCGGATGCAACGCAGGCTGAGCTAGAAGCTGTCTGCCGGGCCGCAAACATCCACGAATTTATCGCCGGCCTGCCGGATGGGTATGACACGCTGGTTGGTGAACGCGGCTACCGGTTGTCGGGTGGTGAAAAGCAGCGCGTGGCCATTGCCCGCGTGCTTCTGAAGGATCCCAAGGTCTTGATCCTGGACGAAGCAACGAGCAGTCTGGATTCGCAGTCCGAAGCGTTGATCCAGGAAGCGATGCAGATCGTAATGCAGGGACGTACCTCGCTCGTTATCGCTCACCGCTTAAGCACTGTCATGAATGCGGACCTGATTTTGGTTATGAACCAGGGCCGGCTTGTGGAACGCGGCCGGCACGAGGACCTGCTCAACCAGGGTGGATTGTATGCGAACCTGTACTCCACTCAATTCAATACCCAGCTCTCAAACGCTTGAAGCACGAGCATGAAGGGTGTCCGCCCCGGGTTTCCTGCAACCCCCGGGGCGGTTTTGCGTATTGTATGGTAGGGTAGCCGGGAGAGCGGATTTGCATGACAGATTACGACCCTGCGGCAGAACAGGTTTGGATAACCGACGCATTGAATGGCGATGATCAGGCCTTTGCTCTTCTGGTGGAGGCCTATCAGCGGCCAGTCTTCAACCTGTGCTACCGCATGCTGGGGGACCCGCTCGAAGCGGAGGACGCCTCGCAAGAGAGCTTCCTGCGTGCTCACCGCAACCTGAGGCGATATGATCCAGAACGCAAGTTCGCAACCTGGATACTGTCAATTGCATCGCACTACTGTATCGATCGGTTGCGGCGCAGAAGGCTGAAGATGGTTTCGATGGAAGAACTGCTGCCCGGACAGGAGGGTCCTCACCCCGACCCGGGTCCGGAAGATCGGTTTGCTCGATTGGAAATGCAGGAGCAGGTGAAGGGGATGTTGGGCACACTCAGCGCGGTCGACCGCGCAGCCGTAATCCTGCTCTACTGGTATGACTACTCCTATGAGGAGATTGGCTCGGTACTCTCGTTATCGATCTCAGCGGTAAAGAGCCGTTTGCATCGAGCCCGACGTGAGCTAGCCACGAATTGGCAGCAGCGTGAGGGTTTTCTGCAAGGAGGCGTGAAGAATGGACCATCTGCCGTTCGAAGCGATGCTGTTTGACGTAAAGCACCTGACGTCCGTCCAGCGCGCAGAGCTCGAATCGCATCTGGCATCTTGCTCCTCGTGCAATGAACTGGCCAGGGCACTCAGCCAGATGGAAGATCACCTGGCCGGTGCTGCCATGGTTGCCCCGGCCGAGGGATTCGGCCTGCGCTTCCAGAGCCGGTTGAAAGCCAGGCAGCGAAAAGCGCACGGGCGGCTCTTTGGCCTTTCGGTGATGATGATCACTGCCGGAGTGGTTGCACTGGCTGTCTTGTTCGGCGGTGAGATTATCTCCTGGCTTGCCCCATTGGTCAGCACAGGAATGAAATCACTGGTCGAGATCATGCGCATTAGCGCTCTATTTTCGCTGCTGGGAGATTTCATGGCGCTGCTGGTTGAGAACATTGTTGGCAGCCTCACTCCAGCCTATCTGCTGGCAGGCTCGGTAGCCTTCAGTGGAATGCTGGGGATTTGGATACTTTCGCTATACCGTATGAACTCTCAATTCGTTCGAAAGGAGTAAGGCAAGATGAAAAAGTTGTGGACCCTCAGTCTGACGGTTCTCGTCCTGACACTGGCGTTCTCCATGACCGCGTTTGCGGGAGGTTATATGGATGGGCGTGTCGTGCTTGGAGGGGAATTCGTCCTCGAAACCGGTGAAACCCTTGATGGCGATCTGGCCGTCATTGGCGGCAATGCGACCCTGATGGCGGATTCCCGGGTCACCGGTAACGTTTTTCTGGTCGGTGGTAACCTGACGATCGATGGCGCGATTGGCGGCGACCTGGCGGTGGTTGGCGGAAATGCCCGCATGAGCGCCGGCGCAGTTGTGGAAGGCGACCTGGTCACCTTCGGCGGCAATGTCAATCGGGACGGCGGTCGAATCATGGGTGACACGATCTCAGGCGAGGAGTTGAACTTCCCGTACAACCTGCGCTTTGGCAGGAATTTCCCTCTCAATATTGGCACGAACTTTGGCATGAACTACGCCGGGCGTGTTGCCGGTTACCTTTTCCAGAGCTTCATGCTTGCAGCCCTGGCTGTGCTGGTGGTTATGTTCCTGCCCAAGCAGGTCAGCCTGGTGGCAGATACGATCGTCGATCAGCCCATCATCTCTGGAGCGTTCGGCCTGCTGACGATCATCGTCGGACCGATCCTGATCGTGTTCCTGATCATCACGATCTGCCTGGCAGTCGTCGGGTTGCTCGGGGCGTTGGTGCTGGTTGCGGCTGGGGTACTTGGCTGGATTGCGCTCGGCCTCGAGGTAGGCAAGCGCCTGGCGAAGGCGATGAACCAGGACTTCCAGCCGGTGGTCGCGGCCGGTCTGGGCACCCTGATCTTCGCGCTGGTCGTGAACGGCATTGGCTTCATCCCGTGCGTAGGCTGGTTGGCGCCCTTCCTGGCGAGTGCCGTTGGCCTGGGTGCAGTGCTGATGACGCGTTTTGGTACCCGCCCGTACGGCATGGTGGAGGTGTCTGAAGTGCCGCCGACGGATGCGCCGGAGAAGCCAGCACCGAAGAAACGCAGCACAAGCTCGCGGTCATCGAAAACCACGAAGACTACGAAGTAGTACCTTCTTCGAACCATAACAGGCAGCGCCCGGGCTATTTCAGCCGGGCGCTGTTTGGATTAAATTACCGGGATAGGGTAGTTTGATCTCGAGCGTCTGGAAAGGAGGCAGGGGCCAGCCTCGCTCCCCCCGGTCCAGAGGCTGGCCATCCGCTGCGATTGAACCTGCGTTCTCTCCAACGATTTCTAACTGCATCGTTTCCTTCGGTTGGAAATCGCCTGCGGTTTGACAGTGCAGTCGAATCAAGCCCTCGTCGTGCACGAGTTCGAAACGCTCCAAGCGGTATGCACCGTAGCCATCGCACCCGTCACGATATAGCGTTCCGGCCTCTCCATCCGGACCGGGCAAGGTAAGCCGCAGGTTGATGCCTCCCTGCACAGCGAGCGGCAGCAGACTGCCGCCCCGCACCAGAACCGGAATGCGATCCATCTCAACGGGAAGTGTGATCTCGCCCGGCCCTTCAAACACTTCTCCGGAATGGAATTCCACCCATGATCCAGTAGGCAGAGTCACCTGCCGTTCAGGCGCGCCGGGGATCAGGACGGGCGCCACGAGCAGCGCATCACCCAGCATGAATTGATCGTCGATCTGCCACAGATCCTC
This sequence comes from Anaerolineales bacterium, assembly GCA_034430595.1. Classification (GTDB taxonomy): domain Bacteria; phylum Chloroflexota; class Anaerolineae; order Anaerolineales; family E44-bin32; genus E44-bin32. Next base: position 59,039 of record DAOUEL010000012.1, on the reverse strand, counting down.
GTCCGCTGGATCGGCCCAGAACGTCGGCCGCATCAGTGGAATACCCTGCGTACTTGTGACCCAGGCCTGGCTGTAGATGTATGGCATAAGCGTCTGCCGCAACCGAAGCGCCTTACGGGCTATTGTGAGCGTGTCCTCGCCGAAGGCCCATGGTTCGCGTCGTTCGGTGCCAAGCGCAGAATGAGTGCGGAAAAATGGTGTGAATGCGGCCAGCTGCAGCCAGCGCAGGTAGAGCTCTGCATCGGGTTTTCCGCTGAAGCCCCCGATGTCGCTCCCGACGAATGGCAGCCCGCTCATGCCCATCCCGAGCAGCGTAGCTATTGTCCGTTCGAGCATCTCCCAGCTGCTTTCCGTGTCACCGGACCAGGACCAGGCATAACGCTGAACGCCCGCCCACCCCGAACGGGTGAGGATAAACGGACGGCGCTGGGGATGATATCGGCGCAGCGTTTCGTAGCCAGCCCGATTCATCAGCAGGCCGTAGAGGTTATGCGCGCTGCGGTGATCCCCGCCCTGGCCCTCGAGGGCATGCTGCGTATCGAGCGGCAGCGTGGGTTCGCCCCAGGCCGCGAATGCCGCCGGCTCATTCATGTCATGCCAGACGCCAGCGATTCCTTGGTCCAGCAGGCGTGGGTACTGCTCAGACCACCAGGAGCGCGTTTCGGACGCGCTGAAATCGGGAAAAGCGCACCACCCGGGCCAAACCGGCGCATGCAGGAGCCGCTCATCCCCCCGGCGGCAGAAGACCTCACGCTCCAGCCCGCTGCTGTAAACACGGTAGCCCCGCTCAGCCTTCACACCCGGATCGATGATCGTCACCAGGCGGATCCCCTTCTCAAGCAAGTCGCTGGCAAGTTTCCCCAGCTGTGGGAAGCGCTCTTCATCGACGGTGAAGATGCGGTTGCCGTCCATGTAATCCAGATCGAGATGGATGGCGGAGAGCGGCAGCTGATGTTCGGCGAATCGAGATGCAAGTTCCCGAATTTCAGCTTCCGTGCGATATCCCCAGCGTGATTGGTGATAACCCAACGCCCAGAGCGGCGGAAGCGGCGCGCGGCCCGTCAGGTCGCTATAGCGGGCCAGTGCCTGACCGGGCTCGCCTGGAATAAAGTACGTCCGCAGCAGACCGCCTTCGAAATGGATTTTGAGGCGTTGATTGAATTCAATCCAGCCGTCATGCGAATTCTCATGAAAGAGGAGATAGCCCCCGGCGCGCTGCAGCACATAATAGACGGGGATCGAAAGGTACAACGGATCATGACCTGCTCCGTAGCCGCCTCCAGGATCAAGGTTCCAAAAGCGGTAGCGTCGGCCGCGCAGGTCCAGACCAGTGGCTCGCTCCCCTAGACCGGTGACGACCGCCTCCGGCGCCAGGTTGGATTCGAGCGACCATGCCCTTCCGGCCAGGTGCGGGGGGCCGTCCTCTTGCAGCACCCTCCCAGTCAGCGTACAGAAGCGCAGATCACCTGTCGGGCTGAGTTCAAGCCTGCATTGCGAACCTGCCAGGCTCCAGCCATTTTCTATCCTGGTGAGGTTGGTGCTATCGCCCGACCAGGCGAAATCTGCAATTGCATAGGGCACCGGTGGCTCGCCAGGTGACCAGGAGCAGCGGATGACGTCCGGCGCGAGGAAGAGGATCTCAAGTTCTGCATGCTCGAAGGTGAAGCGTGCGCCATGGACTGTGGGTGTGGCCGTCTGAAGATCTCCCGGGGTGATAGCTGGAGTCGGACGATCACGCTTGCGAAGGCGTGCGTTCATGCGGTCACGAATGATTGAGTAGCGCACGCTCGCTGCCATATTAGCCAGACCAATCGAGCGCACGCCGCGTATCAGCTCCCTCACACCCCTTGCCATAGATGCTCCTTCGCATAGTGCCGGCGGCCACTTCTGAACCTGAGGGTAGCATGGAACGGAAGCGGTTGATATACAGCAACCTTAAAATTTCCATCTTTAACGGTCAGAACACTAGCGGCAGCACCATCTGTTGACTATAATCGGTTTCTGCGGTGCAACCAGTATCGGCGCATCTCCAGCCGGTCGGGAGAGGCATGTCCTTCGTCCACCTACACGTACACTCTGAATATTCGCTCCTGGATGGCCTGAGTAAGGTCGATAAGCTTGTTGAGCAGGCTAAGGCCATGGGTATGCCGGCCCTGGCTTTGACCGATCACGGCGCGATGTTCGGTGTAATCGATTTCTTCCGTGCAGCCCGCAATGCCGATATCAAACCAATCATCGGCATGGAAGGCTACCTGGCGAGCCGGGGGATGCAGGACCGCGACTCCACGTTGGACAGCCGATCCTTCCACCTGCTGCTGCTGGCAGAAAATGAAACGGGCTACCGCAATTTGCTCGATATCGCCACGGCTTCCCAGCTGGAAGGATTCTACTATCGGCCGCGCATCGATCATGAATTTCTGGCCGCCCATAATGAAGGCCTGATATGCTCCACCGGCTGTCTCTCTGGCGAGGTACCGCGCGCGCTTCAGAACGGTCAGGATGAACAGGCACGCAAGCTGCTCGACTGGTACATGGAGGTATTCGGACGCGACCGCTTCTTCTTCGAGCTGCAGGATCATGATATTCCCGAGCTGCCGGAGATCAACCGGAAGTTAATCGAGCTGGGCAACCGCTATGATGCACATTTCATCGCAACGAATGACGTGCATTACGTTCAACCATCTGATGCTGAGCTGCAGGATATCCTGCTCTGCATTCAGACCGGTTCGCTCTATACCGACCCGGACCGGATGCGGATGACCGATCCCTCCTACTACCTGCGGTCGCCACAGGAAATGCGGGAGCTCTTTGGCCACGTCCCCGGCGCGCTCGAGAACACGCTCTGGATCGCGGAGCGCTGCGAGCTGGACCTCGAATTTCAGGGCTACCGGCTGCCGCCTTTTGATGTTCCACAGGGGCAGAGCTCACAGTCCTACCTGCACCAGCTCTGTGAAACCGGACTGCAGAAACGCTACGGAACGCAAAGCAGCATTCCCGAGATCAGGGAACGGCTCGATTACGAGCTGAAAATTATCCACGAAATGGGCTTTGATAATTACTTCCTGATCGTCTGGGATCTCTGCCGTTACGCCCGCGAACAGGACATCTGGTACAACGCCCGCGGCTCGGCCGCTGGTTCGATCGTGGCCTACAGCCTAGAAATCACATTAGTCGATCCGATCGAGCACGGCCTGATCTTTGAACGTTTTCTCAATCCAGGCCGGGTTTCAATGCCCGACATCGACCTCGATTTCCAGGATGACCAGCGCTACCGCATGCTCGAATATACGGCCGACAAGTACGGCCGCGACAAAGTTGCGCAAATTATCACCTTTGGTACGCTGGGCGCCCGAGCCGCAATTCGGGATGTTGGTCGTGTGCTCGATATTCCCCTGCCGGATGTTGACCGGGTAGCCAAGATGATCCCTAACATTCCCGGTAAACCGATGTCGATCCCTGAAGCCCTGAAGCAGGAAGCTGGCCTGCGTCAAATTTATGAGGAGACTCCCTACCTGCGGGAGTTGATCGATACCGCGACCAAGCTCGAGGGTGTCGTTCGAAATGCCGGGACGCATGCGGCCGGGGTGATCATCACCGATAAACCGATCACTGAGTATGTCCCCCTTCATCGCCCGACGGGCGGCAACAGCGAAGAGAATCCGATCGGCTCAGTCACGCAATTCGAGATGCAAATTATCGATTCACTCGGCCTGCTCAAGGTTGATTTTCTCGGCCTATCAACGCTGACCGTGATGGCGCGTGCCTGCGAGTTAATTCAAGAGCGGCACGGAGTCACGCTGGATATTCACTCCATCCCGGTCGACGATCCCGAGACCTTCGAACTTCTCGGGCGGGGCGAGGTCCTGGGGGTCTTCCAGGTTGAAGGCGTGGGCATGCGCCGCTACCTGATGGAGATGAAGCCGCGCGAGTTGGCGAACGTTATCGCCATGGTCGCACTTTACCGGCCGGGACCAATGGAATTCATCCCGACTTATATTCGCCGCATGCATGGTGAGGAACAGATTGCATACCGCCATCCGACCCTGGCGAATATCTTCGAGGAAACATACGGCATCCCGGTTTATCAGGAACAGATCATGTTTGCGGCGATGGAGATGGCCGGATATACGGCCTCCGAGGCGGATGGTCTTAGAAAAGCCATCGCAAAGAAGAAAGAGAAACAGCTCAAGCGTCACCGTGAAAAATTCATCAAGGGCTCTGTATCCGGCGGCATCGATCAGACCACGGCGACCGAGGTCTTTGACGATTGGGAGAACTTCGCCCGCTACGGTTTCAATAAGGCCCATGCTGCGGACTACGGGGTCATCGCGGTCAAGACCGCCTACCTCAAGGCACATTTTGCACTTGAATACATGACGGCGCTGCTCTCGGTTTTCAAACACGACACGGAAAAGGTCGCGGTCTATATTGCCGACTGTCGGCGCATGGGCTTTGACGTGCTCCCGCCCAACGTCAACTTCAGCCAGTTGGATTTTTCTGCTGAGGACACAGCCAGTGGCACGCCCACGATCCGCTTTGGTCTGGGCGCGACGAAGAATGTCGGCGACGGAGCGGTAGAAGCGATTCTTTCCGCACGCGAAGCGGAAGGGACCTTCTCAAGCCTGGAAGAATTCTCCCGGCGGGTGGATCTGCGGCTGGTTGGCAAGCGGGCCCTGGAGAGCCTGGTTCGGGTCGGGGCACTGGATGATCTCGCACAGCGCATCACAATGCTCGATTCGCTCGACCGCATCACGGCGCTCTCCGGTGCGCATTTCAAGGCCTCCGAGGTTGGCCAGATGACCTTCTTCGGAGAGGCGACCGGCGTGGAGGAAACTCTCGATCTGCCGGATATCGCCGCTAACGTTCCACAGCGCAGGCTGCTGCAGTGGGAAAAGGAACTGCTGGGTGTGTATGTCTCAGCTCACCCGCTCACGCAGCACATGGATGAGTTGACCCAGATCGTCTCCCATTTCAGCGCCGACCTGGAAGAAACCACACATGGGCAGGAAGTTCGGATGGCGGGAGAAGTCGTCGCGATCCGACCTTATCAAACACGCACCGGCAAGGCTATGGGTTTCATCACGCTGGAAGATTTGCAAGGGAAAATCGAGCTGGTCGTCTTCAGCCGGGCATGGAACAAGGTCGTCGATTGGATCGAGAATGACAGCATCGTCGTTGTAACCGGCAAGGTCGACCGGGAACGGGGCGAACCAAAGATCCTGGTTGACAGCATAACCGCTGATTACAAGCGGCTTAAACCACTAAACGCAATCCGTGCTTCAAGCCAAACCAATCCATCCAGCCAGAATCCACCCGATCCATTCCCGGCTTTTAATGACCTCCCATTACCGGTTGATATCGAGGACCTGGTGCTGGTTGAGACCGAGGTCAATGACCTGCCCGAAATGCCGCATGATACCCGGAACATCGATCTGCCATCCGCAGCTCCTGATCCCCCGGTAAATGATTCAACGATTGCCCTCGGAATTCCAACCATCAGCCACGATCCGGCGATCCTGAAGGAACATGGATCGACCGGGGCATCGAGCGGAAAACAAGAGCTGGCATCCTATGAGAGCCGTCGCGAGAACGGGACGGCCGAACCCCGGATGATCACGATCATGATCAATTCGACTGGCGACCCACAGCGTGATGCGCGGCGGTTGAGACGGGTTCATGGCCTCTTGAGTTCTTACCCCGGTGAGGATCATTTTGCTTTCTTACTCTTCGAGGCTTCCCGCCGTTACCACATGGATTTTCCGCAATCGACCACCGGCTATTCACCCGAACTGCACGCTCAGCTGATAGAACTGCTTGGCGAACGGGCGATCCGGATTGAACCTCTGAGGATCCAATGAATATTAAAACACTCGGTATTCTAACTTCCGGTGGGGATGCACCCGGCATTAACCCCTCGATTCGTGCTTCCGTACGGACGGCTCTCTATCATGGCCTGGATGTGATCGGCATCCAGGAAGGATTCGATGGCTTGATCCGGGGTGAGATGGAAGTGCTGCGGGCACGCGACGTGGGCGGGATTTTGCAGCGCGGCGGCACCTTCCTGCGAACGGCACGCTGTCCCGAATTCATGGAACATAAAGGCCAACGCCAGGCGCTACGGGAATTAAACGAATCGGGGATCGATGCCATGGTCGTTATCGGCGGCGACGGCTCGATGCGCGGTGCTCATGTCCTGGCGGAGATGGGGGTAAATGTCGTTGGGATACCCGCTTCGATCGATAACGACATCTGGGGCACAGACATGTCACTGGGTGTGGATACAGCCCTCAATACGATCATGGAGGCGGTTGATAAGCTGCGGGATACGGCTTCCTCGCACCAACGAGCATTCCTGGTTGTCACGATGGGGCGAAACTGTGGATACCTGGCTTTGATCACGGGCGTTATCTGTGGAGCGGAGGTCGTTATCATCCCCGAGAAGGAGATCCCGCTGGATGAGATCGCCGACCGGATCGAGCAGGCTTACGAGCGCGGCAAGACACACGCGATCATCATCATGGCTGAGGGTGCCTCCTATACCCCCGATCAGGTCAAAAACGCACTTGAACAGGGCGAGGTCGGGTTTGAAACCCGGGTCACGATCCTTGGCCACGTCCCGCGTGGCGGCATTCCATCAGCCTTCGACCGCATGCTCGCCACGCGCATGGGTGTTCGCGCCGTAGATGCCCTGATTGAGGGCGTAACCGATAAAATGATCGGATTGCAGGGGCGAGTGCTCACACTGCATGATCTGGCTGAGGTTACCCAGAAAACCCGCAAGGTAAACCTCGAGTTCTATGACATGGCTCACATACTTGCCCGTTGAAACTGTGTGCAGCCTGTACTCTCTGCATCAAAGGCGGATTCGATGAAAATTGGAATTCTAACTGGCGGCGGTGACGTCCCTGGCCTGAACCCGTGTATCAAAGCAGTAGTAAATCGCGTCCTAGACGATGGGCACACAGTGCTGGGGATTCGGCGTGGTTGGGCTGGCCTGCTCGAATGTCAACCAGATGATCCGGCCTCGGTGGAAGCGAATACCATCGATCTGGATTCGGCACGGGTACGTACAGTCGATCGGACCGGCGGCACGTTCCTGCACACTTCCCGGACGAACCCAAGCAAGGTCAAACCCGAACGGGTGCCCGAGTTCCTTGCTGGAGAGGGGGTACCGGGAAACGGCGAGGTGCAGGATTTCACACCGCATGTCCTGCAGGTGATTGAGAAGCTCGGCCTGGACGCGCTCATTCCAATTGGGGGAGATGATACACTCTCCTACGCGCTACGCCTGCATGATGAAGGTGTGCCGGTCGTCGCGATTCCAAAGACGATGGATAACGACGTCTTCGGAACGGACTACTGCATTGGCTTCTCAACCGCAGTCACGCGCAGCGTCGGCTTTATCCACAACCTGCGGACGAGCTCCGGCTCGCATGAGCGGGTCGCAATCATCGAACTCTTTGGCCGCTACAGCGGTGAAACCTCGCTTGTCGCGGCTTACCTGGCAGGTGTCGATCGAGCCTTGATCTCCGAAGTTCCCTTCGACCCTGAGCGTGTGGCACATCTGTTGATCTCCGATAAGGAAACCAATCCGAGCAATTACGCCATGATGACCATCTCGGAAGGCGCGACCATGGAGGGTGGTGAGATGGTGCTGAGCGGCCGGGCAGATGCTTACGGGCACAAGAAGCTGGGTGGGGTCGGGGCCGTGTTGGGGGATCTGATAAAGGAACTAACGGGTGAGAATATTATCTACCAGCAGGTAGCCTACCTGATGCGATCTGGCAGCCCGGACTCGCTCGACTTGATGGTCGCATTTAATTATGCGACGATGGCGGCAGACCTGGCTATAAAAGGTGAGACCGGCCGCATGGTCGCCCTACGCAGCGGAATTTACAAACACGTCCCGCTGACCCTGACCCGGGAGGGGGTCAAGCGGGTCGACGTTGGTGCATTGTATGATCGCGAGAATTACCGCCCGAAGATCCACAGGGTTGAAGGTATGCCGATGTTTCTCTCTTAAGCGTGGTTTCACTTACGAAAAAGCGCCGGCGTCACGACGCCGGCGCTTTTCGTTTCTATCTGCAAAGAGGTATAGGGTCGCCACCCGGGTAAAGCTCTCCTCAGCTCTGGTCAAAGCGGTGCAGCCCGACCTCGCGCGCCCATTGAAGCGCCTCGTCATATTCGTCCGGAGTCGGGCGGCGGTTGATTTGAGCATGAGCCTCTGCCTGGAACGCAGGCCGGTATTGATCCATGATGTTTACATAGGTATCGGTTGAGATCTCCGATGCAAGGAAATGCATAATCTCACGTGTGCCTGCCAACCGGCCGGGTAGAATCAGGTGGCGAACCAGAAGCCCCCGGACGGCCAGGCCCTGCTCGTCCAGCTGCAGATCGCCGACCTGGCGGTGCATCTCGCTCACCGCGGCCCGGTTCACCCGGGGGTAATCCCGCACCTTCGAATATCCCCGTGCAATCGAAGGCTGACTGTATTTCATGTCCGGCATATAGATATCCACGACTCCATCCAGCAAGCTCAGAGCGCTCAGCGAATCGTATCCCCCGGTGTTGTAGACCAGCGGCAGCTGCAAGCCTTTACCCGCGGCGATCACGAGCGCTTCCAGAATCTCCGCCACGACATGTGATGGAGAGACCAGGTTGATGTTATGGCAGCCGGAGCGTTGCAGTTCAAGCATAATCCCTGCCAGCTCTTCACTCTGGATTTCACGCCCGGCCGGGTTCTGGCTGATGTCATGGTTCTGGCAGTAAATACAACGTAAGTTGCACCATGAAAAGAAAATTGTTCCCGATCCACGCTGCCCGCGCAGCGGGAATTCCTCGCCATGATGTGGCCCATAGGAGGCAACCCGGGCCAGCGTGCCGGTGTGACAGGCTCCGGTGCGTTCAGCGCGGTTCACGCCGCAGCTGCGGGCGCATAAGTCGCATTCGGCTTCGCGGGCTCGCGCACTCTCTGTACGCCGCTCGAGTTCACCACTGCGGATCAACTGCAGGTAGGCTGCTTCTGGCATGTCATGATGATAGCAGAGGCCTTCAAAGACTCAAGCTGGCAGTGTCACGTCTCATCCCCCGGATCTCTGGTCTGAACCTTGCATTAAATGTGCTGCGAACCAAAGACCATTCCTTGGAGGAGAGAGACATGAGGGAGCATGGAGTAGGCGGAGCTGCGATTGTCGAACGCTTGAGGGCGCTGCCGGATCCGTACCGGGGCAACGCGCTCGAATGGCTGCGCAGCTGTACCCAGTCACCGATGGTAGAGCCCGAAATGGAAATCGAACAATTCCTCGATCGCTTGCCTCCAACGGCAAGGGCGACGTTTGTCTTTCAAGCCGGAAAATTGCTGGAGACAGCCCTGGGATATTTCGGTGTGAAATAGATCCCTGTAAGCAACACGTAGAACAGGGCGCGATATTCCTCGCGCCCTGTGTCTTGAACCATGGAACGTGAAGTTAGAAAAGTCGCTATGGCATTGTCACGGTGCAATTTGGCACCGATTCAACTGTCATGTTGGTCTGGGTAAAAGTCGCCCCATTCCAGGTATGCTCGAGAGTGGTCCACTCACAGGGTTGAAGCGGTCCATCGCTGACCGTGCCGAGCTGGCTCGCGCTGCGGAAGATCGATCGGTTATCGACCTCGTTCCACTCTCCATAATACCCCTGCACAGCATAGACCTGATTCAACCCGGATCCGTTCCAGGCATAGATATTGACATCGAGCGTCACCTGAGGATTGGAATGGCGGATGCTGACGACCAGCAGCTGCTGGCATCCACCGAAGGTATAGGGGCCCGAATCGTCTGTCACCTGCTGCTGGTTTGGATCCCCGCCGGAGGTATTCCAGATGTTGACCCACTGGTTTCCATTCCACCTGTCGACTGAAACAACCTTACCCGTCGCACCATAATCCGCAACTTGAATGCGCTGATAGGTACCATCACAGTTGAGCGAGATCCCGCCGGGAGGCGGGGTGGCGGTTGCCGTAGGCAGTGGCTGGGCGGGCGCTCCAGGGGGAAGCGGAACGTCGCCCGGGGCACCGTACCAATCACAGATATCGATACCGTTTGTGGATCCCCCGGGCTCGACGACAAAGGAGAGCAGGTTGTGATCTGTGCAGTTAACGCTTAGACCACAGGGAACAGCCTGCGAATAGGAACCTCCGAGTGTCGTGTCCCCGTTTCGCCAGGCATATGCGACGTAGGTGCCTGCAGTGAGCTGAGCTGAATAGAGGCCCGTTCCATCCGAATGAGGGACGGAAATCACCTGCTCATTGGCGGGATCCCGGAAATAGAGCGTCATCTCGGGCAGAGGGGGCTCGGATGGGAAACAAATCTGTCCGGAAACGGTGCCTACGGCTGGTGCCGGCTGGGATGTGTTGGTTGGCGATGCCGGCGGAGGCGCACCGGCCGTGAGTGTAGCGGCGACCGACGTAGCGATGGTGTCGGGGTTCGTACCCGTCAGTAAACCGCATCCCCCCAGCAGCACTGCAACAATGATGATCAAGGAAAGCTTGGTTTGTTTTCGCATATTCAGCTCCGGATTTCGGCCTGCCTGATAGATGTATCCATCAACCGGCCGTGATCACAGCCAGGAAGGTTCTTGATAGGTACCAAATACCTCACGCATCACGTTGATGATCTCGCCCAGGGTCGCGTATTTGTGAACCGCATCAAGGATGAACGGCATCGTGTTCTCGCTGCCCTGGCAGGCGATGCGCAGGCGATCGAGCGCCTGGCCGACGGAGCCGTTGTCGCGCTCCGCTCGCAATGTTTCCAGGCGGGCTCCCTGGCGTTCGTAGCCTTGTGGGTCCATCTCCAGGAGAGGTATCTTCAATGGTTTGTTATCCTGAAATGCGTTAACACCCACAACAAATCGCTCTTCCTGGTCAATCTCACGCTGGTAGCGGTAGGCAGCCTCCAGGATCTCACGTTGGAAAAAGGCCACTTCGATCGCCGGAAGTACGCCGCCCAGATCCTGGATCTTGCCCAGGTAATCGAGCGCCTGCATTTCCAACCGGTTGGTCATGGCTTCAACAAAATAGGAGCCGCCGAGTGGGTCCACTGTGTTTGCCACGCCCGATTCTTCGGCCAGGATCTGCTGAGTACGCAGCGCAACCGTAACGGCATGCTCCGACGGCAATGCCAGTGCTTCATCCATCGAGTTTGTGTGCAGCGATTGCGTGCCGCCCAGGACCGCCGCGAGCGCCTGGATCGCGACCCGGACGATGTTGTTTTCCGGCTGCTGTGCAGTCAGGCTGACGCCGGCTGTTTGCGTGTGGAAGCGCATCAGCCAGGAGCGTTCATTCTTGGCGCCGAAGGTGTTGCGCATCTGGCGTGCCCAGATTCGGCGAGCCGCACGATATTTGCCAATTTCTTCGAAGAAATCATTGTGAGCATTGAAAAAGAAGGATAAGCGCGGGGCAAAGTCATCGATACCCAGGCCGCGTTCGATCGACCAGCGAACATATTCCAGTCCGTCGGCAAGGGTAAAGGCCAGCTCCTGGGCAGCAGTCGATCCTGCCTCGCGAATGTGGTAGCCAGAGATGGAGATTGTATTCCACTGGGGGAGCTGTTCTGTGCCGTATTCGATCGTATCGATAACCAGGCGCATCGATGGCTCGGGTGGAAAGATGTACTCCTTCTGTGCGATGTATTCCTTCAAGATGTCGTTCTGGGTTGTCCCGCGCAGCTGGTCAAGCCGGACCCCCTGCTTCTCGGCCGTTGCGATATACATCGCCCAGATGACCGAAGCTGGAGAGTTGATCGTCATGCTGGTGGAGACCTTGTCAAGCGGGATGTCCTGAAGCAAGATCTCCATATCCTGCAGCGAAGAAACAGCAACGCCGCACTTTCCGAACTCGCCCAGCGCTTCCGGGGCATCGGTGTCATAGCCCATCAAGGTCGGCAGATCGAAGGCGATCGAAAGGCCGGTTTGTCCCTGGTCCAGCAGGTATTTGAAGCGTTGGTTGGTCTCCTCTGCCGTTCCAAACCCGGCGAACATACGCTTTGTCCATGGCCGCCCGCGGTAGAGGGTGGGGTGAACCCCGCGCGTGTACGGGAACTCGCCCGGCAGCCCGAGGTCAGTGAGATAATCCATCTTTTCGATGTCGAGGGGAGTATAAAGTCGATTGACCGGTTCGGAGGAAGTCGTAATGAATGCCTCCCTCCGCTCTGGGAAGCGGCTCAAGGTATGCTGAAGCGTTGTCTCTTCCCATTGCTCGAGGGCTTTACGGAGCGCTGCCAGCATTTCGGCATCGAACATACATTCCTCCCGGGGGCGTTTGTTGGACCGCGAGGATTATAGCATGCAGATTCAACGTCGATTTGAGTCCTGGCGGGCTTGAGGACCAAGCTTGCAAATGGCTTACAGAGTGTGCATAGGCTTTATAAGGTGTGGCACAATCATATTGGTAAGGGCGCAGAATAAAAAACTATGCGCCGGGAGGATAAGATGGACAAGACGAAGCGTGGAGCATTATTGATGATCGGCCTGGCCTGGCCTGCCGTGGGGCTGGGATTTATGGCACTCCATTTCAATTGGCTGCCCTCCGGTCTAAGCCTGCTCGCTGAGGGAATTGGTTTGTTCCTGTCAGGCATGGTGAGCGGGTTGATCTTTCTGACCGTACGTCACATATTCGAGGACAGCGCAGGCTGGATCCTGGTAAACGTCGGGTACATACTCTTCGCCCCGATTGCGATCATGACGGCGCTGGTCGCACCCGGTCTAGGCGAAGAGTATGGCTCGCCGCTCTCGTTTGTACTTGTTTCTCCGCTGATGATTGTGATGTACAGCAGCGCGGCGATGGCCGCCGGCATGGGGCTGACGGCGTGCCTGGGGATTGTCACCAAGATCCTCTCCGAGCGGTTCGAACAGAGCCCGGAGCGCGCGACCGAGACGGTGCAAATACATTTGTAAGGAATGGCTCCTCCCGGCCATGAGCCCAACCCCGCCGCACGGCGGGGTTGGCGCGTTAACGCCCCCAGTGTAGACTTCACATCCCTCTATTCGACATCGCCCGTCCAAGCAGGAGAACGATGATGGCAGATTCCGCCTCTCAACTCAGCAGCAGCGCCCGTCGAGTGCAGCAAGCGCTTGATACGCAGGGCGTTCGGCTCCAGGTTCAAGAACTGCCGCAGAGTACGCGCACCGCGGCTGATGCTGCCGCGGCTGTTAATTGCATGGTGGGTCAGATCGCGAAATCTCTCGTCCTGGTAACTGAATCAAGCGGCCAACCAATCCTGGCGATTGTCAGCGGTTCGAACCGCCTTGATGAAGCAATGCTGGGAGAGCGGATAGGGGAAGTGGTGCGCATGGCCTCCGCCGATGAAGTGCGTGAAAAAACCGGCTTCGCCATCGGTGGTGTTCCACCGGTCGGTCATCTTCAAGTGCTGCGAACCTTTATCGATCAGGATCTGATGGGATATGAAAATATCTGGGCTGCGGCCGGCACGCCGCGGGCTGTCTTTCAGCTTGTCCCGGAGGAGCTCGTGCGCATCACGGGTGGGGAGATCGTGTCCCTGGCCTGAACTTTATTTCAGTTCTGAGGTGAATCACCATCGGTCCGCAGGCCACGCAGAAAACCAAGCACGCCCGCCGCTACGACCTGTCCCTGGTTCATGGCTCGATCAGCCAAACCACGCGCGCGGGCCAGGCGAATCGCAGGTTCCTGTGGTGTGACCTCATAGAGTTCGATTAAGACTCCATGGGTACTGTTCGGGTGTAGAAAAGCAATTTTCTTACCCGCTGTTCCAATAACGGGCTCGGGGTTGATCAGTTCAACCCCGCGTTCGCGCAGGATCTCGAGGCATGATTCGATATCGTCCACCTCAAAGCAGATATGATGAATGCCTGGCCCGCGACGATTGAGATAGCGGGCGATGCCGCTCTCATCGGAGGTCGGTTTTACCAGCTCGACTTCGATATCTGCGATCGGAAGGAAGGCGACGATCGATTCCTGGTCAGGCACATCCTCGACGTGGGAGAGGTTGAGCTGGAGTGTGTCACGCCAGAAATGCAGCGCGGCTTCGATGTCATCGACAACAAGTGCGATGTGATTGATCCGTTTGATGGTCGACATCCGTCCTCCGGAGCTTACTTTATATCCTATTCTAGGCGAAGACGGAACTTAGAATCAACTGTAAGTTCGCCTCTCTTCGAGCGGATTCCACATCGCCTGGATTCCACCGGGAACAAATTTCCCCTGCTATCCGTTAAGGAGGATGAAATCGGCGCGAGAATCGTCATAATCCGCGCCATCTATTGGAGGCAGTCATGAGGAAATACCTGTTTTATGCATTTGCAAGTTTGGCGCTGGCTTTAGGCGCGTGTGGAGGCGGGAATCCCCGCATCGAGGTCAGCTGTGATGATTTCTATGCTCAAGCCAGACAAGTCGGATCGATCGAACTGGCTCCCGGAGAGCAGTTCGAGCTCGTGCTGTGCTCCAATCCGACCACGGGTTTTCAATGGGAGGACCCCGCGGTCATCAGCGATCCTGCGGCCCTGGAGCAGACTGGGATGATCTATGAAGAACCGGCCGGACGCGCAGAGGCGGAATTGGCCGGTGCTCCTGGGGCGCAGAGTTGGAGCTTCAAGGCGCTGGAAGGTGGCCGGACACAGGTCACCTTTACGTACAGCCAGCCCTGGGATGGAGGCGAAAAAGGCGCCTGGTCCTACATGTTAGACATCACGGTACGCTGATCGTCTCCAGTAAAAATGGTGGGCAGGCAGGGACCTTCAAGCCTCGATCTCCAATCGGTAGTCGAGGCCTTCCCACTCCCCGGTCTCCTTCCAGAAAAGGGTGAAGGTGATCACCGTACCAGCAGGCAGGGTCCGCACATCAAGATCGACGCTGTGCACTTCGAAACCAGTGTCGCGGGTGGGGTCATCGTGCGTCGTCTTCCACCCGTCATCGGACCAATGGAGGATGGCCGGGGAGAGCGTTTCGATACGTAGCCATTTACCCTGCGGCATATAACGGATCTTCTGGTTGAAACGCCAGGCTGCGTATTGAGCACGGACTTCCCCCTTCTGGTAGCGTTCGACCGGTTGCGGTGGCATATCGAAGACTTTATCGTCGCTTAACGAGCGGACGAGTTTAACGTACTCCGCATGCGCCCAGACGAGCGGCATGGCCGATCCAGAGGGTTGGCCGAAGACAAGTTCATGTCCCGGGATATCAGCTTTATCCCAGATCTGTTCCGGCAGCAGGTGGCCGTGGTTGGCGAAGGCCTCGAGAGTATGGAGCAGGATGAATGCCTTTCGGCGGTTCCCGGCGGAGAGTTCATAGTGCGCTCGTTCACCGGTGAGCAGCGGCCAGAGCCGGCCGATGCCGGTACCGTCGAAAGGTGACCCATCCCGGTGTTCTCCATAGCCATCATCGTTGTAGCGGTACCAGGCCGGTCCGTGCGGCGTTTCGACTTTAAGCATGGTGTCGATCGCTTTGATCGTGTTTAAAATGCGCGGGTCCTGGGCTGACCGCAGGCCAAAGCGCACGAGAGCGAGGGCGTCCGGGCTGATGAGGTAATCTGCCGGTTCTTCGCTCTGACCTGGTGGGCGATTCTTAATGGGTACGAACCCTTCCCGGACAGACGATCCTTCAGCTACTTCCGGCGGCGCGATTCGGACATAGTAGCCTTCAATATCCAGCTCCTGGGCGAGTGCCGTACCCCTGACGTAGCACCAGCGATCAACGCCTTCGTTCCAGCTGTCGGCGGTCTCCTGCAGATAGCGGGAAAGATCATTCTTCCCAAGGGCGCCGGCGATATCAGCCGCAGCCAGCAGCGACGCGATCTCGACGGCAAGCGTAAACGGGGAGTAGCCCGCATCCTCTTCCCAACGATCCTGCTGCGTGACCGGGCCGTTACGCAAGATAAAGCTCGCTGCGTCTCTTACCGTGCGCCAATAGCGCTTTAGCTCGGAGGGCGGCAATTCGCTTTCACGCCGGATGAGATCTATGAGCAGAATTGTGAAAGCCGTCTCATCCATCTGCAAGCCGCCCCAGTAAGGTCGGCCGTCGAGCCACATATTCTGCGGCCAATGACCATCCGATTCCTGGGTCACCTGGAGGTAATCAAGCACGCGTCGGGTATCGGACGGAGCGCCTCCGGCGAGCAGGGCTCCGGCAGCTTCTGCCAGATCGCGCGGCCAGATGAGGTGGTAGCCGCCGAGGTCCTCATCCCCCTTTGAAAATCCCCACGGGATCGAAAGGCTGGCGATTAGACCGCCCGGGAAGCGCTTCGCCTCATGGGTGCGCAGCACAGCCAGGCTGGTCCTGTACAGGCCGCGATCTACACCGCGTGGTGCAGGGTGGAGGGATTTCTGCCATTCCTGCCACTGGCCCACGTACTGCTTTTGGACCGTATCAAAGCCGCTTTGCAGGCTTGCGCGCGCACGCTGGCCGGCCTCCGCGGTATTTCGCCCAAAGCCAAGCGCTAGTGTGAACTCACCATCGCATGCTGCCAGGTCAATGTGTCCAATCAGTGCCACGTTTCCATCGGCCGCACACGAGTAATGCCATTGCATGGTCTTGTGCTGTGAGATGTCCTGCCAGCCGTCGGAAACCCCTACGTACCCGGCCGATCTTCCCAGCCAAGGTGCTGAGCTGGCAAGCGCGAGGGCAATGCCCCCCCGTTCCGCGAACAACATCTCGATCCCTTTGTACGCTCCTGTCCAGGCTGTATTACCACCGCCCCGGTTCCCCAGGTGAGGCGCGAGCAGTACATACAATTCAAAATCTGCAAGCTCACCCACCAGGGGAACGAAGCGCGTGCGCTGGAGAACCGTATCGCGCGCCGGATCACTGACGATCTGCTTCTCGATGCGGAAGCGGTTATCCTCATCGGTGTTGAGGAGCTGGAAGGCAGGCACACCAGCCTCGGGCATGGCGATCTCATGTCGAGTGGAGCGCTTCTCCTCGCAAAAATAACTGTGGCCGTCGCTCACAAGCATGCCGAGATCGCGCGTGCATGCTTGATCAAGGCGCGGATAGTAAATCTCATCCATAATGCCATGGCTGATTGTGAACCAGACCCGGCTCGATGAACTCAACGCAGTTCCCACCCCTGCCTTCGCGCTCGAGGTCCAGCGCGGTTCAATTCCGGGTGCTCCGGGTGCAGCGTGCTCTGTCATTTCTTATGCGTTCTCCTCTTTCTGCGGCGCGAAGGCGCCGAGTTTGCGGGGATGGCCTCCCGCTCGCCAGTGAGCTTCGATCTCCTCCAGGCTACGCCCCCTGGTTTCCGGCACCAGCGAATAAGAGAATAGCAGTGCCGCGATCCCAACCAGCGCGTAGAGCCAGAACGTCGATGAGCGTCCGATACCCTCCACCAGGCTGAGGAACGTGATGGATACAAGCAGGTTGAAAACCCAATTTGTGACCGTCGCCAGGCTCATCGCCAACCCGCGAATTCTCAGCGGATAGATCTCCGATATGAGCAGCCAGAAGACCGGGCCGAGGCCGATGGCAAAGGATCCGACGTAGAACATCAGGCTGATGACCGCCATCCATCCCAACCAGGAGGCATTCGTCGAAAGAAACGCGAATCCGAGCACCACCAGGCTCGTGGTCATACCCGCCAGGCCGATCAGGAGCAGCGGTCGCCTCCCGACCCGGTCCAGCAACTGCATGGCGAGGACGGTGAGTGCCACATTTACCACGCCGACGCCCGTGGTTGCGAGGATGGCTGCCGGCGCACTCTTTAAACCAGCGAACTGCAAGATTGTTGGAGCGTAATAAATCACGGTATTGATGCCGGTTATCTGTTGGAAAATCGCCAGCCCGATACCGACGATCAGCGCCGGACGAATTCCGGGCTTGATCAGTTCAGGCCAATCGCTGGTCTGGCGTCCAAGACTGGTCTGGATCGAATTGACTTCTTCGGTAACGTCGTCGCAGGCGCGTATTCGCTGTAGAACGGACCTGGCCTCCTCTGTCTGGCCCTGGCTGAACAGCCAACGCGGGCTCGGCGGCATACGAATCATCCCGATACCAAGGATCATTGCCGGGATTGCGGCCAAGCCAAGCATCCAGCGCCAGGCCTGGCTGCCGCTCAAGGCGTAATCCACAAGATACGAGAGGACGATGCCGCTCGTCAGCGCGATCTGGTTCAAGGAGACGAGCTGGCCGCGCGCTCGCTCCGGTGCGATCTCAGATATGTAGAGCGGTGCGGAAAAGGAAGCCGCACCGATCGCCGTGCCTACCAGGATGCGGCCTGCGATAAGCCAACTGACCGAAGGCACGAGGGCCGTACCAATTGCACCGGTCGCAAAGATGGTGGCAGCCAGAATCAGGATGCGCCTCCGGCCGAAGCGATCAGCAAGCATTCCACCGCCTGCAGCGCCAATAATCGCTCCGATCAGCACGGCACTGACCACGAGTTCCTCAACACTGGATTTAAGTGCAAGCTCCTTCTGAATAAAGAGGATTGCCCCTGAAATCACGCCGGTATCGTAGCCGAAGAGCAGCCCTCCTAACGCTGAGATTGCAGCCGCGACGACGACGAAGTGCGAATTACGAACAGCTTGGCAAGTGCCGCCCGGCGGAGCATTGTTCTGTTCTTTCGATGCGAGCTTGGTGTTCATTTCGCCCACTCGATGATCGTCTTAATCGAGCCGCTCTCATGGGTAGAAAACCTATCCATAAAATCATCTTTGGTGTAGCTCGCCGTGATCAGTTTCTGAAGGGCTCCAGGCCAACGGCCTTCAGCGCGAGTAAGATCGTCGACCGCCATCTGAAAATGGTCGCGGCTTGCATTTACGCTGCCCAGCATGAGCTGGTTGTCCAGCACCATTTGCCGGACTAACTGCGCCCCGGGGATCTCCAGCGGCCGGTCGCCGCCCGGAATACCGGTGAGGACATAGATTCCATTCGTGGCCAGGGCGTCCAGCAGGTTGAACTCGAGCCGGGCGACGCCTGTCGCTTCGAAGATGAGATCCATCGGGCCGACTTGCGAGTCAACCTGATCGGGTGCAATCATCCGCCCATTGAGATACGTCCCGCCGATCGCTTCAAGCCAGCGCGGGCGCGTGCTGTCACCGTCGACAATGTCCAGGCCATAAACCTGCGCGCCGCGCAAACGCAGCGCCAGGGACGCCAGAAGGCCAACCGCGCCGATCCCGGCGACTAAACAGCGTCGGTCATAAAGCCAGTCAGGGCGTGAGGCGGCATCAGGAAGGCGCACGTTTTGCACACGCACCGTCTCGTCGATAGCCTTCTCGGCGATCGTAAGAGGCTCGGTGAGCACCCCGGTTTGCTGCAGCCCCGGGGGCACACGCACCACGTATTGCTCGCGATCGACGACAAACTCAGTCTGGTACCCATCCAGCCCCTTGATGCCGCGCTCAAGATAATCGCCAGTCAGGCACATGTCAGGCCGGTTCATGCGGCATGGAAGGCAATGGCCGCAGCCGCGTCGAACGGTGAATATGGCCAGATCTCCCTGCGTAACCCTGGTTACTTGACTTCCAATCTCGACCACACGACCGAGCATTTCATGCCCGATGACTAGTTCCTCCCTCCTAGCAGGCGCCTCGGCCCGGCCACCTGCAACCTCCTCGCGGTCGGTACCGCAGATTCCGACCTGCAAAACCTGGAGTTTGACCTGATCTGATCCCTCGATTTTTGGAATCGGCCGTTTGATCGCGTGGATCGATCCTTTTCCCGGATAGATCGCAAGTGCATCCACAAAGAACTCCCTCCCGGGCTGCCATTAACTACGTTCATACGCAATTCTAGCCGCCGGCCACTCAGTCCGTCTTTAACACTGCTTAGTCCTGAGCTTAAGCGCAGCTAACTCGCTGCATTCTCTTGTCGATTGCGTGGGGGAGGGAATCCCGCGGGATGCTGGGTGGACTGGAGTATACGCTCGTGATGGCAGTGACTGAACAGGAAAGCCTTGAGTGATGTCAGCGGTCGGCGATATACCTGTAAGCACTCTGACCGGCGAGCCAACCGGTTGAGAACGCTGCCTGCAGGTTGTAGCCGCCTGTGTCAGCGTTGATATCCAGCACTTCGCCTGCGAAGAACAATCCAGGATGGAGGCGGGATTGCATGCTGGTTGGATCCACCTGGCCCGTACTTATCCCGCCGGCAGTGACGATCGCCTGGGCCATCGGCCGGTGGCCGGTTACGGTCAATCGGAAATCCTTCAGCCATAAGCGCAGCCGCTTGCGTTCTGCGGAGGTGATCTGGTGCGCGGGTTTGTCAGCCGGGATGCCGGTCTGTTCGATGCACAGCGGAATCAGGCTGCGTGGCAGCAGGCTGACCAGCAAGGTGCGATATTGACGTTTGCCATGCGCGTCGATCTCGCGCAGCAGGCGGGCCTTGAGAGTTTCCTGATCGAGCGCCGGCTTGAGATCGATCGATAGGCTGACACGCCGGCCGGCGCGCAGCGCATCAACCGCCTGCAGGCTGAGAGTGAGGACAATCGGCCCCGATACTCCGAAATGTGTGAACAGCATCTCCCCGAATTCCTGAGCTGCTTTTCGATCATCCACCAGCAGATTCAGCGACACATTCCGCAAGCTGAGACCTTCCAACCTGGGGGCGATATCGCCGGCGGTATCGAGTGGGATCAAGGCCGGCCGGAGAGGGGTGATCTCATGGCCGAGCGCAGCCGCGAGCCGGTAGCCATCACCGGTAGAACCCGTCCCGGGGTATGATGAGCCTCCCGTCGCAAGGATCACAACCTGAGCTCCGAAATCAGACGGGGCTGGTACGCTTGAGCGTTGCTGACGGCTCGTGCCTGCAGTCGCGAGAGCCCGGACTTTCCACCGGCCTGCTTCGGCGGGGTTAATTTCCTTAACGGCCAGGCCAGCCCGAATGTTAACACCCTGGTGATCGGCCCACCGGATAAGTGCGTCGACGACCTGCCCTGCATCACTGCTGGCGGGGAAGACGCGCCCGCCACGTTCGACGATCGTCGAAACCTCCAGGGATTCAAAAAATGACAACAGCTCCTGAGAGAAGAATTGATGAAAAGCATGCCGCAGGAACCGGCTGTCGGGTTGAAAATGCTGCAGAAAGCCGTCAAGCTCCTCGATGTTGGTCAGGTTGCAGCGGCCTTTGCCTGTGATGTGCAGTTTGCGCCCAGGGCGGTCCATCTTTTCCAAAAGTACCACTTGCGCTCCGCTGCTCGCAGCCTGGCCGGCGGCCATCAGTCCCGCTGGTCCAGCACCAATTACAAGAACGTCAAAGCTGTTCTTTGCCATACCTCCCCGCTTATCATGTGGTCGAAGTTTACAATACTTCCAGGTCTGGTTCGAGCTGAAATACGCAACCCGGGAACCAGACCCATTTCCGCAGCGTCTTTGTTCATAGGACCATACATGTCGCGTTCTCTATTAGCCCAGAATCCCATTCGAGCATATTCACAGCGCTGCAGTAAAGCGCGAGTGGGGTCCTGCAATTGGAGGTCCAATGTTCACAAGCAGAAAACACTGGCTGCCGATCCTGGCAGCCGCGGCTCTTTTTGGGTGCAGCCATCAACAACAAGCCAGCGGCGTGCTTACAGGACATGTCAGTATTGGCCCGCTTGTTCCGGTTGTGCGGGAGGGGGTACCCGAGCCCACGCCGGCACCCGAGGTCTACGCCGCCCGGCAGGTCGTGATCTACAGGTCTGATGGCCGTAAAGAGATCGCCCGCGCCGGGATCGATGCCTCCGGGGATTACCGCGTCGATCTGGCTCCAGGGAATTACGTCGTGGATATTAATCACGGCGGAATCGACATGGCAAGCGGCTTGCCAGCTGAAATACAAATTCAGGCCGGCCAGATCACCCGGTTGGATATCGATATCGATACAGGCATTCGCTGAACGAAGGCGCTCTGATCCGCTTCGGGCTGTGAGCCAAGTCTGCAGGTGACGGAGAATCACCTGCAAATACAGGGAAATTATCAGCTCTCCTCCGGCGAACGCTTTAAGGTTCGTGTCCTATAATCGGAGTCTATGGTCTGGTTAGAAGATGGAGGATGAGCAAGGTGTTCAGCTTTAAGAACGAAATTACCATCAAGGAGCCGGTCGAGCTGGTTTTCGAATACGCCAGCGACCCCGAGAATTTCCCCGCGTGGAATTACTATGTAGAGCAGGTCGAGAGGCTTTCCCCCGAGCCGCTTCGCGTTGGCGCTCGCTATCACCAGCAGCGTCGAGAGGATGAACAGGTGCTCGAAATCGCCGCCCTCGAACCCGGGCGCTCGGTCACCCTGCGTACCGTACCGCCTTCCAAACCCGAGTTGGTGCGCGAGATGACTTTCAAGCCCAGGCAGGGTGCGACCGAGATCGTCGACCGCTGGGAACTGGATCTTGGCATCCCCGGGGTGATCGAAATGATTGCCAAGCGGCGAG
Source organism: Anaerolineales bacterium (assembly GCA_034430595.1). GTDB lineage: Bacteria > Chloroflexota > Anaerolineae > Anaerolineales > E44-bin32 > E44-bin32. The sequence goes on along the minus strand of DAOUEL010000012.1, from coordinate 36,689 downwards.
TGCGAGAGGCGGTGCGCGAGAATCTCGGGAAGTTGAAGACCCTGCTCGAAACGGGCCAGGTGATGCTTCAGGATGGCCGAATCATGCGTCTCGGGGAGCAGCCCGCGAGCAGTTCGTGAGACGACCGCCGGCCGTTATTCAGCATCCAGATGGGCCTGATAGATAGCTATCGGTATCGAGCGTGATGAACCTAGAACGTGCTGGCCGGGCGGTACTCTCCCCACTGAGAACGCAGCTCATTGCAGATTTCACCCAGCGTAACACGGGCTGAGACGGCCTCGATCAGGATTGGCATCAGATTCGTACCATTCTGGGCTGCGTTCCGAACCGCGAGGAGGGCTGCATCGACCTGGGCCGAATCACGTCTCGATCGAAGAAGTGCCAGGCGTTTTCGGGCAGCACTCTCAATCTCTGGATCGACCTTTAAACGCTCGAGCGGGGAATCCATGTCGGTCCGGTAACTGTTCAATCCGATGATCAATTCCTGTCCGGCTTCGATCGCCATTTGAGTTTGGTAGGCTGCCTCGTGAATCTCGCGTTGCATGAAACCGTTTTCTACGGCAGCCAGCGCGCCACCGGCAGCTTCAATCTGCTCCAGATAATGATTAGCAGCAGCTTCGATCTGATCCGTCAGCGCCTCGATGGCGTAGGCTCCAGCCAGTGGATCGACGGTGTTGGCGACGCCCGATTCATGTGCTAGGATCTGTTGTGTGCGCAGCGCCAACTGCACGGCGCTCTCGGTGGGCAGGCCAAGTGCCTCATCCATGCTGTTCGTATGCAGCGATTGGGTCCCCCCGAGCACGGCCGCCAACGCCTGCAGCGCCACTCGGACGACGTTGTTTGTCGGTTGTTGTGCGGTGAGAGTTGACCCCGCGGTCTGGGTATGAAATCGAAGCAGCCAGGAGCGGGGATCATGGGCTCCAAACTTCTCGCGAGTGATGCGAGCCCACATACGCCGGGCAGCGCGGAACTTCGCTACCTCTTCCAGAAAATCGTTGTGGGCACTGAAGAAAAACGCCAGCTGGGGAGCGACGTCGTCGACAGTCAGTCCGGAAGCCTCTGCCGCACGCAGGTAGGCGATCGCATTCGCCAGCGTGAAAGCTAGCTCCTGGACTGCCGTTGAGCCGGCTTCACGCATGTGGTATCCCGAGACCGAAATCGTATTCCAATTTGGGACCTGGGCACGGCAGAAGGCGAAGATGTCCGTGATCAGACGCATCGCCGGTTTTGGGGGGAAGATATAGGTCCCGCGTGCGATGTATTCCTTCAAGATATCGTTCTGAATCGTGCCGCGCAGCTGGGCCGGGTTGATGCCGCGCCGGTGGGCGACGGCGATGTACATCGCCAGCAGGATCGCGGCCGGAGCGTTAATCGTCATGCTGGTGGAGACCCGGTCGAGCGGAATCTCTTCGAACAGCTGGTCCATATCATCGATGCTCGAGATCGACACACCGACCCGGCCTACTTCGCCCCGGGCAAGCTCATCATCCGCGTCATAGCCAATCTGGGTCGGGAGATCGAATGCCACCGACAGCCCGGTCTGTCCCTGTTCGAGCAAATAGCGGAACCTATGGTTGGTCTCTTCCGCCGTTGCATAGCCGGCGTACTGACGCATTGTCCACAGCCGCCCGCGGTACATCGTGGGTTGGACCCCGCGCGTGTACGGATACTCACCCGGCAAACCCTCGTCAGTCACGGGATCGTGCCCACCCAGCGGTAAATACACGCGAGCGAGCGGCAGCCCGGAGCCCGTGTGATACTCATCACGCTGTTCCGGGCGTTCTTCCAGCGACCTGGAGAGAGGCCCCTTACGCCAGCGTTCGAACGCGTCGCTGATGCGGCTCATAGCGTAGGTTCCCCCAGAATAATCATGCCAAAACCTGCTTCAGGAGTTCCTGCGGGACGGGATCAATGGAGGCAAAGTTGCTGAAGGTAACATCCTCGAAGTCGAACTCGAGCCGCTCCCGCAGCCGATTGAACATCGCTATATAGCTGCGCTGTACACGCGTGGACCACTCCAGGCCAAGCTGCTTGGCAGCCTCCCGGATCTGTTCCAGTTCCTGCCCTTCAATCTCGATGAAGCATCCGTAAGGTACTTCATCGAGCATCAACAAGACCTCATTCAGTGCATAGATCTCACGGTACTTCTCGTAAATCACAGTCTTTTGATATCCGAGGGCTCCCAGCAGTTCGAGCGCAACTTGATAATCATCAATTTCGATCTCGTATTCCTGCCGGGCTTCAAACCTATCGGTAGCGTGCTTCACGGTAAGCGTATTCTTCAGCCCTTGCCGCAGCCGCAGCAATTTGTGGTCGGCCGCCAACGCCCGATCAGCCGTATCGAGGCGGGTGTTGCGCTCGAGGAATCGCCCGGTAAGCGAGCGGGCACCGAGGGAAAGAATCCGCTGACGGATGTCGAAATGAGAAGGAAGCTGGAACTTCGCCTCGATTTCCATGGCTCTTTCAGCTGAGAATGATCAAAACCTGGTTCTGGTTGACGTTATCCCCGGCCTTGACCCGGATTCGGTTGACGACGCCCTCGCGCGGTGCTTTGAGCTCGTTCTGCATCTTCATCGACTCGAGGATAATCAAGTTGTCGCCGGCGACGACTTCCTGCCCTTCCTCAACCGGAATGGACACGACCATGCCCGGCATCGGAGCCCGGAGCTGGAATTCTCCACTCTGGACCGTCGGCCCACCGGAGCTCTGTCGCAGGCGGCGCTGGCGTTCATCCTCAACAATTACATTGAACAACTGCCCGAGGAAGAGCACCTGGTAGCCGGTATCGCTGGGGAAGATCGAAGCTTCATAGGATTTTCCGTTCAGTAACAGCGAGTAGATCGGCTGGCTGGCGACGGATTGAAAATCGACCTGAACCCGCTCTCCATTGACGCTCAATTGCTGGTCGGAGATGAGTTCGACTTCGACCTGGCGCTCACCGATGGAAGCAATATATTTCATCTTGATCCTCGCTCAGCGGTGCATGCGTTCCCAGCGTCCGACCCACTTCCAGTTGCTGGTATCGCGAGTGTTGCGCCGGACGATCTGAGAAGATTGTTGGATATCGCGGTGTGCAACGAGTGTCGCCATAATCGCCGCGATCAAGGGGCGATCCTCAGGTTCACCATCCCGGTCGTCGACATCATCCATCGAGAAACGTTCCTCAACGAAGCGTGTGTCGAAAGAGCCGGCGATGAAGCGGTGGGAGGCGAGGATGTTTTGGTGGAAAGGTATGTTGGTCTTTACACCCAGGATGCGGTACTCCTCCAGTGCCCGCCGCATGCGCAGGATCGCCTCGCCGCGCGTCTCGCCCCAGCAGATTAATTTCGAGATCATCGAATCGTAGTAGGGTGAGATTTCAAAGCCGGCGTACACACCTGTGTCAACCCGCACTCCAGGGCCGCTCGGCGGTACGACCGAATTGAGTATTCCAGTGGAGGGGATGAAGTTGTTGTAAGGATCCTCGGCGTTCACCCGGCATTCAATGGCCCAGCCGTTGAGCTTGACGTCGTCCTGCGTGTAGCGCAGCTTGCGGCCGCGGGCGATGCGGATCTGTTCCTTGACAATATCGATCCCGGTGACAGCCTCCGTGACCGGATGCTCAACCTGCAGGCGGGTGTTCATCTCGAGGAAGAAGTAGTGCCCGTCCTTGTCGACCAGAAACTCGATCGTGCCAGCGTTGAGGTAATCGACCGCCCGTGAGGCGCGGCAGGCGACTTCTCCCATCCTCGCCCGAAGTTCTTCATTCATGAATGGGGAAGGTGATTCTTCGAGCAATTTTTGGTGCCGACGCTGCAGTGAACATTCGCGCTCTCCGAGGTGGATCAGGTTACCCTGGCTGTCGGCCAAGATCTGGAATTCGATATGCCTGGCGTTGAGGAGCAGCTTTTCCAGGTAGACGTTGCCATCGCCGAAGGCAGCTTCGGCTTCACGACGCGCTGATTGCAGCAAGCCCGGCATGTCCTCCAGTTTGGTAACCTCGCGCATGCCCTTACCGCCGCCGCCGGCGGTGGCCTTGATCAACAGTGGAAAGCCAATCTCGGGTGCCAACCGGAGCAGGTCCTCGTCGCTCAGGTCGCCTTCGCCCTCGGTGCCGGGCACAACCGGCACGCCGGCGGCAGCCACCGTTGCGCGGGCGACGGCCTTATCACCCATAGCGGCGATCGCCGAGGGGCGTGGTCCGATGAAGATCAGCCCGGCATCCTGCACGGCCTGAGCGAAATCATCGCGCTCAGCCAGGAAACCATAGCCGGGGTGGATCGCGCCGGCACCACTGCGGCGGGCAACATCGATAATCTTATCGCCCCGCAGGTAGGAGTCGCGTGCCGCGGCTGCACCGATCAAATAGGCCTCGTCCGCCTGGCGGACGTGAAGCCCAGCGCGGTCTGCCTCTGAATATACAGCTACCGTGCTCATGCCGAGTTCGCGGCAGGCGCGAATGATACGGACTGCGATTTCGCCTCGGTTTGCGATCAGGACCTTGTTAAACATAGGGCTCCTTACCTTCTGGCGTGATCCGCCAGGAATTCGAGCATATGCTGGTTGAACAGTTCCGGGCTCTCGTGCATCGGCATATGGTGTGCGTCTGGGATCAGCCAGACCTGACCCTCCTGAACGCCTGCGGCAATGTCGCGCGCGTGCTGAGCGGTTGCATGTTCGTCGAGTTCACCCTGGATGACCAACGTCGGGGCTGTAATTTTCCGAAGCTGAGTGCGCATATCCAGCTCGGATGGCGACGAACTGAGCCAGTGGTCAACCCATGCCCTTGCGAGTGCCTGCCCGCGCCGGCCATGCTCTCGTTCAAGCGCGAGCGAGAGCGGTGGTTTGACCATTGAATCTTCGATCATTTTCAACCCACCCAGCATCTTGGGCTCGAAGTAGATGTGGGCAGCGATAACGAGCAGGTTGATAACCCGATCCGGGTGCTCCGCCGCCAGCAATAAGGAGATCGTTCCCCCGTCACTGTGACCGACGAGGTGGGCTCGTTCAATTCCGAGCAGGTCCATGAGCTGCAGCGCCTCTTCTGCATCCTGCTTCAGGAACCCTGGCTCGAACGCAGGCCGGGGGTCAGAGCGCCCATATCCCCAGCGGTCGTAGAGCAGGAGATCATAACCAGCCTCCAGGAGGGGATCGATCTGCCGCCGCCAGGATCGAATCGATCCAAGCCCGTGATGCAGCATGATGACGGGTTCGCCACCCGTAACGGTAAAATGCTCCCAGTACAGACTGTGCCCGGCGACGATCGAGCTGCCGCTGTGCTTCACCGCAGCGCCACCTTTCACCGTTGCGCCGTCGTTAGAGAGGGATGTTGCCATGTTTTTTCGCCGGGTTTGAATCGCGTTTATTCGCCAGCATTTCGAGCCCGTTGATCAGTCTGCTGCGTGTAAAGCGGGGTTCGATCACATCGTCGATGTAGCCGCGCCCGGCTGCGATGTAAGGATGGGCAAATTTTTCTCGATACTCTTCGACCAGGTCGTTCTTCTTATTGTCAGCATTCTTGGCATCGGCCAATTCCTTGCGAAAGATGATGCTGACTGCGCCATCCGGTCCCATTACAGCCAACTCGGCTGTCGGCCAGGCCAGGTTGAGATCACCCCGGATGTGCTTCGACGACATCACGTCGTAAGCTCCACCGTAGGCCTTGCGCGTAATGACCGTGATCTTGGGGACAGTGGCCTCACAGTAGGCGTACAGCAGCTTGGCCCCGTGCCGGATGATGCCGCCGTGTTCCTGGCCCGTGCCGGGCAGGAATCCCGGCACATCGACAAACGTAATCAGCGGAAGGTTGAAGGAATCGCAGAAGCGCACGAAGCGCGCTGCCTTATCGGATGAGTTGATGTCAAGCACGCCAGCCAGCACGTTCGGCTGGTTGGCGATGATGCCCACGCTGTGGCCACCCAGTCGTGCAAAGCAGGTGACGATGTTGCCGGCGTAATTCTCATGTACTTCGAAGAAGACACCGTCATCGACGACCAGTTTTATCACTTCACGCATGTCATAGGGTTTGCTCGGATCGTCCGGGATGATGTGATCCAGTGCTTCTTCCGTCCGCAGCAGGTCGTCAGAGGTGGCGATAAAGGGCGGGTCTTCCATGTTGTTCTGGGGCAGGTAGGAGAGCAGCACCCGCAGCATATAGAGGCAATCAGCTTCGTTTTCCGCGACATAATGACACACGCCGGAGGTGCTGGCATGCGTGTCAGCTCCGCCCAGCTCTTCAAAGGATACTTCCTCATGGGTGACGGTCTTGACGACGTCCGGACCGGTTACAAACATGTAGGATGAGTTGCGTACCATAAAGATGAAATCGGTCAGCGCGGGGGAGTAGACCGCTCCACCGGCGCAGGGTCCCATGATGGCGCTGATCTGGGGGATGACGCCGGAGGCAAGCGTGTTGCGCAGAAAGATGTCTGCATACGCGCCGAGCGAGACGACGCCTTCCTGGATGCGTGCGCCGCCCGAGTCGTTCAGGCCGATGACGGGTGCCCCGTTCTTGACAGCCATGTCCATGATCTTGCAGATCTTTTCCGCATGAACTTCACCCAGACTGCCGCCGAAGACGGTGAAATCCTGTGAGAACACGTAAACCAGACGGCTATCGATCGTACCCCAACCGGTAACAACGCTATCTCCAAGCACCTTCCGTTCGTCGAGCCCAAAATCGGAGGTGCGGTGGGTGACGAACATATCGGTTTCACGGAATGAGCCTTTGTCGAGCAGCAGCTCGAGCCGTTCGCGGGCAGTCAATTTGCCCCGTTCATGCTGGGTGTCGATCCGCTCTTCACCGCCACCCTGTTGTGCTTCCTCCCGCAGGGCGTGCAGGCGTTGGATCTTGGAAGAATCACTCATCCTACATACTCCTCAAGATAGGCCCGAGTGCTTTCACGGCTCAGGACCCATAGTATGAGCGTACAGGCCAGGAACAGCAGCGTTCCGTAAAACCACAGCGATTGCCGGGCGTAGGTCGAGCTGCGCAGCAACAGCCGGTCAGCACAGTACCATAAGAAATAAGCAACTGTGGACCAGCGGGTGAATTGGAGCGACCAGCTGAGGCCGAAAAACAGACCGGCCGCAGCCGCGGCTCCCATGATGCCCCAAAATATTGTCCTCACTGGCAGGTACCAGGTCAAAAGGGGCAAATCGAGTGGTAGGAGACGCGTCCAGGCTCGTAAGCTGACGAACTGCACTACTGTGAAGGTTAACACTACCAGACTGAGGCAGGTTACGAGACGTGGTCTATGCTTCGTTGACAAGGAGAATCTTTCCCAGTTGCTCGCCAGCTTCGAGCCGGCGTTCAGCTTCGGCGGCCTCGGAAAGTGGATAGCTTCGATCGATGACCGGATGCAGCGAACCATCGAAGATAAGTCCCATAACCTGGCGGAAATCTGCATGGGTCCCCATCGTCGATCCGATCAGGGAGAGATGCTTGCCAAAGATGAAGCGGTTATCGATTTCATAGGTCGCGCCCGCAGTGTTGCCCACTGTGAGAATTCGGCCGCCTTTACGGGCCGAACGCAGACTCAGCGGCATCGTGCCCGCACCTACATTGTCCACAACTACATCCATCCCCTCCCGCTTCGAGGCCTGAAACGCCGCCTTGGACCAGTTCTCCTCCGTACTCCGGTCGATGAGCACGTCCGCGCCAAGTGATTCGGCCAGCTCAAGTTTTTCGGCGCTGGAACCGACGACGAAAACTTTGGCACCAACCAGCTTCGCAATTTGAATACTGGCGGTATTGACCCCGCCCGATGCGCCCACAATTAAAACCCGTTCACCAGGCCGAAGATTGCCACGGTGGATGAGCGAGTGCCAGGCGGTCAGAAACACCAGGCTGGCAGCCGCGGCAGCAGAGAAATCGATTACCTCAGGCAGGGGAAGGACGCTGTGGGCGGGGACGACAACATACTCGGCCAGCGTACCGTGAATAGTCTCGCCCAGCAGGTGCCAATCCCGGCACATGTTGTCCTCTCCCGCCAGGCAGCGGTCGCAGTGACCGCAGCCGATATTGCCATCGATCACCACCCGCTCACCGATCTGCAGGCCCTCGACGCCCGGGCCAAGTGCGGAAATCTCGCCTGCCCCGTCCGAACCAGAGATATGCGGCAGGTCGAGCTTGAGCCCGGGCCAGCCATTGCGGACCCACAGGTCAGCCCGGTTGAGAGCGGCTGCTCGCAGATGCACCTGCACCTGACCTGGACCTGGTTCGGGGGTTGGGAAATCTTCGTAGCGCAGCACTTCCGGGCCACCGTGCTCGTGAAATAGGATTGCTTTCAAAGGTTGAGCTCCTTGCGAATGTTGTGAGAAACGCCTGAGGCTGCGTCACTCGAGTACGAATCGGTAGAGATAGAAGAGCAGCTGCCCCTGACGATTATAGCGTGCACTCAGTTCTCCGGGAGTGTAACGTTCGTGAATGAGGTCTAGGGCCTGGGACTGACCGGGGAGGATGAAGATAAGGAGCTCCCTCCCGGAACCGGGCTCGATCACCGGCAGATTGTAGGGGTACTCCAGGTCCAACCCCACCACATCAGGAAGCAGGTAGGGCAGGCTGGGGATCGAGTTGAAGGACATCCGTTCACCGCCGATGAAGAAGACCGGCTGCCGGGGGGATTCGTCCCGCAGGATGTCCACCATTTCCATCGTCACTTCACCATTCAGGCTGCCGTAGACTTCCTCAGGAAAGTAGCGATCGAAGAGCTGGATGATATTCTGGGTGCACATGACCAGCACCAGGCCGAATGCGATTGCCCCTGCCGCCAGGCCGACACGCTTTGATTGAGCGCTGATCCAGTCCACTGCTCGGTCGAGGGGGATCACAATCAGCATCGCCAGGACCGGAGGAAGGAGCAGCATGCGCTGCGCGTTGGGGGCCTGGATGCTGAGGCCGCCAATGATGAAGGTGATACCGAGGGTAAGCAGCGGCAGGTTGAAGCGCGCGTCCCTTACTCGCCAGAAGCAGTACAGCAAACCCAGGTAGAAGAACGGCACGGAAAGGCCAAAAAGCAGTGGTACGCCGGAACCGTAGTACACGCCCTGCAGCTCGGCTGCGCTCAGTCCAAGGGCCGTGACCCAGGTTTGTTCCAGGATCAGGCCGAGGGGTGTGGTGCCCAGCGCCGCAGCAGCCGGCCCGATCCAGCCCGGGACAAGCATCGAGACCCGGCTGGCGGTGAAGAAAATCTCGCCCGGGTGGGCTATGTAGAGCAGCAGGAGCGGCATGAAGCTGCTCAAGGCGACAATCCCGGCCGCGGTCAAATGAGGCCACAAATCATGCCGCCTGCCTCTGGATAGGGCCAGCAAGCCGATCCAACCGATCAGAAGCAGCGGCAGGACATGCGCGGTGGTGTAGAAGTACTGCGAAAGCCCTACGAACAAGCCTGCGAGCAGGTAGGAGTTCCTGCGGTTCGTTTTCAAGCCATCCCAAAGCGCAGCCAGGATGAGGGTGAACATCAGGCTGTCGAAGATGTTGTTATATGCGATACGGCTGAAGAAGATCTGGGCATGAAAACAGGTCAGCCAGAGCGCCCCGAGCCACCCTGCCCGTCGTCCAAAAAAACCCTTTAAGAGCCAGTAGGTCGCTGGAACGGCCAGCGCCCCGGCCAACGCGGAGAGGATACGGATGGCGAATATGGAGCGGCCAAAGATATGCTGGAGGCAGGAGAGCAGCCAGAAGTAGAGCGCTGGAAAGGAGAACCAGCCCAGCCCGAGCAGGTTGTTCCGGAGACCGTTCACGAATTCCATACCCGTCAGGCCGGCCGAACCCTCGTCACCGCTGAGCACATGCGGCATGCTCTCGATCTGCCAGCCGCGCAGGAACAATGCGGCTAAAGTCAACCCGACCAGGCCGAGCCACTCCAGGCGCGTGGAGTTTTCCGCTGGAGCGCTTGTTGGAGAAGTGCCTCTAAGCGCAAGCAGCGTGCAGGCAATCCCTCCCAACCAGAACGGTAGTGCCAGCGAGCTTATGACCTGCGTTCCATCGCCGGCCGCAGCACGCGAACTAACCGATAGACCTATCCCCAACAGGAGCAGGTTTCCCCGGCGACCGTGCAAACCGAGCCAGCTTTGCACTGCCCCAAGCATCCCTTTTATGCCCTGAATGCTCTCCGGATTGCGATGCACAACCAGATTCCAACCCAACAGGAGGATACCGAGCAGGAGAACGGAGAAGGCTGGAATGCGAACCGGGCTGATCAGGAACAGGGAAGCGCCGATTGCAAACAGGACCACCCCCACAAGAGCTCCCACACGCCAGGGTGTACGGAGAAATTCTGGAACGAAGCTTGAGGAGCTGGGCTTCATGGCGCCCGGGTCAGAGGATTTCGATTTCACGGATATGGATCTTGAATGGATCACCTGGCGTCAGGCTGTGTATCTCAATCACGATTGATTTGACCCCGGTAACTATCTCCGATGTCATCAGCTCGACGGTCGGATCATCTGGAAGATCGGTGAAGGTTTTCTCCAAGACTTCGAGTTCACCCTGCGTGGAATCAAGCAATCGGACAGTTAACTCGAAATCCATGCTGCCGGTCGTCAGGCGCAGACCGGCGACAGCGCGCGGTTGGCCGAGGGTCAGCACGATCCGGGCCGGATTGGCCTCGTAAACTCGGGCCAGGGTGTAGGGATCGTGATCGAACATCAGCTCCACGCTGCCGATGTCGATGTAGGGATATTCGACCTGGGCCGGGAGGCCGTCGATCGTCAGCGAAGTGATCCTTGGGCGCTGCCGTTCTGCCAGCTCGGCGGCAAAGATATTTGCTGCGTCGGGAGAATAGCTCAAGTGGAGAAACGTAAATCCGGGCATCCCACCCGGGTAGCGGATCTGGCCCAGGATCTCGATCCGCCCAATTTTCGGACTCGTCTTCAATTCAGCCACTTCGGGTTCGGTGAGCACGAAAACCGTTTCCGGGTCGATCTCAAGCAAGTTCTCGAGATAGCCGGCTGCATTGGCAATATGAACCGGAGCATCCTCGGGAAGGAAGAACCGGCGCAGCACGTCAACACCGTTCGCCCAGGTGGGAGAAAGCAGGAACTGCTGGTCAGGGTTCTCCTCCAGCATCAGCTCGATGCGGTCAAACACCTGGGAGGCGCCCCACTGCATTCCATTCATACCGTAGTCCTGGCTGTAGGTCGGCCCGCGATCAAGCGCATCTGCAAGCAAGCCGACCTGGAGCCCGGCGAGGAGCGTGAAGACAGCCAATGTCATCACCCCAAGTTCACGTGGTTCAAGAGGCAGGCGGTCCATGGACCAGCTCAGTGCGTAACTACAGAGCAGCGCCGTAGGGACAGCGAATGCAAGCAGCCGCGTGATCCCCACGCCGGCTGGAACAGCGCCGACCGGGATAATGAGCATCGAGAGCAGGACAATACGCCCGGCAGGCTCACGCCAGCGACGTAAGAGCAGAACCAAACCCAGCAGGATCAGTGGTGCTGACGGGATAAAAAGGGAGCCGAACGAATCCATCTGGTGACGGGCGAGGTCGGTCTCATTCGGCGTCAGCCAGTAGGCAGGGTTGAGGCCTCCGAAATAATTTTCCAGGGCGATGTGGAATTTTTCGCCCAGCGGCAGATCCTGCAACCAATAGCTGCCGAGAATGCGCAGCGCTTCGGTGTGCTTGCCTGGGTACTGCCATTGGAAACGCACATAGGGAAAGACCAACAGTGCCACCAGCGGCAGACTGTACAAGAGTGCGCGGCGGTTTTCCATGTGATAGCGCCAATCGACAGCCAGCAGTACGAGTGCACTCGTCAGAATGACCGCCTGGCCAGGGGCATAGCTGTAAAAAGTCAGGGCGGCGAAGAGAATCATCAGTGGAAGAAAACGCGGTGAGCGAAGACGGTAGAGCAAGTAGCCATACAGGAAGCAGGCGTAGCAGCTGACCATCAGGCTGGTTTCGAAGGCAGTGCGTGAGTGGAGGAACCAGGCTGGTGCGAGGCCGAAGATCAGCACGCCGATCCAGGCGCGGCGGCGCGCTGTCAGCAGGTTCAGGCTCAAACCTACGGCAGCAGCGCCGATCACGGATACCAGCGCTGAGATAGCGCGTGTGATCGCAACGGACTTGCCGAAAAGCTGCACCGGGAGAACCTGAAGGTAGACCGAAAGCGACAGGTTGTACTCGTAGACGTTCTTGAAATAGGTTGGGAGCAGGTGACCCTGGTAATCGCGCAAACCGTCGCGCAGCAAGTCTTCAGCCAGATTGGCCTGATTAGCCTCATCCGTGAAGAAATAGATCGGGTAGTCCTGTAATCGAATCAGGCGGCTGGACGCGTAGACAAGCAGGGCAAGCGCGAGCAGGAGCGGAGCCAGACGGCCAGCCCTTCCAACGGCTGGCTTTAAATTAGCAAGCCGGGAAGATAAACCATGCAAGATCCGGGGAAAGAAGCGTCCGCGCTGCACTGGCCTGGCTTCGCCACCGTTTCCGTCCAGGATGAATTCCCGCGGATATGTGCTTTCACCGAGCGGAATTGACAAGGAGTAGTCTTCGTAGGCGTCGGCTTTTTCGCCACGGTTGGGATCTATCCCGGTCAGAATCAGGCGCAGATGCCAACCGGCCGGCACCCGCAATCGCCAGCGGCGTGCTGCTCCCTCCGAGGGGAGGTCTCCTGCATTGGGTAGCTCATCAGGCTGCCTGGAAGTCGTCCTTTCCGGGTGATTGGATGACATACGAGCACCGTCCCATTCAACTCGCGTGGGTTTGCTCAGGCATTGATCTCTGTGCTGCGCGCTGGCGGATCTAGCGCAGTCCGAGCTCCAAGCGGGATATGACGAGGCGCTGAATCTCGCTGGTGCCCTCGTAAATCTCCGTGATCTTTGCATCACGAAAGAAACGCTCAATCGGTAGTTCTTTTGAGTAGCCCATCCCACCGTGGATCTGAACTGCGGCGTGAGCACAGAACATGGCAGTCTCGGATGCATAGAGCTTGGCCATCGAGGCTTCAAGAGTGTAGCGGCCACCTTCCTGCTTGGCACGCTGCTTGGCCAGGGCAGCGTTGTAGATCAGCAGGCGGGAGGCCTCGATGCGGGTCTTCATATCGGCCAGTTTGAAAGAGATTCCCTGGAATTCACCGATTTTTTGCCCGAAAGCCTCACGTTCGCGTGCATACTGCAGGCTGGCATCATAGGATGCTTCGGCAATCCCCAAAGCCTGGGAGGCGATGCCGATGCGACCCGCATCGAGCACCGTCATCGCGATCTTGAAACCCTGTCCTTCTTCACCGAGCCGGTTGCTCGCCGGACAGTGGTAATCCTCAAACAGGATCTCGCTCGTTGCAGAGGCGCGAATGCCGAGCTTGGGCTCCGGTTTGCCGAGCTGGAAGCCGGGCTGGTTAACATCCACCAGGAAGGCGGTCACCCCTTGGTGCTTTTTCTCGGGTTCGGTCATGGTAAAGACCAGTATGTAATCGGCATACGGCGCGGATGAGACCCATGACTTGCGCCCGTTGATGACGTAGTCGTCGCCTTCGCGTACTGCTCGTGAGCGCATTGTTCCGGCGTCCGAACCGGACATCGGCTCGGTGAGCGAATACGCCCCAATCTTCTCGCCGGAGGCGACGCCGCGCAGGTACTTCTGCTTCTGCTCTTCTGTACCGAAACGCAGAATACCGTAGCAGAAGAGTGAGTTGTTGACCGACATGACCGTGCCATGGGCAGCATCGACTTTGCTGATCTCTTCCAGGGCAAGGACGTAGGAGAGCGTGTCCATGCCGGCTCCGCCGTACTCTTCGGGAACTTCGATCCCCATGAAACCCAGTTCACCCATCTTACGGATCGTCTCAAGCGGAAACTTGCCGCTCTCATCGAACTCGGCTGCGACCGGCGCAATCTCGTTCTCGGCGAAGTCTTGCGCCGCCTGGCGCAGCATCTTGTGTTCATTCGAGAGCTTCAGGCTGGGTCCAGGATTTGTGTCGTGAGTTGGAGCCATAAAGGAAACCTCCCTGCGAGTGGATTGCTTGAATTCTCGCGATTATATAGCAGGAGCTGTGCACCAGAAACTGTATTTGGGGCTCTGGCTCCTCTCCGGACTCCCCACGGTCGGAGGATACAAAATGAAACGCCGTCCAATCGACGGCAGTGGACCGGATGGTTGAAATTCGTTCAGCCTATGGGATGTCGACTTCTGTCTCGCAGGAGTTATGGCCGCTATCTGTTCCCGGACCGCCATCGCAGATGTCCGTATCAGGTCCACCGTTCAAGCTGTCGTCGCCGTTTTCACCGTAGAGATGGTCGTCACCCTGCAGCCCGCGCAGATCATCGTTTCCATCTCCGCCGAGCAGGATATCGTTGCCCTTTTTACCGTCGAGGGTGTCGTCGCCGCCGCCGCCGACGAGGCAGTCGTCACCGTCAGCACCGTTAAGATTGTCAGCGCCAGCTGTGCCGAGGACGAGATCATTGCCGCTCGTACCGGTGCCGTAGGCGATATTGGTCAGGTTGAGACTGCTGCAGCGCGCGGGTTTGAGGGCATTGGCATCGATTGGGAGGCTGTCATCGTCCAGGCGGGTGGTCGGCACGCTGTTGGTGGCTGCAAAGGCGCTGCTGATGCTGACGATCAGGATTGCAGCCAATCCGAGCACGGCTAGCTGGGTAAGCTGCTTCGGCTTCATCGTTCGTCCTCTGTCGAATGGGAGCGATCGATCTCTTGATTTATTTGCACCAATAAGATGAAGCGATAACAGGTTTCACCCACCTGGACGCAGTAAGTGTGTTCATCGCCCTTGGCGACGTGCAGGATCATGCCGCCGCCGCGCTCGGCGAGCTTCGCCAGGTCATCGATGCTGAGGACGTCCGTTTGCTTGATGCCCCCCTTGAGTTCGATTTCTTCGACCTCAACCAGCAGTGGGCCATACTGAATCTGGATCTCCGCTGCCCGGTCGCGTTGGGAGATGCCTCGCAGCGCCAGGCTGAGGCCAAGGATCGAGGCTATCGCGAGACCAAATCCCACGCCCGCGATCCAGCGTGCGGTTTCTACTGCTAGGTCGAGCCCGAGAATCGAGATCGTCGCCGGCTCACTTTCCGTACGGGGCAGGAAGCCGCCCATGCTTGGCGCTAGCGGATTGCCATTCCCACTGAGTGGATCAGAGCCGCGCAAGTAGAGTTCGAGCTCATCGAGCTGGAATGAAAGCTGCGGTGTGAACCGGTCTTCGAAGGGCTTTCCATCGAGTGATCCCGAGATTTGAATGACAGGAATGATATCAACGTTGTAAACCTGGCGTTGTGTGCCGGTCCGCTCCTGCAGCATCCCCGTCAGTGATAAGAGGGCTTTGAGATCGATCGTGCTGCTGAGCGTGGTCTCAGGCCCGTTAAAGCTAGCTTGCGGCAGCAGTTCGATCGTCCGCCGCCAGCCGTTGGGATCGCTTACCTGGACCGACATGCTGGAGGTACCGTGCAGAGTTGAGGCTGCACGCGAGACCAAACGGTATTGAAAATCAAGCTCGAATTTGGAGACCAACTGGTGGAAGACGGGATCGCCGGTAACTAGCTTGCCGCCGTCGTATACGCTGGGCGGGGCACCGCTGTGGTACTCGAATTGTCCGTGGTGCTCAAATGGAATGTCAGCCGGTACATCGACCGTCAGAGGCCGGGTGAAGGCAAACAAACCGAGCAGCAGGGAGGCGAAAGCGACCGCACCCAGCGCAAAGAAGGCACCGTCCAGGTTGCTTGCCCAGGCGGTCAGCTTCTCGCGATTGAGCACAGCCTGCTCCTTTCCCGTCTTGAGATTTAGCGCATTGGACTTCTTGGCAAACGTCGTCATAAGCATAACTGCGATAGAGAGCGAGAGCAACGCCAGCCCGGCTGGCATCCGCAGCTTGAGCAGCCAGTTTGCGGCTCCTGGGAGTTCAAACCAGGCATTGCCGATAATTTCACTTGACGCGGGCTGATAGGAGTCGATCCAGTCGTTGTTGTCACCCTTGAAAGTATAGGTATCACCCTGGCGATCGATGATGCGGTGGATGATGGGACCGATCGTCGGGTGGCGGTAGGTCGCAATCTGCCCCACTTCGTAGGTCTGTGCTTCACGTACGACGACCAGGTCCCCTCGCTTGAGGGTCGGCTCCATGCTGGCGCCGGCGACCATCACGTACGATGCCTGGCCGCCGAATTTCGTCGGCGCCAGGATGACCCACAAGGCCGCCATCAGAACCAGCAGGGCGGAGGTCATCAGCGAGCGAGTATGCCGTCGTCGTGTGTTCATAGTTTGTTCGTGGTGTGGGGCACAATCACGGGTGTCATGTGACTGTGCCCCATTGAGGACCACAAGTGTTGGCTGAGAGTAATGCTTAGTCTACTGCGATGACACGCAGCGACAATGCACCGGAAACGCTCTCAGCCAGGCCCGCGCACGTCACGCTCGTGCCGCCCGAAATCGTGCAGGTCGCCCAGGACGTGCCGCCGTCGAAGGAGACATAAGCCTCGGAAGCAGCCGTGCTCAGGTCGAAGGATACCTGATCGATATCGCTCGGGTCCGAGTCGGAAGTCGTTAGACCATAGGCCACGTTCGAGATGGTGTAGCCGCTGATCGTTCCGCTGCCGTCACCTGCATAGGTATCCGGCACCGTGTTCGCTGCAGCAAAGCCGTATACGGAAGCAGCAAGGATAAGTGCGATGATTAGCATTCCGAAGCTGCGTGGTCGAAGAACGTTTTTCATGTGAACCTCCTATAGTTCAGTTGTTGATTTTTTTGATGTTCTTCATTTCGATCCTTAATGTAGCATATATAAGTTCGTTTTAACCTTGCAGGGTCCTTACGTAAGCTCCCTGCAAGGTGGGCCGAATATTGCGGAACATCTCGTTAATTCGAATGCAATTTCGATGCCGGAAGCTCGCCTTTGACCGTGCCCTGGGCAGCAGGTACAATGACCCCCACTCATGACCCTGGAGGTCGCAGTGCCGCAAGCTGAGAAGCGAGTTCCGCCCGAGGTGATCACCGAATCGATCTTCGCCCACCTGACTCATTTGGCCGCGCTCGACCTCAACCCAGAGGAAGGCGATTACCTGCGGCGGGAGCTCAACCAGCAGCTGCGCGCGATCAGCGAGCTGGAGGCGATCGAGCTCGAGGGTGATCTTCCAATCACCTCCCACGGCGTGCCGTATACCGATGCCACCTCCCCCCAGCTCCGCCCGGATGAGAGCGAGCCCTGCCCGCTGGCGGATGACATCCTGGCGCAGGCGCCGCAGGTCGAGGAGCGCTACATCGTCGTGCCCGATATTCCCCATGAGGAACTCGAGTGATGACTTCCCTGGCTGATTTGAGTGCCAGGCAGCAGGCAGACCTGCTGCGTCAGGGTGAGGTCAGCGCGCTCGAATTGACCGAGGCGGCGCTGGAACGCATCGAGGCCGTTGACGGTCGCCATCCCTCGCTTGATCCCTACCAAATGCAAACCGAAGATCTCGAGCATGTACACGCTTTCCTGACACTCACACCGGAACGCGCCCGCGAGCAGGCTAAGGCGATCGACGCCGCCCGGGCGTCAGGCGAACCCCTGGGCCCTCTGGCAGGTGTGACGCTGGCTGTGAAGGATATTTTCTGCGTGCGTGGCACGCTCTCTACGGCTGGATCGCGCATCCTGGCGAACTTCTGCTCCCCCTACAGTGCCACTCCAGTTGAGCGGCTGGAGCAGGCCGGGGCCGTCCTGGTGGGCAAGGTCAACCTGGACGAGTTCACCTTCGGCTCCTCCAACGAATCGTCTGCATTTCTTCCTCCGGTCGGCAACCCGTGGAATCCGGCCCATGTACCGGGTGGGTCCTCCGGAGGCAGCACAGCCGCCGTTGCGGCCGGGGAGGCGGCGCTCTCGCTCGCCACGGACACGGCCGGATCGATCCGCCAGCCAGCCGCCTTCTGCGGCGTGGTCGGCCTGAAACCTACTTATGGCCGCGTTTCCCGCTACGGCCTGATCGCCTTTGCATCATCGCTCGATTGCCCCGGCCCGGTGGCGCGCGATGTGACCGATGCGGCGCTGATGCTGGGTGTCATCGCTGGACCTGACCCCAGGGATGCAACCGCAGCCCGGGTGCCCGTCCCGGATTACCTCGAAAAACTCGGACGACAGGTACGTGGAATGCGCATCGGCCTTTCGCAAGATTACACTGTTCTCAAGTTTCCACATCCCGAAACCGGCGAGTTGGTCGAACAGCCGATCACAGGGGAGATACAGGCTGCGGTTGAGCAAGCTGCCAAGCGATTTGCCGACCTGGGAGCGGAGATTATCGAAGACGTTCCCATGCCGAATACGCGCTATGGTATCCCGGCCTATTTTGTCATCTCGCGCGTTGAAGCCGCCTCGAATCTGCATCGCTACGACGGGGTCAAATACGGGTACCGCTTCGATGGGCCGGTGGATGATTTGCCACAGCTTTACCGCGCCTCGCGCGGGGCTGGCTTTGGGCTTCAGCCCAAGCTGCGCATCATGATGGGCATGTACGTGTCGGCTGCCCAGTACGAGAAGGATTACTATGAGCGGGCGCTGCGGGTGCGGACGATGATACGCCGTGACTTCGAGCGTGTCTTCGACCCACAGGGCGAGTACCGGTTGGATGCCCTGCTGACTGCGACTACGCCGACAACCGCCTTTAAACTCGGTGCGGTCTATGGTGATTCGCTCCTGATGCAGTATGCTGACCTGCTGACGGTCGCCGCAAACCATGCCGGCATTCCCGGGCTATCCATTCCAGGCGGATTGGATTCGCAAGGTTTGCCAATCGGGATCCAGCTGCTGGGGCCTGACTTCAGCGAAGCCAGGCTGCTCCAACTCGGCCGGGCATTTGAGCTTGCCACGGAATCGGAGAGCTGGCGCCAGGTTCGACCACTTGTCGTGCGAAACCTCTGATCTGGAAACGATCAGCTGGAGAGAAAAAAATGAGAAAGTTCGTGTTGGTCCTTGGAGTTTTACTGCTTCTTACCCTGGGTGCTGCATCCTGTGGGGGCGTAACCGCCACGCCGGGTGATATACAGGCAGCGCCAACAGAGACAGCCGAAACCGCGCCTGTTGAGCGGCCCGGCCCCTGGGAGTCTCCCCCGAAGATGACCATCGATCCCGAGGCAATCTACGTCGCGACCTTGAAAACGGAGAAAGGCGATGTGAAGGTTGAGCTTTTTGCCGATAAGGCGCCGATTACAGTAAACAATTTTATTTTTCTCGCCGAGCAGGGATTCTATGATGACATCACCTTCCACCGCGTCCTGCCGGATTTCATGGCGCAAAGTGGTGACCCAACCGGCGCCGGGAACGGCGGCCCCGGTTATACGATCGCTGACGAGATTACGCATGGTTTGACCTTCGATGGACCTGGCCTGCTGGCGATGGCGAACACCGGTGTCCCTGATAGCGGTGGCAGCCAGTTCTTCATAACCTACGCCGCCACCCCGTGGCTGAATGGGCTGCATACCATCTTCGGCAAGGTGATCGATGGCATCGATGTGCTGCAGGAACTCACCCCGCGTGATCCTCAGGAGTCGCCCGATTTCGAGGGCGATCGCCTGATCACCGTTGAGATCGAAAAGGTCGACCGCAGCGAACTGCCGACTCCGACTCCGGCACCAGCGGCAGTCGTCCCGGAGCCAGCCGAGGGACGGCCGCTTGCCGACTTGCCAGTCGCCGACCGGGCTGATCTCTATACCGGCATGCCGGAACTGGTTATCGATCTGCAGAAGACCTACACCGCGACGATCGATACGAGCAAAGGTCGGATCACCGTCGCTCTCGAGCCGCTTTCGGCGCCTAAAAGTGTTAACAACTTCGTTGTCCT
The DNA here is from genome assembly GCA_034430595.1 of Anaerolineales bacterium. GTDB lineage: Bacteria > Chloroflexota > Anaerolineae > Anaerolineales > E44-bin32 > E44-bin32. The sequence goes on along the minus strand of DAOUEL010000012.1, from coordinate 16,957 downwards.
GGCGGAACTGGGGTACTGGGACGGTTTTCCAATTATCACGGTCCAGGAGGGTGCCTTTTTTCTCACCGGATCACCGGCAGGGCAGCCGGACAATGACGTGGGCTATACCCTGCCTTCGGAAAACGGGAACCCGGCCACTGCCGGCGCGCTAGGGTACTGGTTCCGGCAGGATCGATTGGCGTCGAGCGGGAGCCAGATCTTCATTACTTTGGATAACCTGACGGGGATGGAAGAGTTCTATACCATCTTCGGGTATGTGACCTCCGGCATGGATGTCGCACAATCCTTGACGACCGAAGACCGGATCGTGCGGATTACGATCCAGGAGAAGTAGAAATTGCCGTCGCCGAAGGTCGAGGCAGCATGACAGAATACGAAGCGGTTATCGGGCTCGAAACCCATATTCAACTGAATACGCAGTCGAAGATCTTCTGCAGCTGTAAGGTTGATTCATGGGGTGATCCGCCGAACACCAATATCTGCCCCGTCTGCACTGGCCTGCCAGGGGTGCTGCCGGTGCTGAATAAGGCAGTGGTGGAGAAAGCGGTCTTATTGGCAGCTGCGATGCATGCCGATACGATCCAGGCGCGTTCCTACTTCGCCCGAAAAAACTACTTCTACCCGGATCTTCCCAAGGGATACCAAATCAGCCAGTACGACGAACCACTTGCCCGTGGAGGCTGGATGGACGTCCCCCTGCGCGATGGCTCAAGCCGGCGTGTGACGATCACCAAGCTTCATATCGAAGAGGATGCAGGAAAGACTGTCCACCGCGCCCAGGAGCGGCTGATCGATTTCAACCGCTGCGGTGTCCCGCTGGTCGAGATGGTCACCGGTCCGGATATCCGTTCGGCGGAGGAGGCAGCCCAGTACCTGGTCCGGCTGCGTCAGCTCCTGCGCTGGCTGGGAATCTCAGAAGCCGATATGGAGCGCGGCCAGCTCCGGGTGGATGGGAACCTCTCCATCCGGGAAGTCCGTCAACGTGCCTTGAATCCCAAAACGGAGATCAAGAACGTCAATTCGATCGACAACTTGCGCGATGCGCTCAAAGCCGAGTTCGAACGCCAGATTCGCGAGGTGACCGCCGGACATTCGATCAAGGCCTGGACCCTGGATTGGGATGAGGACACCGCCAGCCTGCGGAAAATGCGCTCCAAGGAGACCGAGGCAGATTACCGATATTTCCGTGAACCCGACCTGCTTCCCGTCATCATTGATGACGCATGGAAAGCCGAAATTCTAGCGGACTTGCCAGAACTGCCGCTCGCGCGTCGAGCCCGGTTTGAATCCCAGTATCAGCTGCCACCGTACGATGCTGAAATCCTGACCGAGGAGCGCAGCCTGGCTGATTACTTCGAGGCAGCAGTGACCGCCTACAACGGCGATGCGAAAGACGTGAGCAACTGGCTGATGAATGATGTGCTGCGCATGATCCGCACCGAGGGCGTTCCAGCCTCTGAATTGAAACTCAGGCCGGAGCATGTGGCAGAAATCATCGCTCTGGTGGGTTCAAAAGCAATCACGACTAATACCGGAAAGGAGCTGCTTGCCCGCGTGCAGAACAGCGGCGAGGAACCGGGGGTGATCGTCGCACGCGAGAATCTAGCCCAGGTGTCCGACAGCGATCAACTGCAGGCGATTGCGGCTGAGGTCGTGGATGAGAATCCCGAACAGGTAGCGACTTACCGTGCCGGCAAGACCACGGTCATTGGCTGGTTTGTCGGCCAGGTGATGCGAAAATCGGGCGGCAAAGCCAACCCACAGCTCGTGCGTGAGATTCTCGAATCGCTGCTCCACGAATAGCGGTTTCCCTGAAAAACGATCTCCAGGCTTCAACCCTCCGCAATATGTCCTGGCTCTTGGCTCGAAATTCAGCCCTTAAGCTAGCCCGCCCGGAATTTGGCGGTTGCGAATGATGATGTCTGCTCGAAATTCGACCCACAGGATAGAAGCGGCAGGACCGGAGGCTCGAGGCCAGATTCGAGCGATGATCAGGGCTGGCAGGCTGAACCCGCTTGGAATCGATTGGCGTCGCTTCCTGCTGGCGCGGGATGAGGACGATCAGATCGTGGGCTGTGTGCAGGCCAAGCACCATCGCGGCGGTGTGCGTGAACTGGCGTCACTTTACGTGCAGCCAGGCTCACGTCACCTTGGGATCGGAAGCCGTTTGATTCTGCGGGTCCTGGAACGTGAAGAACCCCCGCTCTGGCTGACCTGCCGCTCGCGGCTTGTTACCTTCTATAGGCAATTCGGTTTCCAGGTCGTCGACCAGCCGCGTGACATGCCCGCGTACTTTCGAATCGTCTGGAGACTCTTCAGGCTCTTTCGCGGCGAAGATTGGGAGACCGCTGGACTGGCCGTAATGCGCTGGGATGGAACCGCAGCTCGAACCCATCCCGGCTTACCGACGTAAGAAAAGGCGGAGGGGAACCTCCGCCCTCTCGATTTCCAGTTAGCCAGTTTATGCTGGCGGAATGGGCGCTGAAAATATTACTGGGGGCCGAACATCAGGAACATCGAGACAAGTGACAGAAATACCGCCACGAAGAAACCGATCGCGGCCGATTGGTGAAATTTCTTGTTCCGGAAGTTGATCATCTCCAGGTAGTTGTTGAATTCCTGGACTGTCTCCTTACTGAGCGGCTCGTTCGGGTCGCCCTCGGGTTCTTTACCATCGCGCGTACGGAAGGAAAACGCCCGCATCGTTTCCTGGGATAACCGCCACTGCATGTAGGCCAGGTAAGCGAAAATCGCAGCGAGAATAAACCAGATGGGAAAAATCACGTTGTTCATATTCTAGGCCTCCTGAAAGGATCCAAGTTACCCCGAATGAGTTCGCAAGCATCAAGATAGTACACTTTAGGCTGAAGTGCAATTGAACCTATCATCCTATTCCTGCAGGCTGTTTCGCATCCTCCATGGGCAGCACTTATCATCAAGGTAAAAAGTCGTAAATCAGGCTGTTGCCGGTCGAACTGGCGATCATGCTGCTGGCCTGGCCGAGGACGATCCTATTCAGCTGCCAGGAGCCCACCTGGCCAGCCAGCAGCAGGTAGGTGTTCATGTCCACCCATTGAAGAGCTCTTCCCTGGCCGAGCGATTGTGGATTGGCTCCTCTTGAGCCGAGGAAGTACTGATCGGGCTGAATCTTGTAAACGAAGCGTACGCTGTCCGGATTCCAGCCGACCCAGGCCAGGTCGCCGCTGACATAGACCTGCTCCGCACTACCGTCAACCCTTGCCAGGTAGAGGTCCACCTGGTTCGATTGCCCGGGCTGGCGCATGAACGCCAGGTCGAGCAATTCGGGTGAAAGCAGCGAAGTTCCGAAGGATTGTGCGAAGAAGGATTGGCCCGTAAGAGTGGCCATTTGCTCTGCTGGCCCCCCGTCCGCCGGCGCAATCCACACCACTGCGGTTGGATTCTGAGCGAGCGGATCGGTGGATGGAATGACGACTCCAAAACGGCTCGAATCTGGCGCCCAGCGAGGGGCCGGGTAATAGGCGTATTCGCTGTAGGTCATGACCGGTTCAAAGGTGATGTCGGCTGACTGGCGGTTGCTCCCATCCACATCAGCGATTGAGATGCTGGTCGGCTGAACCAACACCATTCGCCGGGCATCAGGGGAGAGATAGAAATCGCCTCCGAGGCCAGGCTCGAGCAGTTCCTTGAGCGACCCTGTCTCTGCATCGAGGGAGAAAAGGTCGTCGTACTTCGCCAGCCCGGGTCCTTCGAAAATGGCGCGGGTATTCATCAGCAGCTTGTGTGAGCCTGGCAGAAAGTCGATTTGGGAAGGCCGGATATGGAGTGCAATGTCGAGCAGGTGCAGGCCATCCAGCGAGGCCTCATCGAGCAGCAGGCGGTCGTCCGTTCCATCACTCCTGACCACCCGCAGCTCATACTTTTCACCGCGCTCGTCACTGCGCCCGTACACGATATAGCGCCCGTCATCGGAAAGGACCAGGCTCAAGATTACCCCACGTGTCGAGACCTGAACGACTGGCTGCCCATCGATCCGGGCCCAGATACTCGATCCATCCGAATAGGCGATCATCCAATCCGAAAAGACGGCTTCCGGCTGGTTGAGTGCCGGTCCTGTCGTGTCCGTAGGTTCAATGCCTGGTGCCGTTTTACCATCCCCGGGGGCGACCGCGTCGAGGGATGCCAGCGTTGCACTGACGGCGGTAGCGAGCTCGGCCTCCGCCGATCCGGTTGGCGTTCCGGGCTGACAGGATGCAAGCAGCATCAGACCAAGGACGGGCAAGATCAGCTTGCGGGTCATCGAGCCTCCTCTATGAACCATTTTCCGGATTATACAACGATGGCGGCGGCGGAATGGTTCCAGAGAGCATGACAGGCCACCTGTTGTGGATGGCCTGTCACCTAATCAGGCAGGATCGAATGCCTGCCGTTCTAATCGTAGCTGTAGAACCCACGCCCGGTTTTACGCCCCAGGTACCCGGCGTCCACCATCTTGCGCAGCAGCGGGCAGGGCCGGTACTTATCCTCACCAAGATCGCGGTGGAGCACCTGCATCACGAAAAGGACTACATCCAGCCCAACCAGATCGGCTAGCGCCAGCGGGCCCATCGGGTGATTCATGCCCAACTTCATGACGGTATCGATCGCCTCGGCTGAGCCAATTCCCTCCTGTAGAGCGAAAATCGCCTCGTTGATCATCGGGCACAGGATGCGGTTAGAGATAAAGCCCGGCGAATCCTGCGCCTCGACCGGCTCCTTACCCATCTGCCTCCCAACGGCGATTGCGGTTTGGGTCGTCTCGTCTGACGTCGCCAGCCCGCGCACAACTTCCAGGAGTTTCATCAGCGGGACCGGGTTGAAGAAATGCATCCCGATCACGTCTTCCGGTCGATTTGTCGCCGCGCCAATCTTAGTCAGCGAGATGGAAGAGGTGTTCGAGGCCAGGATTCCCCCTTGTGGGACAAGCTGACCGAGCTGTTGGAAGAGTTTCAATTTAAGTTCCGGGTTTTCGGTCGCTGCCTCAACCACCAGGTCCGCTTCGCGCGCCGGCTCCAGGTCGAGGGCCGTAGCGATATCAAGCGCGGCCTGCCGCTGAGCTTCGCTGATCTTCTCCTTTGCAGCGAGTTTTTCAACCGAATTCCGAATCCCATTCAAGCCTCGGTCGAGAATCTCCTGTGAGATATCCGACATCGATACCTGGTATCCGGAGACGGCTGCAGTTTGAGCGATTCCACTGCCCATCGTACCAGCGCCAACAACGAAGATGCGTTTCACTTCCATCGATCCCTCCGAGCTCTCACAAGCCTTATCCGGGGGTTTTTGATCCTGATAAGTTCCGTCGATCCTCCAGCAGCTATTCCATCTCGATCGCCATTGCGACCGCTTCTCCGCCGCCCAGGCAGAGCGAGGCGATGCCGCGGTCCAGGCCCCGGTCTTTCAAGGCGTAGATCAGGGTGGTGAGCACACGTGCTCCCGAAGCCCCGATAGGGTGACCGAGTGCGATCGCCCCGCCATGCACATTCACCTTGTCCCAGTCCCAGCCTGCGTCCTTCATTGCGTACCCATCGGCGAGCACCTGCGCCGCGAAAGCCTCGTTCAGCTCGATCAAATCGACCTCCGCCAGTGACCAGCCGACCCGTTCGAGCAGCCGGGGGAGCGCACGGGCCGGAGCGATGAACAATTCTTTCGGATCAACGGCCGCCTGAGCATAACCCACGACATGCGCCAGCGGTGTTAGTTTATTGCGTTCGGCGTATTCCCGGCTGGCGAAGATGACAGCCGCTGCCCCATCGTTCAAGCCGGGAGCGTTTCCGGCCGTCACCCGGCCATCGGATTTAAAGGCGGGGGGAAGCGTCGCAAGCTTCTCGAGCGATGTGTCACGACGGGGCGTCTCATCCTGGTCGATAAGGGTAGTAGAGCCTTTGCGGCTTGGCACCTCGACCGGCGTGATCTCAGCCGAAAACTTTCCGTCGTCGATTGCCTGGATGGCCTTCTGATGGCTCTCGTACGCCAAGCGGTCCATTGCCTCGCGCGTGACCTCGTACTCGTCCGCGATCCATTCGGCAGCCATGCCCATGGCCCAATCTTCAAATGGATCCCAGAGGCCGTCCAGGAGCAGTGCATCGATCAATTGACTGTGTCCAAAGCGCAGCTCGCCGCCCCGGGCTCGCAGCAAATAAGGAGCATTGCTCATGCTCTCCATGCCGCCTGCCACGAACAAGTTTCCGTCGCCAGCCTTGATCGCCTGGCTGGCGAACATGCCTGCTTTGAGCCCTGATCCGCAGACTTTGTTGATCGTGGTCGCGCCAACGGTGGGGGGCAGCCCAGCGAAGATGGCAGCCTGGCGGGCCGGCGCCTGGCCCAGTCCGGCTGAAACAACGTTGCCCATGAATACTTCGTCGATCTGGGCTGGATCCGTCAAGCCAGCCCGTTCGCAGGCAGCCTTGATGACCGCAGCGCCTAGTTGAGGTGCTGGCAGAGCTCCAAGTGCGCCCTGGAAGCGCCCCATCGGAGTGCGTACCGCAGAGAGGATCACGGGTGTTCTGGGGTCGGTGAGATCAATCATGGACATCCTCTTTCTCTGTTGAAGTTAATGGGATCTAGCAGCTTGTGCTCGGGGATTATTTCAACTCCAACCAACCTTTGCGCAGCAAATGGTAGGTATCTGTCAGCTCTTCAGGAATGACGCGGGTTTGAGCAGTTGTGGCCATGAAATTTGTGTCCCCGTTCCAGCGGGGGAGGACATGGAGATGGACGTGCTCTTTCACGCCAGCCCCGGCAGCTTCGCCAATATTGGCACCGATGTTGAATCCATCCGGCGCGTAGGTTGTACGCAGCACCGCCAGCGCGTCGCTGGTGAGCTGTATCATTTCGTTTAATATTTCAGGTTTCAATCCATCAAGCGTATCGTGGTGTTCGTAGGGCACGACCATCATGTGACCGTTAGTGTAGGGGTAGCGGTTGAGAACGACGAACGCATGCTCGCCTCGGTAGAGGATTAAATTTTCCGGTCCATCCTCCTGCGCCTGTAGCTCGCAGAAGAGACAGACTCCTTCCTGTGTGCCTTCTTTGATGTAGGTCATGCGCCAGGGAGCCCAAAGATAATTCATGCTCAACCGGTTGGATTGTAGCAGAGATCACGGGTGGAGAGAAACCCAACTGGCATGCATCATGCACTCATCGGTACAATGGAACCGCGATGGAAGTGAACAAGCTGCGCACTGCGCTCCCACTGCAGGGTCTTGGGGAACCGCTGCATGTGTACGATTCGGTCGGTTCGACCAACGATCTCTGCCGGGAGCTGGCCGAGGATGGAGCGCCAAATGGCGCACTGGTCCTGGGGGATGAGCAGCGGCAAGGACGTGGGCGGGGGAATCGACGCTGGTTCACACCAGCCGGCAGCGCGATCGCGATGAGCTTGCTGCTGCGACCTGGTCCGCTGGGGCAGTATGACCTGGCGGCGGTGAATATGCTCGGTGCGCTGGCAGTGGTTGAGGCGCTGGACAGGCTCGGGGTCGTGGCGCTCATCAAATGGCCGAACGATGTGCTCATCGAGGGTAGGAAAGTCGCCGGAGTGCTGACCGAGGCAGCCTGGCAGGGTGATGAACTGGAATACATTGTGATTGGAATCGGCGTCAATGTCTCCCGGGGTTCGCTGCCGCCGCAGGAGTTGCTTGATTTTCCGGCGGCTTGTATCGAAGGTCGGCTCAACCGGCCAATTGAACGCGAGCCGCTGATTCTCGAGATTATCGAACGGCTGGCTGCCGGGCTCGCGCACCTGGCGCGGCATGAGCTGATGCCCTTGATCGAGCAGCACTTGGCCTACCTCGGTCAGGAAATTGAAATTGATGCAGGGCATGGCCTGACCGTAGCTCGGATGCTGGGCTTGAGCGAGGATGGTCGGCTGCGGGTGCAGCTTCATTCAGGTGAAGAGCAGATGATCGGTGGAGACGCCCGCCTGCGGATTGTTGACTATCGTGATGATTGAGATACACTCTGCACATACTCTTTCCCGATATCTGGGCGGGTATGGTGTGACAGCACATCGTTGCTGGGAGGTGGAACGTGTTTGACAACCTGAGACGTCTTTCCGACGGTGAAGAACCCTTTGAAGAAGCAGCGAAGGAAATACCCTTCGAGGTGCAGGAAACGCGCGAACCACGAGGAAATTTCCTGGGGTTGACGTCCGGTCAACGCTTCATCCTCTCGCTCCTGCTGCTGGGGACCGTGGTCATCCTGGGTTTGATGTGCCTGATGGTCACCGGCAAGGTGTTTATTTTCTAAGTCTTATCATTCCATTTCACCTGTAGATACCCAACGTTGAGCTGTTGATCAGCGCAGGGGCACGGCGGCGCCGTGCCCTTTCCGATTCCTGACCAAGCCATCGGGGCAGGAGCACGAGGTGGTGGCCCTTTTAAACAGTAACGGGCCGACCTGCGCGGTGGCCCGTTACCATGGCTATGTAGCACAATTACGGCGTCAGGGTGAGGTGGGCCTCCGCTGCTGCCTCGACCTGCCCGCGCGTCCATAACATCGTGTGGTATTCGATATTGCGCCATGGGTCGATCATGTCGTCATAATGCACGTTGTATGGATGGCCGGACTGGCCGGTCGTGTGCATCGAGAGCGATTGCTCGAAATACTGCAGGTCGATGATATGGCGAACAGAGGGCACCGTGGTCTCGGCATAAGGCTCGTTCAGGCTGTAGCCAGTGTTGTTGACGGTAGCGATTGTGCCGTCGACCTCGACCGGGCCGCGGTTGAAGATGGCTTCGATCGGACCGATTCCGCTCTGACCCAGGCTCTGGTTCTCGAAAGTCGCCGTATGCAGGTCGCCCCAGCGCCAGCTGGCCATATCCTTACCCAGGCTATCGGTTAGTTCGTCGATTGCATCCTGCAGGGCGAGCAAGGTGGTCTGCTGCATGGTTTCGATCTCCGGCGTACGGATGTCGTCAAACCAGTGCGAATCGGGCTGGTATAGGAGCGTTTCGAGTGAAACCAGGAAATCGCCCCAGCCGCGCTCGAGCAGCTGTTCGCCGGCTTCGTCTTCGAAGACGCGCGTGAGGAGATGGCCGCGCAGCGCTTCAAAGAGCGTTGCCGGCGCGCTGTCACGCGTCGCCTGCCCATCCCAGTTGCGCAGCATATCCAGCGCCTGTGCTTGCTCCGGTTCGCTCGGTGCGAGGGCAAGAATCGCCGGCAGGATGTCCTGAGCCCAGAGCGGCTTATCGTCGCCCTGGATGGCCTGGACATCCGCCACCGAGAGCACATCCTTGGCTTCGATCAGCTCGACGATGCGGCGGACGCGATAGCCCGGATCCCAATCAGCGGAGAGGAAGTAGGGATAATCCGGACCGACAACGGCGTTGTTGGCGGTGGCGATGTAGCCCTTGGCCGGATTGAATGAACGCGGCAGATCATCGAAATCGATATAACCAATCCACTCGTACGTCCCGCTCCATCCCGGGACCGGGAGAGTCCCATCTCCCTGGCCGCGAATGGGAATGCGGCCGGGCGCCTGGTACCCGATGTTGCCCTCGACATCTGCATAGACGAAGTTCTGGCTGGGGGTATCCCAGTAGCGCAAGGCTTCGCGGAACTCGTCCCAGGAGGATGACCGATCGAGCATGAGCACGCTCTTGATAGTCGTGCCCGGCTGGAGTGCAGTCCAGGAGAGCGCCAGCGGCTGCCAGCCGAAGGACCAGCCTTCCTCGACACCGCCAATCACATCGTTGATAATCGGGCCGTGGCGCGTGACGCGCACACGTACTACCTCCGGTTCATCCTGGCCGGCAACCGCAATTTGCTCCTCGATGATCTGCATGTCTTCCCAGCGGTTGCGGAATTCATATTGATCCGGATTCTCCGGGTTGATATTTTCGATGAACAGGTCCTGGACGTCAGGACCGAGGTTGGTTACACCCCAGGCGACGTTCTCATTGTGACCGATGATCACACCCGGCACGCCGGCGAAGGTTGCACCGACCACGTTGTAAGGGCAATCGGCGCCAACCGGGTCGCAGTGCAGGCCGGCTTCGTACCAGATGGAAGGCATCTGAATTCCGAGATGGGGATCGTTAGCCAGGATTGGCTTGCCGCTTTCGGTGTGTTCACCGCTGATGACCCAGTTGTTGCTGCCGAGATCCTTGCCTATTCCAAAGGCGTGCATATCGAAGGCATCTTCGGGGACTGCAGCCAGCGTGGCCTCGTTCAACGCACCTGAGACGATAATTGGGTAATCCGGTGGGTAACCTGGCATCAGCTCCTCGAGCGCTGGTTGCCCGAGGCGGGCGATGATGTTCGCCCGCAGCAGTTCGGCACTGCGGTTGCCACCCAGATCCCAGGCCATGACCTTCGCCCAGCTCAAGGTGTTGACCGGTGTCCACGGCTCGGGATCGAATTTCACCCCTGTTAGGCCGAGAACTGTGAACTCGAGCCCCAGTTTGCCGCGGTGGGAGTCGATATAGGCGGTCACGCCGTCAGCATAAGCTTGCAGCAACGCCAGTTCAGATTCGCTGAGTTGATCGAGATCCTCTTGCGCGGCACGGTACCAGCCCACGGTGCGGATGAATCGATCCTGATCCAGTGCGCTAGGACCGAGGATTTCCGAGAGGCGGCCTGCACCGATTCGGCGCCAAAACTCCATCTGCCAGAAGCGATCCTGGGCATGCACATAGCCCTGAGCCATGAAGAGATCATGCGGATTGGAGGCATAGATGTGCGGCACGCCATAGGAATCGCGGAACACTTCGACCTGAGCCTGCAGCCCCGGAAGCTGGAGCGTTCCATCAGTTTGTGGGAAGGACCGGCGGACGATGTACAGACCTCCGACACCGATCACGATCGCGAGTACAAGGATGATTGAAAGGATAATGATTAGGGTCCGAGCTCTTCGATGGGACACGGCGGCCTCCTGCGGCGGATGGCTCGATTTTTAGCACCGTTGCCCGGGCGCGTCAAACTGGCATGCACGAGTGCCCATCCGACCCGGCGATTAATTCTCATATCGGAGCGCGCTGGCTGTATGTATAATGGTCAGGATGATGAACCGTAGAAGGATCAGGGATCAGGTGCTCAGCACTCTGGTTTCTCGACCTCAACTCGCAGTCACCAATGCTTCTTAAAGCGGGGCATAACCGAACAATGGGTGGCAAGAGTCGGGTGAACAGGTGAAATCGCGGCCGGCGATCATTCTGGTGCTGGTCTCGGTCTGCTTCTGTATCGGCATGGCGACCGTCCTGCTTGGTGAGCAGGGCACCGCCTCACCGCTGACCTCGATTCTGAACATCTTCCCTGAGGGCGGTCCGCGCTGGATCGAGTCCAATCGCGAGACGCGAACGACAATCTTGCTGCTCGGTGTCGACCGTTTGGACAGCCCTGACCCGACGCTGCGTGCGATCTGGCTGTTGACGATAAACCCCCCGGATACGCACGTCGTCCTGACCGGTGTCCCGTCCAACCTGGACCTGGTTCCAGGCGCAAACGTAACGCTTGAATCCTTCTTCGCCTGGACCTCCGAAGACGGCGTCGCCCCGCCGTTCATGGAAGCGCTGGAGCGTGCGCTGCGAGTACAGATTGATACCGTTTCTGTAATGGATGAAACCGCGTTCGCCGCGCTGGTGGATTATGTAGGTGGCCTGCCTTTGGGTAAGGATCTCGGGCTGCCGCTCGAGGATCAGATCCTGAATGGCGACCAGGTGTTGGCGCTTCATACCGTGTTTGCCGGTGATCCCGTCGGCTTGATCAACCTGCAGGCAAACATACTGCAGGGCTTGCTGCCACAGGGGGCGAAACTGCCGGCCAACCCGGACCTGGGCCCGCTGCTTGACCTCGTCCCCGAGCATGCCCGCATCTCGATCCACGAAGCACAGCTGGCTGTGCTGCTCTCCCATGTCCTGCCGCTGCACAGCGATCAGGTTGAAATCAACGTCGTCCTGGCTCCCATCCCCTGACCGAAGCTTCAACAGCAGGTAGTTAATCGCTCCTGGCAGGTTCCCGGGCGCTGTCCCGAATCTGACCGGCGCGGTATAATTAATTGGCAACCCGCCGCTGGCGGGTTTTCGACCTCTAACCCGCAGTGAGAGACCGGAAAAACATGGAAATTGGGACCGTACGTCAGGTAGATATCGACGATCAAATGCGTAATGCCTACCTCGATTACGCCATGAGCGTGATCGTGGCGCGTGCGCTGCCCGATGCACGCGACGGCTTGAAACCGGTGCACCGGCGCATCCTATATGCAATGCACGAAATGGGGATTCGTCCGAACTCGGCCTACCGCAAATCGGCCCGTATCGTCGGGGAAGTCCTCGGCAAGTACCACCCACACAGCGACCAGGCAGTTTACGATGCGATGGCACGCATGGCACAGGATTTTTCCATGCGCTACATGCTCGTCGATGGCCAGGGCAACTTCGGCTCGATCGACGGCGACCCGCCCGCGGCCATGCGCTACACCGAAGCACGCATGGGTGCCCTGGCGGCTGAGCTGCTGGTTGATATTGATAAAGACACGGTTGACTTCGCCGATAACTTCGATGGCTCGCTGCAGGAACCTCTGGTGCTTCCAGCCCGACTTCCAAACCTGCTGCTGAATGGCTCGTCTGGAATCGCAGTCGGGATGGCGACCAACATCCCCCCCCACAACTTAAAAGAGCTGGCGAATGCAATCAGCTTCATGGTGGATAACTACGATCGGGTGGATGAGATTGCCTTCGACGAGCTGATGTCGTTTATTCCCGGGCCGGATTTCCCAACCGGGGGCTTGATCGTCGGTAACGAAGGCATCAAGCAGGCTTACAGCACCGGGCGGGGGCGGATCGTCGTGCGCGGCGTCGCGCACATTGAGGAGATGGGTTCAAGCCGTTTCCGTATCGTGGTGACCGAAATACCATACCAGGTCAACAAATCCGCCCTGATCGAGCGTATCGCCGACCTTGTACGGAAAGGGAAGCTGGGTGAGATCTCGGACCTGCGTGATGAATCAGACCGGCGTGGCCTGAGCATCGTGATCGAGCTGAAACGCAGCGCGCAGCCCAAGAAAGTGCTCAATCAGCTCTTCAAACACACAGCACTTCAGACGACCTTCGGTGTGCAGCTGCTGGCACTGGTTGAGAACGAACCACGCATGCTGCCACTCAAGCGCGCGCTGCTGGTCTATCTCGACCATCGCAACCAAGTGATCATCCGGCGTTCCCAGTTCGAACTGAGAAAAGCGCGTGATCGGGCGCACATTCTCGACGGATTGCTGATCGCCCTGGCAAAGCTCGACGACGTTATCGATACCATCCGTAAATCGTCCGACGCCGATCAGGCGAAGGAACGCCTGATGGAGCGCTTCAAGCTGAGTGATGTCCAGGCCCAGGCGATCCTCGACATGCAGCTGCGGCGCTTGGCCGCGCTGGAGCGGAAAAAGATCGAGCAGGAACACAAGGAAGTCATGGACCGCATCAAGTACCTGGAGGACCTGCTCGCGCACCCGAAGAAGATCCTGGCGTTGATTAAAGCTGATCTGCGGGAGCTCTCGGAGAAATTTGGTGATGAGCGGAGGACCCACATCGCCCCCGAAGCGAGCGAAGAATTCAGTGAGGAAGATCTAGTACCGGACGAGGCGGTCCTGATCAGCATCACCCAGCGTGGTTACGTTAAGCGGGTCCTGGCCAAGACCTACCGCCGCCAGGGCCGAGGCGGCCGGGGAGTACAGGGGCACTCATTGAAGGACGAGGATGAACCGATGATGCTCATCCCTGCCCGAACATTGGATACGGTGCTCTTTTTCTCCGATAAAGGCAAGGTCTATTCAGAAAAAGCCTACCAGATACCGGATGCAGATCGAACTGCGCGCGGTATTCCGGTGGTTAACATTCTCGCCCTCGATGCAAACGAATTGATCACGGCGGCGGTCGTTGTCCCGGATTTTGAAGCCGCTGAGTACTGCACGATGGTCACAGCCAAGGGCAAGATCAAGCGGGTCGAATTATCGGAGTTCTCCGCAGTGCGGCCTTCCGGCTTGATCGCGATCGGCCTCGAGAAGGCCGATGTGCTTGGTTGGGTGCGGCTGACCAGCGGGGACGACGAGATCATGATCGTCACCGAACGCGGGCAGGCGTTGCGCTTCCATGAGGACCAGGTGCGGCCGATGGGCCGGCCCGCGATGGGCGTGAAGGCTATCAACTTGCGCAAGGGTGATGCAATCACAGGCATGGCGGTCGTCGTGCCGGGTGATGATCTGCTGGTGGTCACCGAGAAGGGCTTCGGGAAGCGGACTCCGCTCGATGAATATCCGGCCAAGTCGCGGGCAACGATGGGCGTACTCACGCTGAGCCGTGACAAGCTCAAGGTAACTGGCCCGATCGCCGCGGCCCGGGTGGTGAACGCCGAGGACGACCTGACAATTATCTCAAGTGGTGGAATCGTGCTGCGGACGAAGGTCAAACAGATCAAGCAGGCCGGTCGGGCGACGATGGGCGTCCACGCCATCGACCTGAAGAAGGGTGAGACCGTCGCGGCAGTCGCGAATATCTCGGCCAGAGAGCTTGCCCAGGTAGGGGTTCAGGAAGATGAAGAGTAGAAAAACGGGTGTCTCCAAGCTCGATTAACGAAGAGCAGGGCGAACTCGCCCTGCTCTTCTCTTGAAGAAACCGTATCCCCGTTCGATATCATGTGCCGCTTTCGGCCGTCAAACCTCCCCCGGACCAGCGCAGCGGGATTGCTGCTCCGGGGCTCATATGAAAGGCTTTCAATTGCCGCTGAAGCCCATCAGCGTCCCCACTTGTGTAGTAGGTATTCGCGCCCTGCTGGCCTGACACCGCCGTCAGGTTGTGCTGGTCCAGCAGCCTGGCCACCTGGCGGGCGATGGCAGGTGAGGGATCGATCACCTGGATCGAGGGGCCGGTAATCGTACGAATAAGGGGAATGACAAAGGGGTAATGGGTGCAGGCCAGGACGAGCGTATCTGCACCTTGATCCAGAAGTGGAGCGATCGCATTCTCGAGGATGGAGCGCGTCTTCTCACCCTCAAGATCTCCGGCTTCAATTTGCTCGACCAGCCCAGGAACCGTGCTGGGCAGCACTCGAACTCCCTCGGTGAAACGTTCTACGACCGATGCATACAGTTCGCCCTGGAATGTAGCGGTCGTCGCCAGGACGCCAACGACCTTGCTGCGTGTCACCTCAGCGGCAGGCTTGACGGCCGGCTCCATGCCGACAAAGGGAATCCGGGGGAAAGCTGCCCGCAGACTCTGAAGCGAAGCGGCCGAGGCCGTATTGCAGGCTACGACGATCAGCTTGGCACCGCGTTCGACCAGGTACTTTGTAATTCCGTGTGAGTAGCTGCGCACGACGTCTAGCGCCTGTGGGCCATACGGCACATTAGCCTGGTCGGCCAGGTAGAGCACAGCCTCGTGCGGCAGCTGGCGCTGAATCTCACGCAAAATAGAAAGCCCGCCTACGCCCGAATCGAAGACGCCGAGCGGGCGATCGTTGATGCTGGTGTTTTGGCTGGCTTTGTTCACGGTGATGACCCTCTTTGTTGGTCGGATATTTCACGCTTATTAAAACGTAAGAGTCTGGTTTATGCACGAATTTCGTGTTGTGGAAACGTACGCCAGGGAGAAGAAAAGAGCAGCGCCCGGCGCTGCTCGATGTGATCCTGAGTTTTAGTCGCGGCGTTCCTTCAGGCGCGCTCGCTTTCCGGTGCGCCCGCGCAGGTAGTACAGCCTGGAGCGCCGGACGGTTGCCCGCCGTTGGACTTCAATCTTCTCGACCCGCGGTGAATGGATCGGGAATGTGCGTTCAACACCGATGCCATGGGAGGCGGTGCGGCGTACGGTTATGTTTGCGTCATTGCCGCCACGTCGAATACGGATAACCGTCCCCCGAAACTCCTGGACCCGTTCCCGATCGCCTTCGGCGATGCGGAAATGGACCGAGACGGCATCTCCCGGGTTGAGATCGGGTATGTTCTCGTTCGGTTTTGCCTTAACGGCATTGATCATGTCGCTCATCGTTTATTTCCATCTCTTGATTGGGTTTCTACACATGACCCACCGCCCGATCGTTCTGGGCGGTAGAGCGAAGAGTATACCACAGGACGTTTCACACCGTCCAGAGAAGTGTTAAAGTCAGCTTCCCGGTAGGGATTCCAGGCCCTCCAGCCAGCTCCGGGCTAGGCTCAGGCCCACGACCGTCTTCGCGTCGTGCAGTTCCCCACGGGCCAGCATCTGCCAGGCACTGTCCCAACTTATCTTTTCGACCTGCAGATCCTCGTCTTCGTCCTGCGGAAGCGGCGAAGAGGTCAGGTGGCGGGCGAGAAAATAATGCAGGTACTCGGAGGAATATCCCGGGGCGAGATAGGTCTCTCCCAGGTGGATCAGTTCGGCTGGAGCCAGGCCGATTTCCTCCCGGCACTCGCGCGCCGCTGCCAGCTCCGGGTCCTCGCCGGGGTTCAGCGTCCCTGCCGGAAGTTCGAGCAGCACTTCGCCGATCGGGTGGCGGTACTGGCGAACAAACCAGATCGAATGGTCCGGCTCAAGCGGAATCATCGCCACCGCACCTCCGTGCTCGACGACGTCGATCTGGAATTGCCGTCCATCGGGTGATTGAACAGTATCCCGGCGCACGTTGAAGACCCGGCCTTCAAAAGCGGTTGTGGATCGAACTATCGGATATCCCATCTTTTATCCTTGATAAAAACAGGGCGACCGGAAGGTCGCCCTGTAAATGTTGACTTGCCCTTCCGATCAGGGGATGAGCAATTCCTGACCAGGATAAATAGTCGCCGGTGAAGTCAGACCGTTGAGATCGATGATCTCCTGCGGGTCAACACCATACAATCGAGCGATCTGCCAGATCCACTCACCAGGCTGCACGATGTGCACCGTGCCGCTGGGTACGGCGGTCCCGGGAGTTCCGGTCGTGGTCACGATCGGTGCCGGCTCTTTTGTGGGTTGAACGGGCACACCGGGGATTTTGAGCACGGTAC
>DAOUEL010000011.1:0-132811 GCA_034430595.1 Anaerolineales bacterium | reverse complement strand
CCTGCCTGTGACGAGGCTTTTTGTAGAGGAAATTATTCTCGAATGCCGCAAGAATCACATCACCAAAGTCGACATCTTAGGGTTCGAGTTTGAGATGGGGCTTTTCCCCAACGTGTTGGACGAGGCACGCTCGAAGGGGATCGACATTGCTCCAAAATACATCCCGGCAGATGTTTTTGATAAACGAGCAGTTGAGAAAAACCAAATCGTGTTCCACGACGTGGCCGCCATCGAGGTCAAACCGTATCTAATTAAGGGAAGTGTGGCTGTGGAATTAACGGACTTCTCAGTTTTCTATTCACAAGACTCGATTGCCAACGCTGAAGCGGAGATCAAAAACAAGGGAAACCGGATGGTGGCCGAGAAAGGGCAGATCGTTAAGGTGAGTAAGGACAAGGACGGGATTGTCACACGTGAAGTGCTGACAAAGACTTGGACGGATTGGATTGATTACTGGGCGGTGGATTTCAACTTCGAGAGCAAGCGTGAGATCATCCGGGTGAAAAATGATGAAATTGGAGAATGGGAAGAACACTGGACCGGGGATTACATCTTCGAGAATGAGTGGCAGAGCTTCCGTACAAAGCAGGATCGCTCACTCGAACTCAAAAGTGTCTTCCATGAATGTACGCCTGGCCGACGCAAACTCGCGGTGAAGGTGGTGGACATATTTGGAAATGACACTATGACAATCGTAGAAGTGAACGTAGGGAAGAATGGGGGGAAGAAATAATGGCGCTGCATAAAGATTTTCCCCAATCACCGTACGCGATTCTCGATCCGGGGATTCGCTGGTTCCCTGCTGATGAAGCTTTGCGAGAAAGCAGCATGGAAAAACTCATGCCGCCCCTTGTAGCAGAGCTAAGGAAGAAGGTAAAGGAATTCCGAGGTAGCGGATATGTAGGAGCAGCGGATACCAGTAAAAGTCTGCTCAACTGGTGGTTCAACACGCGACACTTTCGGGAGCAAGCAGATGGTAATCAGTCAGAATTCCAATACTACTTCGCCCAGCGAGAGGCACTGGAAACCATTATCTATCTCTATGATGTGGTGGGTGTTCAGGATAAACACGATCTGATGCGTTTTGATTCAAGCGGCCTTGTCTCAGGAGGCATGTTCAACGAGACCTGGCGACGGTTTGTGGTGAAGATGGCCACGGGGAGCGGCAAGACAAAAATCATTAGCCTGGCGCTGGCCTGGAGTTTCTACCACAAGCTCTACGAGTCGGATTCGGATCTGGCGCGCAATTTTCTGGTCATTACGCCCAACATCATCGTACTCGACCGCATCTATAAAGACTTCCAAGGACTGCGGATTTTCTTTGATGACCCGGTAATCCCGGACAATGGAGTGGACGGACGAAACTGGCGCGATGATTTTCAATTGACGCTGCATGTTCAAGATGTAGTGCGTGTGACACGCACAACCGGAAATATCTTTCTCACCAATATACACCGGGTATATTCGAGTGACGATATTCCGGCTTCGCCGGAAGACACAAACACCATGGATTATTTCCTTGGCAAACGACCCACAGGTGCGACTACTGATCCCAAGGTGGATCTAGGGATGATCGTCCGGGATATTGACGAACTGATGGTGTTGAATGACGAGGCGCACCATATTCACGATCCACGCATGGCCTGGTTTAAATCTATCGAAGACATCCACAACCGGCTGAAACAGAAGGGAGCTGCCCTTTCTATGCAGGTGGACACGACGGCCACACCCAAGCACGACAATGGGGCCATATTCGTGCAGACCGTGACCGATTACCCACTCGTGGAAGCCATTTCTCAAAACGTTGTGAAGCATCCCGTTTTACCCGATCCTGCCAGCCGTGCAAAATTGAATGAAGGGCAGAGCGCTAAATTCACTGAGAAGTACGCCGATTATATTCATCTGGGAGTGATCGAGTGGCGCAAGGCCTATTCTGAGCATGAGAAGATGGGAAAGAAGGCAATCCTATTCGTAATGACCGACGACACGCGTAACTGCGATGATGTGGCTGAGTATCTTGAGGGGTACTACCCAGAGCTGAAGGACGCAGTATTGGTCATTCACACCAAGAACAACGGCGAAATTTCCGAAGCGCAGTCCGGAAAAGCCAAAGACGTGTTAGACAATCTGCGTAAGCAGGCGAATGAAATTGACAGTATGGAGAGTCCATTCAAGGCGATCGTTTCTGTGATGATGTTGAAAGAGGGGTGGGATGTACGGAACGTCACCACGATTGTCGGGTTGCGCGCCTACTCGTCCAAGAGCAACATCCTTCCCGAACAGACTTTAGGAAGGGGTTTACGCCGGATGTACCCCGACCAAGATGTACCAGAGTTTGTCAGTGTTGTTGGAACAGACGCCTTTATGGACTTTGTCGAATCGATCCAGGCGGAGGGCGTGATACTTGAGCGCAAGGCAATGGGTGAAGGAACGGAGCCTAAGACGCCGCTGGTTGTGGAAGTCGACACGGAAAACGTTAAGAAGGACATCGACGCACTGGACATTGAGATCCCGGTTCTAACACCACGTGTTTATCGTGAATATAAAAGCCTGAGCGATCTAGACATTGGAGCGATGGATCATCAGCGATTGATATTCCTCCAGTTTACTGAGGAGGAGCAGCGGGAGATCGTTTTCAAAGACATCGCTTCAGGTGAGATTACGCACACTACGATTCTAGATACGGCAGGTGTTGCAGATTACCGCAGCGTGATCGGCTACTTCACGCAGAGCATCATGAGGGATCTTCGCCTGGTGAGCGGTTATGACATTCTTTACGGCAAAGTAAAGAAATTTGTGCAGGAGGAGTTATTTGACCGCTCGGTCGAGCTGGAAGACCCAAACACATTACGAAACCTCTCAGAACTGCCCGCTACGAAAACCTTAATTGAGACATTCAAGAAAGCAATCAACGAGCTAACCATTCGCGATAAGGGCGATGCTGAAATCCGGGATACGATCAAGCTGCGCCAGACTCGGCCTTTTGTCGCCAAGGATCAAGGATATATTGTTCCCAAGAAAAGTGTCTTTAATCGCATCATTGGAGACAGCCACCTTGAACTGCAGTTTGCCAACTTTCTGGAAGGATGCGACGATGTAGTCTCGTTTGCTAAGAACTACTTTGCAGTCCATTTCAAACTTGATTACATTAATGCCGATGGCGACATATCTAACTATTACCCTGACTTCTTTGTCAAACTGTCCGAAAAGCAGATCGTTATTGTCGAAACCAAAGGTATTGAGGATTTGGATGTACCACTAAAGATGGGGCGGCTACGCCAATGGTGCGAAGACATCAACCAGGTTCAAAGAGCTGTCGAGTTTGACTTTGTCTATGTTGACGAAGAAGGCTTTGAGAAATTCAAACCTGCTTCCTTCCGGCAATTAATGGAGGGGTTTATGGAATACAAAGAGGAAATCTAACTTGTTACAGGTAGGTGTTTACTAAGCTATTTTCATACTCATTCTCAGATCGAGATAACTTTGTATGCTAATAATATATATCTCTTAATTCGGAACGATCGTACGCACCAAAAGGCCTATGGTATGAGATTGAGGTCGATCGTTCTTGGGTACGCTCCCACTCCCCAATTCAAGAATTATCCTTTTTCCGCCTTCTCTGAACCAGACGCTTACATACTTAATTAGCAATTATTATGCTGGATTGAGAACCGTTGTTCACTCCGGCTTGAAGGAGTTCGGTCATGAGTGAACAACTGTTCTTTCTTGGTTGATTGCAGATACTTACAACTAGGAGTTTGACGGTCTCGTGAAGCTATCTTTATAACTTTGCTTCAGATCTTCTTTGCAAGATTGAACGTAAATCTGGGTGGTTGTGATGTCCTCATGACCGAGAAGTTCTTTCAAGTCGAACATCCCCATTTTCCGATGTAGGCCAGCAAATCCCCGACGAAGGTCATGAGCTCGTATTTTAACTCCTGCAGCCTTCGAAATGCGCTCCAATGCTTGTCCAATCCCCCATGTTGTCAATCGCCTCCCGCTAGTTTGAGAGACAAATAACGGCGAGTACGCATCGTGCGCCACGGTCTTTCGGTAATCAAGAATCAAGTCCTTCGATCGAATGAAAGTCGTGCGATCCTTCCCCCCTTTTCCTTTCCTTATAGTCACTTCCACTACAGTATCACTAAGATCTAGATCTCCCCAATTCAAGGAAACTGCTTCTGCGCGTCGAATTCCGCTTTCATACAACACACAGTCAATAACACCTGGTCTCTAAGTGTCTCCGTGGCTTCCAAGGCCGTCTTGAAGGCTTCGGGTCGTACGGCGCCTACCCGAGGCTTGGTCAGGACAGGCGCAAGCCCATCGAAATCTATCAGGGGAATTCTGTACTCCTTTTGGGCAAACCGCATCATGGTCCTTATCGCTCTGAAATGCCCGTGGATTGTGTGTGGGGAGAGATTTCTAAGCTTCAATTCACTCAAGTAGGCACGTACATTGTGCCTTTGGAGAGTCGCTGGAGAAACCCCTCTAGTATCGCACCATTCTGAAAACCGCTTGCTCGAATATCTGTGGTAATTGATCGTATGCGGGGAAACGCCCTTCGATAATCGAGACTCAATAAAGTCTGAGAAGAGATCCTTAAATGAAACGGCGGGTTGAAACTTCAGCTCCGACGACATGGACATTCCTTCTTTCTAGTCCATAGGCGTCTTCGGATTTCAACCCACCGAAGAGGTTCTGGAAATGCTTTGTTACGGCCGATCACAAGCTCATTAATTAAATTATAGCATGTGCAGCCATAAACTTTTCCAGAGCCAGCGAGGGGAATCGAACCCCTGACCCATCGCTTACGAAGCGATTGCTCTGCCGGCTGAGCTACGCTGGCCTGAGGGCTGGGATTATACCAGCCGTCGGTTATGCTTGGCAATACGATGGCGGTGAACGATAATCAAAGCATGCGCATCGCGATGATCTCCTTCCATACCTGTCCCCTGGCAACACTGGGTGGTAAGGACACCGGTGGAATGAATGTGTATGTGCGCGACCTGACCCGCGAGCTGGGCCGGCGTGGCGTCGGGGTAGATGTCTTCACCCGGTCTCAAGATGAGCATGTGCCCCATGTCCTTCATGACCTCGGGTACGGCAATCGGATTGTGCATATTCCGGCTGGGCCGGAAATACCTTTGGCGAAGCAGGATCTGGTACGTATGTTGCCTGAATTTGTCTCCAATGTCCGCGAATTTGCTGAAGCGAAGGGGGAACATTACGATATTCTTCATGCCCATTATTGGCTCTCTGGATTGGCTGCCCTGCAGCTGCGGGAGGACTGGCAGATTCCCATGATTCAGATGTTCCACACGCTGGCTGCCATGAAAAACCGTGTCGCTCGGGAAGGGGAACAAACGGAGCCGGATGAACGTATGCAGGCTGAAATCCGCTTACTACATGATGCCGACCGCATCGTGGCCTCGACTCAAGCCGAAGTTGCTCAATTCCAGTGGCTGTATCAAACCGGCACCGAACGGGTAGTGGTTATTCCGCCCGGAGTCGACACATCCCGTTTTTATCCGATCGCAAAGGATGAAGCGAAGGAATTCGTAGGCATACCGGACGAACGCCAGATGGTGTTATTCGTCGGTCGTATTGAACCCTTGAAGGGAATCGACGTACTCCTGGATGCGTTCCGCCAGCTATTGGCTGAAGGTTTGATCCGAAAGGATGGTGTTTGCCTGGCGATCATCGGCGGCGATGCCGAAACCAGTCCTGAAACAATGGATGCGGAAATGGCGCGCTTACGATCCTTGGCACAAAACTATCAGCTCGGCGATGTCGTTCGTTTCCTTGGCAAACAGGACCAGGACAGTCTGCCTTATTACTACTCAGCCTCTGACGTTGTCGTTGTTCCATCAGAGTACGAATCATTTGGGTTGGTTGCGCTGGAGGCGATGGCGTGTGGCACGCCCGTTGTTGCGTCCGAGACCGGCGGCCTGGCGTTCCTGATCAAAGATGGTGAGACTGGCTTCCATGTTCCAGCTGGTAATTCTGCAGTTCTGGCTGAAAAACTTGCTTTGCTTCTGGGTGATGAAGAGCTCCGGATTCGGATTGGGAAGAATGCTGCCGATTATGCTGGAAGCTTTGATTGGAAAGTAATTACGGATCAAATCCTGGAACTCTACGCAGGTCTTGTCCCTCGTTCGGCATAAGATGCACGGGGACTGGAATGCGTACATTTAAACCTGAGGATCTGGACCTGAAAGGCGAGCATGACCGAAAGATTGATTCGCAACTACTTGATCGATATGGATGGAGTCCTGATCAGTGGTAAGACCCTGATTCCGGGCGCGGTCGATTTCCTGGAACGACTGCACGAAAAGGGCAGCGAGTATCTCGTCCTGACAAACAATTCGATCTATACCCCACGCGACCTTACACACCGGTTGAAGACCATCGGGTTGCAGGTCGAACAGGAACGCATTTTCACCTCTGCCATGGCCACGGCCAGCTTCCTTGAGTCGCAGCGTCCCAATGGGAAGGCATTTGTCATTGGCGAAAGTGGATTGACGGACGCCATCTATGCGGTCGGTTATGTCATTTCCGACCTTTCACCAGACTATGTCGTTTTGGGTGAAACGCTCAGCTACGATATGGTCACGATTACGAAAGCGGTGCAGTTGGTGGCAGATGGTGCACGCTTTATCGCCACAAATCCAGATCCATCTGGGCCTTCAGACCGCGGGCTTGTCCCAGCGACTGGAGCACTGGCTGCCTTGATTGAGCGAGCGACCGGTGCCGCCCCACTGTTCGTGGGAAAGCCCAATCCATTCATGATGCGGGCTGCGCTGAATTACTTGGGTGGGCACTCTGAAGAGACCATCATGATCGGTGATCGGATGGATACGGACATCGTGGCCGGGGTTGAGAGCGGTCTGGAGACAATTCTTGTGCTGACCGGTGTTACGAAGCGGGATGAAATTGAGCGTTTTCCCTATTGCCCGGGGCAAGTTGTCGAAAGCCTGACCGAGATTGTAGTTTAGATGGTTAGATATCTTCGAGTGGGTACAGGAGAGTGAGAATGCTGCCCTATATCGTGCTCGTAGCTGCTGCAGTTTTCTTCATCATTCGGGGCATTGGATGGTTAGATGACCTTGCTGACCGGCGGGGTGCCGCTCAAAAAAGCTCAAGCCCCTGGCAGGAGGTCGAGCCCTCAGCGACCAGCGATGACCGGCGGCTGGAAGTCTTCCGTGAATTCCTTGATCCTGATCGTGATCATGAGGACCCATCTCAAGGTAAAACCTGATTAAGAAGGTGTACCCGGAGATTCCACCGCTGGCTGGCAGGAGTTCATCCTAGGGATTTGGAGTGGCAGTCGATAGCTTGGACTGGAGATCAGCCGCGCATTCTTGTAGATTTCCAACAACGTCAATGAACGGTCGTGTTGCCCGCATAATTTCAATCAGACCGGTTGCGGTGATGCAGGTGCCAGGCCGGTATTCGGGATACGTTCGCTCACGATCGATAAAGGCAAAAGTGCCTGGCTGCTCGCTGAAAATTGCGACATAAGGTATATCCGATACCTCAAACCAGCGTTTAATCGCTCCATACGCGCACACGGTTTCGCCAGCCATCTGAAGCGTGATCTGATCCCATGTGATGCATTCAAGAGTTGTGCCTGGAAGCGTCGGAAGCAGCACGCCAGGAGTGCCGGGAGGGAGGGTGGCCTGCAGTGTTGGTGACGCTTCGCTCGGCTGCACTTGAGGGGTATCCTGTGGAGTTTCGGATGCACCTGGAAGTACGAGCCTTGCTGACATCATGCGCTGATAACCCAATACGCCCACGATCATGATTACGCTCGCAGTTACAGCTATCAGTAGCCAACGGAAGATGATGCCCGCCGTATCCAAGAAGTGCCGGTTGGGTGGTTCATTGTTGTCCTCAGGTGTGGACTCACGATCAGTATCGGGTGCGAAGTCCTCGCTCAGATCAATCCGGCGGTTGTGGAGGACGGCCAACCCTTCTTCCGTTTCGGCGGGCCGGGCCTCGGGTGTCTTTCGAAGGCGGTCAAACCAGGAGCCGCTGCGGCCGACCTGCATTTCCTCGATTCCCATTTCGGCTTCAGGTTCGTCGTAGTCGGCCTCCTCGGTCTGTGTTTCTTCGTCTTCCTCGTCATCGAAGGAATCCGCTGCCTGAGTGGATTGGCGCAAACGCGCGAACAAATCCGTAGCCTGTTCAACCTTCTCAACTGGAATGCTGAATGGAGTCGCCTGGCTTAAATCCTTGCCGCATAACGGGCAGCGTTCGATCCCCCGCTCGACCCATTCGGCGCAGAATGGACATTTCTGCAGGCTCGTCAGCCAGAGCGGCGGGTCGACCTCCCGCCGGCAGAAACGGCAGAAGACAGCTTCGTCCTGGATCTCCTTATGACAATTGGGGCAGCTTCGCATTCTATCGAGCCTTCCGTTCCCATTCCGTCCTGCAATTGTAACGCTGCATGCGATTTTCGCAATGCATCACGAGTGCTATTCGATGAAGCGGGTAGAGGCGGGAAGGATCAAACCGGATCGAAGAGAGAACACCAGTAGTTTTCGCATAGCCACAGAGGTTGGAAGGGGCATTCACCGCTGGGAGCACAATCTGGGTCATGGGATCATGACCTCCTGCCGTTCCGGGTCATGTCACTGCACACTGCATTTTGGCTCATGGATAAGCTTATGCTAAAGTCCTAGGGAAGGGCGGGAGCTTATGAACAGGGACGGTTCTGAGCATATAACCAATGTGCTGAGGAAAAAGCTGATCGGTGATGGAACGCGCAAATTTATCCAGGAAGCGCAAAGAACCGAGAACTACAATCTGCTGGACCTTATCCACGGATATATTTATGGCCGCTGGCCGTATCTGTACATTGGCATTGGAATCGGTGAACACCCCCTCGCCTCAACCGCCCAACGCGTGGCAGATTTCGTTCAACGATTGCTTCCCTGGAGGAATAAACCTGATCGAAAGCCCGGTAGTGTTGCAGAAAGCTATCACGGTAAAGTAATCCCGATCGATGTCGCCCGCCAGCTTGTTGCTGTAAACCAGGATCTTCGAGTTCCGGATCTTGAACAGGTCATTCCCTATTCGAAAGCAAGGGCGTTGATTCTGAACAATCCCGAACACATCATCGCCCTTGATTGTCCCTGCCGCTCATCGCGAAGCGATCCATGCCTGCCGCTCGATGTATGCCTGATCATTGGGGAACCGTTCGCTGGATTCGTCCACGAACACCAACCGGAGAAATCGCGCTGGATTAGCGCTTCAGAGGCGGAGACGATCCTGCTGGAAGAACATAAGCGAGGCCATGCGCATCACGCATTCTTCAAGGACGCCATGCTGAATCGTTTCTATGCGATCTGTAACTGCTGCAGCTGCTGTTGTGGTGCGATGCAAGCGATGCGCAATGGTTCTCCCATGCTGGCATCCTCTGGATTCGTCTCGGTTGTGAACCCGGATGACTGCATTGGTTGCGGGGATTGTGTGGAAATTTGTCCATTCGCGGTGATCGAGCTGATGGATGAAGCCGTTAGGATCGACCGCGAGCAGTGTATGGGCTGTGGAATTTGTATTGACGAATGCTCCCAGGCTGCATTAAGCCTCGAACTTGCGCCGGATCGCGGCATCCCGTTTGAGATTGGCACGTTGATGCAGATGGCTGCTGAAAGTACGCAAATGGCAAGTCCACAATCTAAACCCGTACTATAATTACCACTCGCATGATAGTCTCCAAATGAGAATCAATCTACCCCTGAAGGTGAGATAGTGTTGGAGGACGCCAACATGGCTGTAAGCCGCCTGGCACGAACGATTCGCGAATCACCTACACTGCGCTTGAACGAACGGGCCCGCATTTTGCGGGAGCGAGGTGAGCCGGTAATTCACCTCGGGATAGGCGAGCCCAAGAATAAGGCACCGATTAATGCACTCCTGGCCTCCGCCGCACGCCTGAACACGGGTGATATTAAATATACTCCCACGGACGGGACGCCCTCACTGAAGAAGGCTATCATCCGCTACACGGAGGAGAACTACAATCGATTGGTCGCCCCCGAAAACGTCATCGTTTCAACCGGCGCGAAGCAGTCGCTCTTTAACATCCTCTTCACGATCCTGGACCCGCAGGATGAAGTTATTATCCTTGCACCATACTGGGTGAGCTATCCTGAGATGGTCAAGATGGTCCACGCCATTCCGATCATCGTGACGCCGGAAGACGGCACCTTCCATCCGCGCATGGAGGATATTGAGCAAGCGGTAAGCTCATACACCAAAGCGATAATTCTCAACAGCCCAAACAACCCGTCGGGGATTATCTTCAATGAAGCATTTATCGCCCAGATTGTGGAGTTTTGCGAGGCGAAGGGTATCTATCTAATTCTCGATGACATTTATCATAAGCTGGTTTTTGATGGCCTGCATGCTGTTCCCGCCTATGCATACACAAAAAAGGACATCGAATCCTCCCATCTGATCGTTGTAAACGGGGTCTCGAAACTGTATGGCATGACCGGTTTTCGCATCGGCTGGGTGATTGCCCCGCGTAAGCTGGTCGAGGTTATGATAAATGTTCAGGCACAAACCACATCCAATCCTTCGGTCATATCGCAAGCAGCGGCTGAAGGGGCGCTTAACGGGGTGCAGAGTGTGGTTGAGAGCCTGCGTTTGACGATCCAGAACAACCGGGATGTTATCATGCAGGAGCTGCGCTCGTTTAATGGTTTACACATCGTCAAGCCACAAGCAACGTTCTATGTGCTGCCAGATTTTCGGGCCTACGGAGCAGATTCGGAAAAGTTATCGGACTTCCTGTTGGAGAAGGCGCTGGTCGTTACTGTTCCGGGGATTGAATTTGGAATGGAAGGGCATTTGCGTCTCAGCTTCGCCGGCTCAGTCAAAGACCTGACGGAAGGCGTTGAACGAATGAAATGGGCTTTAGACCCAGAGGCTCCAAATGAAATTTACATTGGTGATCGAAAGTTGATTAGGGACTGGCTATGACGACTAATTTGCTAAATATCCGCACCCCGGCACAAAAAGAAGCCGAGGCGTTGAAAAGCGATTATGGTTTGGAGAATCATGGCCTGACCAATTTGAACCAGATCTACTGGAACTTGCCGGTTGAATCGTTGTACGAAGAGGCTGTGTTCCGAAATGAGGGGCGCATTACCCGCGGAGGCCCGTTTGTTGTCTCTACCGGCTTCCACACTGCACGAGCCGCGAATGATAAGTACGTCGTGCGGGAACCCGGATCCGAGGAGCACGTCTGGTGGGGAGAATACAATCGCCCTTTCAATCCTGAAAAATTCAATGAATTGCTCAGCCGCCTACAGGGATTTGTCCAGGGGCGCGATTTATTCGTACAGGACTGCTACGCGGGGGCCGACCCTGAATACCGCCTGCCGGTGCGTATCATCAGCGAATACGCATGGCACAGTCTGTTCGCAAGCAACATGTTTATCCGCCCAGGAACGTACGAAGAATACCGCCAGCACATCCCCGAATTTACTGTGCTGTGCCTGCCGTCCTTTAAAGGTTACGAGCCGATCGATACAACCCGTTCGAAGACCTTTATCGTGCTGAATTTCGAAGAGCGTATCTGCCTGATTGGAAATTCGGCCTATGCGGGCGAGATTAAAAAATCAATCTTTACGGTTCTAAACTACCTGCTACCGCTTCAAGGCGTGATGCCAATGCACTGTTCAGCCAATATCGGACCGGATGGGGATGCCGCGCTTTTCTTCGGGCTATCTGGTACGGGCAAAACGACCCTTTCCGCCGATCCCGAGCGCCGCCTGATCGGAGACGACGAACATGGTTGGAGCGATAGGGGTATCTTCAACTTTGAAGCCGGTTCATATGCAAAAGTTATTCAACTTTCACCAACGGCTGAGCCTGAAATTTACGCTACGACTCATCGCTTCGG
Source organism: Anaerolineales bacterium (assembly GCA_034430595.1). Lineage (GTDB taxonomy): Bacteria > Chloroflexota > Anaerolineae > Anaerolineales > E44-bin32 > E44-bin32. The sequence continues at coordinate 120,894 of DAOUEL010000011.1, read as the reverse complement.
TACGGTTTTAGAAAATGTGATCTTCGATCCCGTCACCCGCAGGATTGACCTGGATGATGACGAGCGAACCGAAAACACACGCGCCTCCTACCCGCTGGAGTACATCGAGAATGCACTCCCTGAGAAGATGGGGGGGCATCCTGCAAACATCATCCTTCTTACCTGTGATGCCTCGGGTGTTCTGCCCCCGATCGCTAGGCTTTCAGTATCGCAAGCGCTCTACCAGTTCATCTCGGGCTACACCGCCAAGGTGGGAGGAACCGAGATCGGTCTGGGAGAGGAGCCAGAGATTACATTCAGTACCTGTTTCGGTGCACCGTTCATGGTTCACAATCCTTCTTTCTATGCCGACCTGCTGCGGCGGAAGATCGAGCGGCACAACGTGCAGACCTGGCTGCTGAACACCGGCTGGGTAGGTGGTCCGTACGGGGTCGGGAAGCGCATCAGCATTAAATACACCCGTGCCATGCTGAACGCCGCACTTTCCGGCAGCTTGAACAACGTTCAATTTGCTCGGGATCCGATCTTTGGGTTTGAGGTGCCAACGTCCTGCGAGGATGTTCCGGCTGAGGTCCTGAATCCGGGCTCATCCTGGCCGAGCAGGGTGGAATATAAGCAGAAATACCGCCAGCTCGCAGCTCGCTTCATCGATAATTTCAAGAAGTTCGCTCCCGACTGCCCACAAGACGTCGTCGATGCAGGCCCTGTGATTTGATATAATCTTTGCTTTGAACGGTTCTAGCTGCGTTCTATGCGCCTGGCGTAGCGGCCAGGCGTATGGTGTGTGTAATGAAGGTGGATGCGGGAAGAAAAATGGCTCAGAACGGCGAATCACAGCGAAGAGCAAAGATCGCCAACGGTGTTGTATGGTTGGTTGGCATTGCCTTTGCCATCAGTTTGATCCTGGCCGCTGTCATCACACACCTGGTTGTCCGTGATCTAACCGCATCCTATACGGGCGTTGGTTTGAACCCCTTCAGGCCGCAGTCGGATGGGGGATCCGGTCAACCCACCGACCCCGAGGTCACCCCGACTTTAATTAAGCTTGAGAATACCCCCCAGCCCTGGGATGGCAAAGCCCGGGTGACGATTTTAATTATGGGGCTCGATTATCGTGATTGGATTGCTGATAAAAGCGCGCCGAGAAGCGACAGTATGATGCTGGTCACGTTGGATCCGATCACGATGAAAGCCGGGATGCTTTCCATCCCGCGTGATCTGTGGGTAGAAATTCCAGGCTTTGGTTATAACCGTATCAATACCGCGTATATGTTTGGCGAGGCTTACGATATGCCTGGCGGCGGCCCAGCGCTAGCAATGCAGACTGTGGAAGACCTGATTGGAGTCCCGATCCAGTACTATGCTGTGATCGATTTTCAAGCATTTGAGCGCGTAATCGATGAAATTGGCGGCATAGACGTCCTGGTGCCTGAACGAATAAAAATCGCGCCCATCGGTGGTATCTCGCGCTGGTTGGATGCCAAACCCTATCACCTGAACGGACCGGATGCCCTGGCCTATGCGCGTGTGCGTAAATACGGCGGGGGAGATTTCGGCCGGGCGGAGCGCCAGCAGCAGGTGGTCTTGGCCGTGCTCGACAGGGTGGTGGGATTTGACATGCTCCCAACGCTCGTATCGCGTGCCCCGGCGCTCTACCAGGAAATTGCATCCGGTGTTCGTACCAACCTCAGCCTGGAACAGATGATTTCTCTTGCCTGGACGGCAACCAAAGTTCAAAAATCAGACATTCTCAGTGGAGTCATCGAACCTCCAAATATGGTTGGCTTCTACACCCGTCCGGATGGTGCCCAGGTGCTGCGTTTTGTCCCGGATCAAATCCGGATTTTGCGGGATCAGATCTTTGTCGATTCGAGTGCTTTCGGGCCAACGATTGCCACGCCATCTGGGGGTGGCTACGAGCCTTAGCGATTCATGAACCCGATTAATTCCGATCCGACTCGCAAGAACAACGCTGTCCACCCGCTGGTATCGCAGGAGGAGACGCAGCCCGTCCACACTGCCAGAAAAGCGCCGGGGCGAGGCTGGACCGGTCGACGGTGGTGGGTGATTCTAATTCTGCTGGTGGTCGCCGTCATGACCACGGCTGTTCTGACCGGCTATGCAAGTGGCCTTAAACGGCGCGAATCCCTCAATACGGAAGAAGTCGCCCAGGTTGCCAAGCAGCAGTTTGATCGGGCGATCGAAGAACTGCTGGCCGGAAATCTGGAAGTGGCCCGCCAGCGCTTCGAGTATGTGCTCAGTCTTGATCCTAACTATCCAGGAGCAGCTGAGTTCCTGGGTGATGTGCTCACATCTCTAAATCAACCTACGCCAACTGCGAGTCCGGCTGCCTCGCCAACTCCAACCGAGACGCCGGATTTCACCTCGTACGACAGCACGTTCGCCAGCGCGCAGAGCGCGTTTGCGCGTGGCGATTGGAGCAGCACGCTCGACATCTTGATACGGCTGCGAGGTGGCGATCCTGAATTCCGGTTGGCGGAAGTGAATCAACTCATGGCTGGTGCGCTTCGAAATCGAGGCATGGACAAACTTTTTGCGGGCGACCTGGAGCAGGGCATTTACGATCTGACTCTCGCACAGCGTTTTGGACCGCTTGATTCTCAGGCAGTAAGCTGGATGCGATCGGCGGAATTCTATATTTTTGCCAACAGCTATTTTGGGCTGGATTGGGCGCTGGCAACCGAGAATTTCGCCCAGATGTGTCAGGCAAATATCTGGGGATCCTGCATCAAGTATGGTCAAGCGGCACGTGAATATGCGGGCTTGCTCGCAGCAGACGGTGACCCGTGTGCGGCTCAAACGTACTATGAAATTGGATATTCGTATGTTGGTCCGGATACCTCCGAACCGACCGCAACCCATGTTGCAAATCTTTGTGCAACAGCAACAGCACCGACACCAACCAGTACGGTTACAGCAACGCCCACGGAGACGGGGACGTTCGTCATCGTCGACACGCCCACTCCGACGAACACTGGTGCATCGGCGACCTTCACGTCGACGCCGACTGCGACCAGCACCGGCTCGGGGAGCACGCCGCCCCCGCCGACGCCGACTGCTACTCCGACTCAAACACCGGCGCCGACCGCGACACCAACATCAACGCCAAACCCGACATGATCCTCTTAACCTGAACCAGCAATAGGGAAATCATGGATCGTGTTGCCTCCTAGACACTCCCGATTGCATATCCAGCCTTCCGGGGGAATTGTCCGAGTCACGCTCTTGTGGTTTGGCGTGCGAGAAATTAAAGCAAGGGTTTGGACCCTTTTGGGCTTGGATCTGGCTGCAGCGGCCGGATTCGCCGCAGGGAATCTCCTTGGCGGGATCGCCGGTGGGGCTACTTTAGGGATTCTCTTCGCTATGCTTAGAAGTATCCCTCCGATCAGCTGTAGCAGGTGAGAGCCTGACAAAGGGGGCGTTGATAAGAGTTGAGATCCTTGCAGCTGCGAAGAAGTTGAGGGAGACCCCAGCAGACCTGAAAGCCTCTCCGATTGATGGAGAGGCTTTGCCCTTTGATATGGGAGATCGCACCATTGAGTGCGCCGTATCTCAGGCGCCCCCGGCGCGACTCGAACGCGCAACCTACTGATTCGAAGTCAGGCGCTCTATCCATTGAGCTACGGGGGCTTGCGGGGGAATTATAGCGTATTTGCTCGGTTTCCAACCCTGTTCGCCGCAACCTCATTCATCCTGAGCTTCGAGCGCTTCCACCAGCCCCGGAACATCGTTCAAAGTTGCTGCCTCTGCGAAACGCGGTTCATGCAGCGGCAAATCTTCGAGAGTCTCGTGGCTCCAGGTCAGCTCGTTCGGCACATATATCGCCCAGGCGTCGATCTCGAGTACGGGCAGGATATCGGAGCGGAGCGAATTCCCGACCATCAGGAAATCCCCTGGATCGATCCCGCAGTCGGCGATGATCCGACTGTACACATCCGGGCTCTTCTCGCTCACGATCTCGACCCGCTCGAAATATCCAGCCAGCCCGGAATCGTCCACCTTTAAGCGCTGGTGCCTTAGATCGCCTTTCGTGATCAGGACCAAGCGGTGCATCTCAGCGAGTGTGGCGACGAGCCCAGAGGCGCCCTCGAGCAGCTGCACTTTAGTCGAAAGCATTACCTTCAAATGGTCAATCAGCCGAACGGTATCCTTGCTCGAGAAGCGGCTCTTTGTGAGAGCATCTGCAGCCTCAATCAATGAAAGGACAAAGCCAGCTGCACCGTATCCGTAGGTATCCAGGTTCTGAATTTCGAGATTATGGACAAATGTCTCAACATCGACGTCAACCGGGTAACTGGAAAGCAGGTGGTTGAAAAGCTTACGGCCACGCCGGTAGAAAATTTCATTTTCCCAGAGGGTATCGTCTGCGTCGAGCCCTATCACTTTGAACATTGGTCGATCCTGGCCTTGGATTGTGCGGAACGGTATCTTGCCGGGGAACAGTGTACGCCGGCCAGGAGGGGAACGGCAAATCGATTCAGTCGGTGGAATTCCAGCAGACACTTGCCACGACAAAGAAGAAGGTGGACCGTCATGTGACGATCCACCTTCCCGGTCAGCTTGCAGGATAGAAGTGGCCCTCAGGAAGTGTAGCTTTCGCCTGCAAGCTCGACGCGCGTGGACTGCAGCCTGCCCATCAATCCCTTGGCAACGCTCTGCATGAGACGATAGCCAAGATCAGGGTTATCTTCGCAGATCCTGCGGAGTGGAGCGGCTTCAATTTGGATATATTCTCCATCAGATTTGGCAATTCCGGCAGCCGTGAGTTGGTAGGGCGGGATTAACGCCGAGATGGCCATCAGGTCGCCTGCAACGAGTGCTCCGACGATCACCTTCTCCCCGCTGCCGAGCGTCAGGGCGATATCAACGCTGCCTTTTGTCAGCAGGAAGAGATGCGTAGCTTCGTTGCCTTTCTCGTAGATCTTTGATGTAGCAATTAGCCCGGCGCTTTCTTCAAAAAGGGTTTCGCCACCTTTAAAAGTCTTCACTTCGCAGATTTTTGCCACATCCGCCAGGCACTCATCACATGAACTGGTGAAGTATGGATATCGACGTAGCTCTTCCGGTGAAATCATATGGGTTCTCTCTCTCGCTCCAGAGCGGCGAAGACAGTCTCTACCGCTCGCGGGAGCGCCTGTTGGACGTTGGGACTGAGGTTTTCGTCAAAAGTGAGCACATCCTCTGCCTCGATCCCGATCAGCAGAATCTGCCCTTCGGACGGAAGCTGGGCTCCAGCCTGACGGCCGAATTCGAGCGCGGTCGGCAGATTGACATCATGGGCAGAGGCACTGCGCTGGGTTGGGATATCGCCAGGCGAGAGCAGGTGGATTGTTCCAGGCTCGGCGCCGGTTTGAATCGCATCGATGATGATGGCGCGCTCAAAACCGATCATCCGCTCCATCAGACGCAATCCCCCCCAGTAATCCTGATCGAGTTCGATATCAGGATCCATCTCAAGCATAGGGCGCAGCTCTTGGACCACTTGCAGTCCGATGCTGTCATCCCGAAGCAGTGGATTTCCCAGCCCAAGAATAAGTGTTTTCATTGTCACTTTGACGTCTTCGTGCGGGCGGCTGGCCGGGCTGTCCGGCTTTCACGACGAAATGCCCCTGACCAGCCGCCTGCAGTTTGAGTTTAGATATTCTTACTCAGTGTTTCGATTACCTCTCCATCTTCATCCCGGATGGTGACCTCCAACGGCATCTGGCCCGGCAGAGTGTGCGTTGCGCAGGCCATGCAGGGATCGTAGGCGCGGTAGGCCATCTCGATCGTATTGAGCAGGCCTTCCTTGATCTCGACGCCGGGCTTGATCAAACCTTGCGCGGCCTTCTTGACCGACATGTTGATCGCGGCGTTGTTATTGGTGGTTCCGACGATCAAGTTCACCTTGGTCAGGATGCCGCGCTCATCGGTCCAGTAGTGATGGGTGAGCGTGCCGCGCGGAGCTTCGACGCAGCCGACGCCTTCATCAGGTGTCTCGGTAGGCAGTGTACGGTAATCTGTCCCGGTGATCTCCGGGTCAGTGGCCAGTTCAACCCAGTGCTCGGTTGCATAGAGCAGCTCGATCAGGCGCGCCCAGTGCGTGGCAAGCGTGTGATCAACCGGCTTGCCGCCCAGGGTTTCATACATGCGTTCGTATTCCGCCTGGGCCAGCGGGGTTGCCATGCCATCGGCCGCGTTCAGGCGTGAGAGCGGCGTGGCTTTATACACACCGGAGTCGATGCCGTCGACGAAGCCGTTCCAGCCAACCTCCTTCAGGTACGGGAACTTCAGGTACGACCATGGCTCGACCCGTTCCTCGATGTGATCGAGGTAGTCCTTCGCATGGTACTTAGCCTGTTCCTTGCCATCCGGCCCGACGATGCGGATCATGCCGTCATAGAAATTGACATGGTTGTTCTCGTCCACCGTTCCCATGTTGTAGGTATGGCTGACGAAGGCATCGTTCTTGATCAGGTCGACATAGGCCGGGTTGCCAAGGACGATGTCGTTGAAAAGCTGGAGCGAGAACTTGGCGAACTCGATCGCATCGCGACCGAGGGCTTCGATCTCCGCCCGCTGCTCTTCGGTGATGCCGCGGCTCACACCACCCGGCAGTCCCCAGTTCGGGTGCACCGGGCGGCCGCCGATCATCTTGATTAAGTGGTGCCCGTCATGGCGCATCTTGAGCACCTTGCCAGCGATATCCATGCCTACCTTTGCAATCACACCCAGGATATTGCGTTCAGCCACTGGGGCATCGGGGCCCATCACGAAGTCCGGGCCGCCGAGTGCGTAGAAGTGGGTGGTGTGATCGGTGGCGAAGAAGATGCTGTAGAACAGTTCGCGCAGCTTCTTGGCCGTCGGCGGAGGGTCGACATGGAAAAGTGCATCGAGCGCCTTGGTCGAAGCCATGTGGTGGGCCTCGGGGCAGACGCCGCAGATGCGGTTGGTGATGTTGGGCATGTATTCCGCCGGTCGCCCAACACAGAAACGCTCGAAGCCACGCAGCTCCGGGACCTGCAGGTACGCATTGGCAACCTCACCCTTGCCATCCAGGAAGATGTCAATCTTGCCGTGGCCTTCGAGGCGGGTGATGGGGTCGATAGAAATTCGATTCATGGGTTCACCTCTCTCAGGCAGTCTCAAGGGCAGGGTCTTGTACCTTGCCGTTGCCGTTGGCCACCAGCCTGCGCAGTTCGCCGTGGGCCAGGCTGAAGCGGTAGAAGCTCCCAATCGGATCGGGGATTCCCTCGCTTATGATGCGATCGATTTCCGCCGGATCCTGGGAGTCGATCACGGAGGCCAGTGCACTCATCATGCGGGCGCCGAAATCGGTCACGCCGGCATTCGGACCATAACACCCGATGCAGGGCGAGCCGACCGTTGGGCAGAGTGCACCGCAGCCGGCGCGTGTGGCGATGCCACAGCACACCAGGCCCTGTTCAAGCAGGCACACATCTGGATCTGGGATAATCTCCCAGGTGCGCTTGAACTCCGTGATCTTCTTCTCGTTGCGGGTGCGCGGGCAGGTATCGCAGACCGTGGTCTCGGCCCCGATGACCGATCCGGGAGCCGGAAGCTTGTTTTCTAGGATCGCGACCAGTGCATCCCAGATCCGCTCGGGTTCAGGCGGGCAGCCGGGCAGGTAGTAATCCACCGGCACCGTCTGGTCGAGCGTCTTCACCGTGTCGTAGAAAAGCGGCAGGTAGAGCGAGCCTTCCGGCATTTCCGTCTCTTCTTGCGGGATGATCCCATCCGGATTCACCGTGCTGGGCGTGTCGTGGTAGGCGACCTGGAAAATCTGCTCCCGGTTGGCTACATTTCCAAGGCCGGGGATGCAACCTTCATGCGCACACGATCCGAAGGCGACCAGCACCTTGGATTTCTGCCGCAGCAAGCGGGCCATGTATTCCTGTTCGCTGGTTCGAATGGCACCGTTGAAGAGGCAGAGATCGATGCTCTGGTCGTCCATCTTCTCAATGCTGCGGACCTTGGCGTCAATGGCAACTGGCCAGAGTACGATATCGAAGGCATCAGCAACCTGGAGAATCTTGTCATCGATCCCCAGCACGGCTATCTCGCAGCCACCACAGGAGGCAGCCCAGTAGAGGGCAAGCTTGGCTTTTTCAGCCGGTTTGGTCTCTTTCTTAGCGCTCATGCTGGCACCTCCATCGCTTCGGCGTGCTCTTCTGGGATCCGTTCGATCGCAGCTTCGACCCTTCCGTTCTCTGACCACTTCGCGGGCCAGTTCAGCGGCCCCAGCGCGCGCACTTTGTCAATCATGTCGTTGATCGCCGCAGCCAGCTGAACGCCTTCGGCGGCCGATGCCCATTGCAGGCGGACACGCTCGTCTTCCACCCCAAACTGGCGCAGGGCGTGTTTCAGCATCGAAAAGCGCCGCATAGCCTTGTAATTCTGTTCCAGGTAGTGGCATTCTCCGGGATGGCAGCCGGCGATCATGACCCCATCAGCACCCAGCGCAAGCGCCTTGAGCACGAAGTCGGGGTCGACGCGTCCGCTGCACATCACGCGAATCATGCGTATGTTGGGTTGGTATTTGATGCGGGCCGTCCCTGCCAGATCCGCGGCGCGGTAGGAGCACCAGTTGCACAGGAAGGCCACGATCTTGGGTTCAAACGTTTCTTCAGTCATAGGTTGCTTCCTCCATCAGGCAGGGATCGCTTCTGATTCGACCTGCGCAGTTTGCGTACCGTTACCGGAATATACATCGTAGAGCAAGCCTTCGAGTTCGGCCAGGATCTGACCGTTGCTGAAGTGCGCGCCGGAGATCGCCTGGGCCGGGCAGGCTGCGACGCATGTTCCGCAGCCTTTGCAGAGGACGGAATTGATGAAGCTGACTCCCTTGTCCGGCAGGAATTCGATGGCATTGAACGGGCAGAGCGTGTTGCAGATGCGGCAGCCCGAGCAGTGCTCTTCGTGAATGGTGGCTACGACGGGCTCGATTTCTACCATCCCGATGGAAACCATGCCCCCGACTCGGGCAGCAGCTGCGGCGCCTTGGGCGACGGTTGCAGGGATATCCTTTGGTCCTTGCGATACGCCGGCGATGAAGACGCCGTCGGTCATGGTTGCAACCGGGTCGAGCTTTGGGTGTCGCTCGGTGAACCAGCCTTCCATGCTGCAGGAGATGCCAAACTTCAATCCAACTTCCCGGGCATCGGCCCTGGGTTCGAGGGCGGCCATCAGGATCACCATGTCGACGGGTATTCGACGCTGGATGCCGAGCAGGGTGTCCTCGACCTGCACGATCAGTTTGCCTTCTTCTTCCTCGGTACGCGCTGCATCGGTTACTTCTGCGACCTTACCGCGGATGAAATGCATCCCTTCTGCGAGCAGCCGGTTGTAGAACTCCTCATAACCTTTCTGTGTCGTTCGTATGTCGATATAGCACGAGTGGACTTCGGCGCCGGTCTTTTCCATGACCAGATGGCCGAATTTAAGCGCGCTCATGCAGCAGATGCTTGAGCAGTAGGTGTTGTAGTTCTCGTCACGACTGCCCACGCAGTGCACGATCGCCACCGATTTGGGCTCGGTCACGCCGTCACGCAGCACGACCTTCCCGTCGGTCGGCCCGGAGGCGTTGCACATGCGCTCGAACTCGAGGCTGGTAAACACATTGGCCAGGCGGCCGTGCCCGTACTGCGGCATGCGCTTGACATCGAACAGGTCGTAGCCGGTGGCCAGGATCACATTCCCGACCGTGACGTCTAGGTAAGTATCCTGCTGCTCGAAGTCGATGGCCTTCGTCGGGCAGAAGATCTCGCAGGCCTTGCACTTGCCGCGTTCGAAGTAAGTGCAGGATTCAGTATCGATCACAGGGAAGTTAGGAACGGCTTGCGGGAAGGGCCGGTAGATTGACTTCCGAAGGCCCATGCCCACTTCGAAGACATCGTCGACGACTTTCTTGGGGCATTTCTCGATGCAGATGCCGCAGCCGGTGCAGGCTTCCTCATCTACATAACGAGCCTTCTTCTTGATGCGGACGTCAAAATTGCCCACATAGCCGCTCATCTCTTCCACCTCGCTGTAGGTCAGCAGGGTGATGTTGGAATGGGCTCCAACGTCTGACATTTTCGGGGTCAAGATACAGGCGGCACAGTCGAGAGTGGGGAAGGTCTTATCGAACTGCGCCATATGGCCGCCGATCGACGGTTCCCGCTCGACCAGATACACAGGGTAGCCGGCATCGGCCAGCTCTAGTGCGGCTTGGATGCCAGCAATCCCTCCGCCCACGACGAGCGTGTGCTGGTTGACTGGAACTTCGGTCGGCTGAAGTTCTTCTTGCAGCTGCACCCGGCGCACGGCCCCGGAAATCATGGCCTTGGCCTTCTCGGTGGCGGCCGCCTTATCTTCCACGACCCACGAGACCTGCTCGCGAATGCTCGTCATCTGGCACAGGTACGGGTTCAGTCCTGCGTTGGAGCAAGCCCGCCGGAACGTCTTCTCATGCAGGTGCGGTGAGCAGGCTGCGACGACGACGCGTGTCAGGCCTTCGTTTTTGATATCGTCCTCGATCAGTTCCTGCCCCAGTGAGGAGCACATGAACTGGTAATCCCGAGCGACGGTGACATTTTCGAGGTTCTCGCCCGCCCATTCGGCGACTCCCTCGACGTCGACCACTCCGGCGATGTTTGAGCCACAGTGGCAGATATACACTCCTACTTTTTCACTCATAGATGACCGTCCTTTCGTGATGGCGTTGAAGGTGCGATCGTTGCATGTCTCTTCATCAAATCGCTCCCTCCTCAGGTCGCGTACTGAGCTAACGGTGTGGCGGCGATTAATTCGGTTCCCAAGCCCAGTGATTTGTTCGAAAGCCCAAGGGCCAGGCCTAAAAGTTGGGTGAAGTACACGACCGGGATGTGGAAGCTGGTCCCATACTCCTGGTTTACTTGTGGTTGGTAGCACTCGAGGTTGATCTGGCACAGCGGGCAGGCGGTCACGATGACGTCAGCCCCGCTGTCTTCTGCGCATTTCAGAAGGTTGAAGATCATGTCAAGCGCCGCTTCCCGGCTGGAGATCAGCAGCGATCCACCGCAGCACCTCATCTTGAGAGCAAAGGGGATCGGATCAGCCCCGATTGCAGTCATCAGATTCTCGAAGAACTCCGGGTCTTCGACATTCTCATGGTCCTTCTGAGGTCGAACGATCTGGCAGCCGTAATAGGTAGCGACTCGCAGACCTTCGAGCGGGTTGCTGACCTGCTCCTTGACCTGCTCGCAGCCGATATCCTCGACGATCATCTCCAGCAGGTGCCGGACCTCGATATCTCCTGAAAAATGCAGATCGTCTTCAGCCAGAGCTACATTGATATGATCGGCCAGGTCAGGATCTTCCTTCAAGGCGCGGTTCGTGAAGTAAGTATTCTTGAAACAGGCACTGCAGGGTGCGACCAGGTCGAGATGCTCCTTCTCCGCCATGGCGATGTTGCGGGCGCAGAGCGTGTAGGCGAGCAGTTCGTCGACGTGGAAATAGGCTGTCGCACCGCAGCAGTTCCAGTCCTCCAGCTCCTTCAGCTCGACCCCCATCTTGCGGGTAGTTTCGATGGTGGACTGGTTGTAGCTCAACGCGATTTTCTCGAGCGAGCACCCGGGGAAGTATGCGAACTGCTTCATGATTGACCTCCCAACGGGATCACCTTTTCGATCATGCGTTTGAAATTGTCCAGGCGCTTGATGCGCGGGGGAAGGACAGGCATCCTACCTTTGAGCATCAGCCCGGTCGCCATGGCAGCTTCCTGGATCCACTCCTTGACACCGGAGCTGAACAGGTAGGATGTTGCCATGATCGGCTCATACGATCGACCGCTTCGCAAGATTGTCTTTACAAACGTCTCAGAAAAGGTTGGGCCGACCAAACCCTCCTGATGGATATGCTTCCAGATCGAGTAGCGCTTGAGCGCGTACATCGTCTCGGCAATGTCGATATCGCTCGGGCAGCGTACCGTGCAGTAGAAACAGGAAGCGCAATACCAGAAGGTATTGCTCGCCAACACCTCCTCTTTCATGTCGGCCAGGATCAGGCCGATCAACCTGCGCGGCGTGTAGTCCATGAAGTCGGTCACAGGACAAGTACCCGAGCATGTCCCGCATTGGATACACGCGCTGAGCGGACTCCCTTTCGCTGCATATAGCAGATTTCCGACTTCTTGACTGAAAGAAGGTCTAGCCATACGTATTACCTCCCGGCGATACTGGTTGAATTCTCGATGTATTCATGATCGCCATGACATGTAGTTCTCTGCCAGAACCTTGCCGTGGAGCGGTCAAGCCACGCCAGGTCCCCAGGCAGGAGACTCTGCACTATGCCTTCTCTGCTTTTCGGGCCTCTGCGGTTTTCAACAGATAGCTGACCCGTTCGAGCAGCAAACCAGGTTCGATGGGTTTCTCGACCAATTCATCGACTTCGACGAAATGGGGCGAAACTGAAGATCCGGGAAACAGGTAGGCTATCTGCTCGCGAATGCCCGTGATGATCAGGACCGGGATCTCTCGCAGCTTGGGGTCCTTGCGCATCTTGCGAGCGAGCATGACGCCTTCTGCTCCCCGTCCCATCATGATGTCCAGAAGCAGCAGGTCGTACTTTCCCGTTTCCAACTCCTTATAACCTTCCTTCGGGTTGTACCTGGCCTCGATTTCATAGCCGGCTCCCTTCAGGATCGACAAAATGCCGTCCACGAAGTCGGGGTCGTCGTCGATAATGAGCAGCTTCTTGGTTTCACTCACGAGTTTTTCTCCTTTTTGCCCTTAATTCGAGTTGGCCACAACACTGGTCTCGATCATGGAATCGCCTTTCGTTTTGGATTCCGCAATCGGTAGGCGGATCACGAAAGTGCTGCCTTTATCCAAAGCACTTTCAACTGAGATTGACCCTCCATGGGCTTCGATGATCCGGCGGGTAATCGCTAATCCGAGGCCGCTGCCGCGCTCCGAGGGTGGGGCAGACTTGCCGACATAGAAGTCACCGAAGATGAACGGAAGATCCTCCTCGGCAATACCCACACCCCGGTCGGTGACAGAAATAAGGATTTGTTGATCCTCGCGTTCAGCTTTGATGCGCACCTGGGTACTGATGCGTGAGTATTTCACGGAATTGCTGAGCAGGTTGACAATCGACTCACGCAGCGTAGTCTCGTCTCCATTCACCTCTGGCAGGCCCCTGGCGATAATGGGTACAAGCTCGATGTCCTTGCGAGTCGCATGGGGCTCGACGCTTTCGATGGATTCGATAATCACATGTTCGATCGAGGTGGGCTTGAAGCTCTCCTGGATCTGGCCGATATCTTGTGAGATAACCCGCAGCCAGGTGTGGATGAGCTTCAGCAGGTTGTCGATCGACGACTTCATCCGCTCGAGCTTTTTCGCCTGGGCTTCTGATAGCTTCCCGGCAAGTTCTGCTTCAAGCGCGAACAAGTTTTGCTGAACAGCCCCGAGGGGGGATTTCAATTCGTGCGAGACGATGGCGGCGAAATGCTCGCGCAGCATTTCGCGTTCCCTGCGCAGGGCGGAAGTTTCCAGCACCAGTCGGCGCCGCTCCAAGCCGCGTCCTGTAATGACCCGGAACTCATCCGGCGTGAATGGCTTGGGGAGAAAGTCGTAGGCACCTTTCTTGATCGCCTCCACCGCCGAGTCTACCGTCGCATACCCGGTGATGACGATTGTGACAATGGTTGGGTCGAACTCATGGACGCGTTCCAGCACGTCAAAACCGGAGATGCCGGGCATCTTCAAATCAACAAAGACGATGTCGGGCTGGAATTCGCTCACCATTTCGAGGCCAAACGTGCCATCCATGGCCGTGGCGACATCATACGGGCCACCCTCGAGGATCTGGTTGCATGAATCCAGGACAACTTCTTCGTCGTCAATGATGAGGACCTTCGATCGATCTTGATCCATTTATGCCTTTTCTTCGCCGTCCAGCGGAAGGTGAACGGTGAAGGTGGTTCCCTGGCCCACTTCGCTTTCTACGTCGATCCGTCCACCGTGTTCCTTGATGATCCCGTAGCTGATCGCCAGCCCTAAACCGGTTCCATGCCCGACTTCCTTCGTCGTAAAGAAGGGATCGAATAATTTCTCGAAGTTCTCCTCTGGGATTCCATATCCTGTGTCGGAGATCATGACTGCGAGCGAATCGTTCTCAGGCTCGAAGCGGGTTGAAACCGAGAGGGTCCCCCCGTCTTCCATTGCCTCGGCGGCGTTGATGATCAGGTTTAACGCGACTTGCTGGAACTGCGCTGGGTCGATGACGATCATCGGCGAGCTTGTATCGAATTCGCATTCGATTTCGATGTTGTGGAATAAAGCCTGGTTTTCAACCAGCGTCAGGCATTCCTGCAGGACGGAGTTCAGGTTGCAGATGGTCTTATCCGGCTTGCGCTGGCGCGAGAAATCAAGCAGGCCGCGAATGATATCCCGGCAGCGGTTGGCCTGGGTCACGATGCGGTTCAGCGAGGAGACGGATGAAGTATCTTCGCAGGGCAGTTTCTCGAGCAGCAGGTGTGAGTACGTGACAATGCCCTGAAGAGGGTTATTCAGTTCATGGGCGATGTTGGCCGAGAGCTGGCCAACCAACGCCAATCGCTCCGACTCCATGATCTTGTTCTTGGTGTATTCCTTCAGCTGCTGGTCCCGTTGCTGGAGGGATGAAGCCATGCTGTTGAAGGATTCTGCCAGGTCTCCAAGCTCATCATTCGATGTGCTCGCAACGCGAGTGTTCAGTTTTCCGTGGGCAATGTCCTGTGCTGCCTGTGCGAGTTTTTCGATCGGGACCGAAATACGCTTTGCAAGCAGGTAGGAGAGGGTCATGGCGGCAAGCGTCCCCAGGAAGGTGATTGCCAGGAACGCAAGCACAGTCTGCTGCTTGGCATCGAGGTATTTCTGCTCGAGAACGCCGACATAGAGAATGCCGATGATGCGGTTGTAGATGTTGCGAATCGGCTCGTACGCGGTGATATACCAATCGTTTACGACATACGCACGGCCGATCCAGGGTTCTCCTTCACGCACAACCTGGTTGTATACATACTCCGATACACGGGTACCGAGCGCCCGTGTCCCGTCTTCATTGCGGACGTTGGTGGAGATGCGGACATCATCCTGGAAGATCGTTGCGGTTCCGACATCTTTTCCGTTGTAGGTCAGGTCCTGGTACACCGTCTGTTTGATGGTATCGACGATCTCGTAGTTCCTCGATAGGAGCACGCCGCCGTAGAGCACCCCAATCAGTTTTCCGTCGTAATCAAAAATGGGGGCTGCCGCCCGCAGCATCATTCCGTCCGTCAAGGCAGTCTCATCGCGCGGCCGGGCCAGCGGTGTCTCCACAAATGACAATTTGGCTTGCTCAGCCAGGGCAGGCGATTCGAGCATCAGTTCCCGTGCCGGCGTGATTTGCGGGGCGGCTGCGGGGACTTCGCGGATGAGCACGACCTCGATGATATTGTCGTCACTCATGTCATCCCCAATTGCCGCAGGGTTGTTGCTGCGCAAAGCCACGACGCCATATGGATCGGTGATGCTCAGGATATCCAGACTTTCAATCTCTCTGACTTGGGCTAACTCATCCGCGATGAGCTCAAGGTTATCCGACATCATGGCATCCTTGAGGAAGAATCGATCGGCCGTGAGATGGACCACGTCGTTGATATGCCGCAATTCGCCCCGGTAGATCTCCCGGGCCGAGTTCAAGTCCTGTCTGACCTTTCCCTGTGCCTCGGCCACAACCCGGTCGCCGATCAGGCGGATGCCAACGATGAAGAAGATCACGCTGATGATGGTGATAATCAGCAGGTCGCTGAGGATCAAGTTGGTCGATATCGGGATACGGAAGCCGCCTGGAATGGATTTCTCCGGTTCCGGGATGCGTTCCACCTTCGACCGATTCGAACTCATACCGCTCACGCTTCACGGTTTCCCTTCTTCGATCTCCATCCAGAACCATACACACTACTTCTTCGCCGGCTCGAACATATCGAGCAATTGCTCGCGCGCGGCCCGCAGGCGGCCGGATATGATGTCGGCCACCTTCCACATGATGCTGTAGCCGAAATCTGTATCACCCTGGCACAGATCGAGCAGCTTGAGAGCGTTGATCGCAATGGCCCGGGTGGGAACGTTCGTACGCGCGCTGGCGGTCTTCCGCTGGGGAGGGAAGAGCGATGACCAGCCCAGCAGATGACCGGGTTCAAGCACAAGAATTGTGACCTGGCCATGGCCAGGGACCTGGGTTAGAAGTGAAACCTCGCCTTCGATGATCAGATAGACCAGTTCGCTCGAGTCACCTTCGCGAAAGATCATGGCACCTTCCGAGAAAGTCACATAGGTAGAAATCGCCGCCAGCTTCTCCAACTTTTTTGGCTCGAAATCCCGAGTAAACTCGAGCGATTGCAACGCCTGCGTTACGATTTGAGCGGACATCTCAAGCAACCTCTGCCTTCACAGCGCTTCATGGACCAATTCGATCAGGTCTTTGATCTGCAGCGAGTCCTCGTGCCCGGTCGTCTTAACCGAATCTTTGAACATCGTGATGTCCTTCGGACAAGCCACGGTTAGAACTTCAACTCCATCAAGTCCAACGGCTTCATAGATGCGTGACTCGCTGGGGCGCTCTTTGACTTCGGTCTCATCCATCCAAATGCGTCCACCACCAGCGCCGCAGCAGAACCCCCGATCGCGATTACGTGGCATCTCGACCATTTTGCAGCCGGTGGCTTCTATCACGCGGCGGGGCGCGTCGTAGATCCCGTTGTAACGTCCGAGATAACATGGATCATGGTAGGTGACTGTATAGTTGAGCTTCTTACTCAGCTTGAGTTTCCCGCTGCTGAGCAGTTCATCGAGCAGCTCGCTGTAATGCAGGATCGGCCGTGAACCGTTGATCTCGGGCGGGTACTCATGTTTCAGCGTGTTGTACGTGTGAGGGTCGGTGGTGACGATGGCGCCGTATTGGCTTTTCTCGAGTGCGGCCATGTTTTCCTCCACCAGCATCTCGAACAATCCCTCTTCACCTATCCGGCGAACGTCATTTCCGGCATTACGCTCCCCTTCGTAAAGGATCCCAAAGTTCAACCCGGCAGCACGGAAAACTTCGGCTGTTTTCTTAGTAGCCTCGCTGACACTGGCGTGGTAGGAGGCAAAATCGCCCAGGAACCACAAATAATCGACCGGTTCTCGACGGGCATCGGTTATCTTTGGTTCGATCCCCTGGGTCCACTTCGCCCGGGCGCGTTCGGCCTGGCCAAATGAGTTGCCATAGCGCCCCAAATTCGCTAGCGCATCCTGCAACATCCTATCTACCCGGCCCTCGATCACCAGGTGGCGGCGCATATCGACGAGGGGGGAGACGTGTTCGATAAACAGCGGACACTCTTGATCGCACGCCATGCAGGTTGTGCAAGACCAGAGGAATTCATCACTTAGGATCCCGTCGCTCAGCTCTCGGGCTTTGTAGCCGTTACCGTTGTCTCCGTTTGCCCGGCGAGCGGACCCATCCCTGATCAACTCATCACGCAGCCGCATGATGAGCAATTTAGGGCTCAGCTCGAGGCCGCTGGCATATGCAGGGCAAGCATCCTGGCAGCGGCCGCATTCCGTGCATGTATAGAAATCAAGCATCTGGCGCCAGCTGAACTGCTCGATCGTGCTCACCCCGACATCGCCGCCAAACTCCGGTGCATCCTGCAGTTTCCCCATGGGTCCAAGGTCGCGCAGGTAGACTGCCGGTAAAGCTGTGACCACGTGGAAGTGCTTCCCGCCCGGGAGTTCTGTAAGAAAAATCAGCACAACACCGAGGTGGATCCAGTAAGCAGTTTCACCGATGATGAACTGATTTGTCGTGGAAAACCCTGCGAAAAGTCTTCCTACGAGTCGTGAGACCGGACGCCAGGAACTGAGTGCATCTTCGCCTAGATTGAGCCGAATGCTGTTCATGACTAGCAGGCTGAGCATGATCGTCATGATGAAAAGAAGCACGATAACGCCCTGGCTTTTATGGCTGCCGCGGTAACGCTCCGGGTTGACGATAATACGTGTATAAAGCCCGACCAGGACTGCAACCGAAACGAAAACAGCGAATAGGTCCTGGAGCAGCGCCAGTGGCCCGAAGGTGCCTATGAATGGCAGAACGAATGTTGAGCCCCTAAAAGCAAGCATCCCTTCGAGCATTGCCTGAAGGATTGTTAACGAAAGCAGGATAAATCCCCAGAAGATGAAGAAATGAGCCGTTCCAGGCACCAACACCCGGAAGAGCTTCAGCTGGCCTCCAACGTACACCAGCAATGATTTAAGCCGCTCGGGGACGCGGGCCTCCATCGGACTCGGTCGGCCGCGACGCATGTTATCCCAAAGCATCTGGTATACGCGCAGCAGGAAGAATCCGCCAGCAAAAAGAATTGCTGTCGAGGCAACGATGGATTTGATGACTCCGTAGTCCATGAGATCACCCGCCTTTTGCGGCTTTAATCTTCTCCGTGAGAACCGGCACGATGTCAAACAAATCGGTCGACGTGCCGTACTTTGCGATGTCGAAGATCGGCGCTTTTGGATCGGTATTAATAGCGAGAATGAGATCGGAGCCACCGATCCCCTCTACGTGTTCGGGAGCACCACTGATCCCTATCGCCAGGTAGACCTTGGGGCTGACATGCTTGCCGGATTTCCCAACCAACCGGCTGGTATCCATCCAGCCCTGGTCAACGACCGGACGTGAGGCACAAACAACCGCACCCAGCGCGTCGGCCAACTCCTGCGGAATCTCGATGTTCATCTCCTGCTGAATGCCCCGTCCGACGGCAACAAGGACCGATTCACGTGCAATGTCTACGTCACCAGCTGTGGGCTCGATGTATTCTTTCAGTGAGACATGCAAATCTTCTAGATCCAGTGCCGGGACTTTTTCGATCGCGGGTTGGATGCTCGATTGGCCCTGCTCGACCTTGTAATCGCCGGGCATGATCGTAAGCAGGCAGGTCGGTCCCGGGAGCTCACCTTCGGCGAGGATTTTGCCGCCGCATATCTGGCTGGTGAAGGTGAGTCGTCCGCCCTCCGCTCCGACATGCCGGCACAGGCTGACAAGCGGCAATCCAAGAAGGGCTGAGAGACCTCCGGCGATATCCGCGCCGATCGAGGTCTCGCCCATCAGTACCGCGCGTGGTGCGCTTTGCTCGATGAGTGCGGCCATAGCCTTCTGGTACGCTTCAGGTGTGAACTCGGCCAGGGCCGGGTGATCAACAAGCAGCACCTTGTCGGCGGCCAGGTTTGCGGTGAGTCCTTCGACATCATGCCCGAGCAGCATGCCGACAACCTGCCCACCTGATCCACCGGCCAGGACGCGCCCGGCTGCGAGCATGATGTAGGAGATGTCGTTTACTTTTCCCTGCATGTGCTCGATAAGTACGTAGATGTCAGCAGACATCTTGACCTCCCTTATTCAATATCGGCGCCGGCTACAGCACGCCCGCGTCTCGGAGCAGCTCGACGAAGCGATCGGCAATCTGATCGACATCGCCCTCGATCATTTCGGCGTGCTCGCCGCCCTCGGGTTGGAACATCCGCTCGATGACGGCTGCCCCGGACGGGTCAAGTTCGGGGGTGGATTGCTCTTCGAGCGAGACCGTTTTCATCGCCTGGCGGACTTTGCTCACCGCAACGTAGCGCGGCGGTTTTTCCGCCGCTTGAATTCCCAGCACGATCGGGAGTGGTGCCTGCATCTCGCCGATCAATCCACCGGCGTATTCTTTGCGCACTGTGCATTCGCCGGCGGCGATTGATACGCCGGAGACATAACCGATATAGGGAAGATCAAGGAATTGGGCTACCAGTGGTCCCAATGCCCCATCGATGTCGTTATGCGCCTGGACTCCGGTCAGGATCATATCGGGCGCCAGTTCGCCCATCATAGCGGCAAAAGCACGTGCCATCGCGTGGTTGTTGATGCCAGCCTCGAAGCTCCCGGTGAGCTTGATTTCGCGGTCAGCGCCTTTTGCAGCAGCCGTGAAGAGCACATCATCCATTCCGTCAACGCCAGCTCCGATCACCGTGACGGTTGCCCCTGACGCCTCCTTCAACAAGAGGGCTTGCTCCAGGGCGTGCTCATCGGGTTCGTTGATAATCTGGCGTAGAAAGGTCGTGTCGAGCGAGGTTCCGCTCGAGTCGATCTCCAGCTCCTCAACGAGGTCGGGAACGAGTTTGACAAGGACTACGATGTTCATCTTCTCACTCCTCAATTCCAATAGCTTCGGCCAGGAGCTCGGCGATTTCCTTCACCTGCAGCCCCTCCGCTCCGGGCACTGTCTTCGCCGCATCGATAAACCTCGATGGCTCGTAGGGACAGGCGACGGCCAGAATTCGGGTGGGTTGGGCGGTTGTGTCGAGCTCTTCGCTGGAGGGCTTACCCAGCGCGTGTACGGCTTCGCGCATGCGCCATTCCGAGATGTGGGACTTGGCCTTTTCCCAGCGGAATCCATCCAGCCACATCCCGCCTCCGCCGCCGCCACAGCAGAGGCTGTTCTCGTGGGTGTGGGACATTTCGGTCAATTCAATGCCGGGGATCAACCCCAGTAACTCGCGCGGTGCCTCATAGATCCCGTTTGCACGCCCGAGATAGCAGGGGTCATGAAACGTGACGCTGGATTGGACTTCATTCTTGAATAAGGTTTGCAGTTGGTCCTTATAGTCGAGCAGGAACTCGGTGTAGTGCCGGACTGGATAGGAGAAGCCGAGGCGGGGGTACTCATTCTTCAGAGCATTGTAGGCGTGCGGATCGGTGGTGATGATTTCGTTGAATTCGTACTTGGCAAATGCAGCCCCGTTCTTCTCGGCCAGCATTTCGAACAGGCCAATCTCCCCTGCCAGACGGACCGAATCGCCATCGCTGAGCTCTTCTGGACCGAGAATACCGAAGTCCACGCCGAGCGCTTGCAAGATGCGGGCGAAATTTCGAGTAGCTTTTCGAACGCTGGGATGGTAGGAGGCATAATCGCCAACGAACCATAGGAAATCCACCGGGCGCTTAGCTTTCGCCATGATCGTCACTTCCGGATCCATCCCCTCCGCCCATTCGGCTCGTTTGCGAGGGGATTCACCGAGCGGGTTGAAGTAGCGCTGAGCCTTCTCGAGTGCATCCTGGAGCTCGGTTGGAACATTTCCGGCCAGGAGCATTTCCTCTTTCACATGAGTCGTCAGCCCGGCAGTCACCGGGATCTTGGCCGGGCAAGCCTGGGTGCAGGCGTAGCACGAGACGCACATCCAGGCCGTGTCAGCGGCGAGCACATCCTCGATCAATCCTGCCCGCATGGCGGCGATCATGCCGTGCGGTGGGTATTTCATTATGAAACCGAAGGGGCATGCGCCGCTGCAAGCCCCGCACTGCAGGCACATCTTGATGCGTTCGCCGTCGGGGATCGTTTCCATAATCTGGTTCATGAATTCGGTTGAGGGGTCGAGCGTTCGAACTTCCATCATCTACGCCTCGCAGTCTATAGAGGGGACCTGGTCGGTTTCGTGCGAGCATGGTGCTCGTGGCATATTTCAGCCGGGAACCCTGTGATTTCTTCAGCCGGCTGCAGTTGGGCAGGAGTGGGGAGCGGAGAGGGGATAGCCGCCACCTGCGGGCATGTCCTTGAGGGTTCAGGTGCATGCTTGCAGCCGATGACATTCTCCATCCGTAGACCGTTCGAATGTACTACGGCCATGCAGCAGCTCGAATATTCTCAGCTCGACCGCGTGCATTCTGCTAACAGCCCAGTGGTTTATATGGAAGGGCCAGTGTGTCGCGGTCGAGCAGGCTCCCCAATCCATAAATTGGTAGCTATATTATGTGAAATGTATCACAATTACCGTAGTGACAGTCTGCCCCTCTGTTAAAGATGAAAGTCAACAGAAAAGGAAAGATGCGTCCAATCTGGAGGGTAATAGGAGAATTACGCTGCAAGCGAGCCCTGAGGGCGCGCATGATCCGCAAGGTGCTTTAGAAGATACACGGGCAGTAGTGCGATCTGGAAATTACTCGGTAGACTTGGCCTCCTTTGGTTCGGTGGGGATCCATATTCTCACGGTCGTGCCTTGATTGACTTCACTTTCTATGCTTATGTGCCCACCAAGCCGGTTAAGGATCTCTTTTACCAGACTCAGGCCAAGACCGGTTCCAGGCTGCCCAGAGTGGCGGGCGTTTGGCGCCCGGAAGAATTCTTCACCGAGTCGGGAGATGAGCTCAACGGGAATTCCGATTCCGGTGTCTGTGATACTAATTTCAACACCATCACGCTGCGCATAGGCATCAACCACAACGATTCCACCGGATGGCGAGTATTTTATGGCGTTATCGAACAGGTTGGAGAGCGCGGACTTCAGGCCGTCCAGGCTTGATTCAACCCGTGGCAGGGAAGCTGGCAGCTTGAACCGCAGCGAAATATCTCTCTCCGCTGCTCTGGGAGCCAGGTCGTTTCGAACACTTTCCAACAGCGCTTTAATGTCCAGGGTTTCAATTTGCAGTTCGAGCTCAGGGTTCTTACTGGCGGCAAGTGCAAGCAAATCATTCACCAGGTTCTGCAGGCTTGCGAGACGGTTTTCAACTCGGTTGATCAAATTGCGTTGATTCTTAGTTATGGGATCTCCAATTCCTTGCAGAAGGGTGCGTAGCAGGCTCTGAACAGCGCTTAGTGGAGAGCGCAGCTCATGCGCCATCATCCACATGAAGTGGGTCTTAAATTGTTCAAGCCGTGCCAATTCTTCTTTTTCATGTTCAACTTCCTTCAGCCTGCTGTCCAGTGCTTGTGCCCGTTTTGCTTCGAAGGCCAGGCGCCGTTTTTCAAGCCCTTGGCGCACAGTGAGCTCGAGCACATCAGCATCGAAAGGCTTTGCGAGGAAATCGTAAGCGCCTTGTTTGATGGCTTGCACGGCCAGCTCTACCGTGGCGTACCCTGTGATGATGATGCAGATCGTATTGCTGTCGTTGCGAAGAATCGGTTCAAGCAGGTCAATGCCCCGGCCATCTGGCAGCATGACATCGATCAGAACCAGGTCAAAACTCGATTGCTCGATCAGACCAAGGCCTTCCGCCAGTGATTCAGCCTGCGCTACCTCAAAGCCAAGCGGTTCAAGAACCCTGCGGCACCCTTCACGGATGCCCGGTTCGTCATCAATAACCAGCAAGTGGGTAATAGACTCCATGGATTACGAATCGCTTTCTGCGGGTTGGCTAGCTGGTTGAATCGGGTGCATTTCACGCCGGATCGGCAGGGTGATGAAGAAAGTCGTGCCCTTCCCAGCCTCGCTCTTTACCCAGATCTGCCCGCGATGCATCTTGATGATGCCATATACGATCGACAGCCCGAGTCCGGTGCCCTTCCCGAATGGTTTCGTTGTGAAAAATGGCGTGAAAATATGCTTCAAGTGTTCTTCGCTGATTCCGCAGCCTGTATCTTGAATCTGGATTTCAATTCCTCCGGCAACTACCCGCGCCGTTTGCAGTGTGATTGTTCCGGGAGCTTCAATCGCCTCCGCAGCGTTATTCAACAAGTTCGCAAAGACTTGCTGAAGTTGATTCGGATCGGCCTCGATCACAGGCAGGTCGGAATCGTATCTGCGCTGGATTTCAATGTGCTCGAAAGCGGGCTGGGCCTCGACGTTCGAAAGCACCTCATCCAGTAGGGCATGCACATCCGTTGGCTGTGCCAGTATCTCCTGTTGGCGTGCAAAGTTGAGCAAATCGGAGACGATGTTCTTGCATCGGGTCGCCTCCTGTATGATCGTCTTCAGATCCTGAAGTTGGGATTCGCTGCTTAGCTCCCTTTTGAGGGCCGTCGAGAAGAGCAGGATAGTACCGAGCGGATTATTAATCTCGTGGGCGACACCGGCTGCAAGTTGACCCATTGACGCCAATCGTTCCTTGTGCAGCAGCTGATCCTGGGTTTCCTGGAGATTGCTTGCCATCCGGTTGAATGAACGCCCCAGTAATGCGAGTTCACCAGATCCTTTGGGTGCAACGCGTACTGACATCTCACCCTGTGCAAGCCGTTGGTTAGCTTGGACCAGCTCTGTGATGGGGCGGGTGATGAAGCGCGCAGTGGGGATTGCGACCAATCCGGCGAGGATAATGCAGATCGTAGCGGTCAGTGTAACGCGGCTGTTAAAGGTGCGCACCAGGTTTTCAAATACTGAAACGCGGGCTCCAACATATAAGCTGCCAACAACTTGATCCAGATGATCTGTAAGAGGTACGTAGCGAGTGATGTACCACTCATTGACCACGAATGCCCGGCCAACGTAATCTTCCCCCAGCTCGAGCACCCGTTCGCGTACTGCCTGTGAAACCCGCGTTCCAACTGCACGCTCGCCTTGCTCGTTCGGCACATTCGTCGAGACTCGCAGGTCACCAAAGAAGATGGTTACAGTATCGATACCCGCGATTGTTCGAATACGGTCCACTAGGGTGAAGTCATTATTGAAAAGATATGCTGAGAGTACACTGCCAATCCTCTGGCCTGCGGGATCATGAATTGGGGAAATACCGACCAGGGCAAGTCCTGCGCTTCCCTCACGAATGTCGAACGGGTTTGGATTTGCTTGAGGCGTGTCGATCAAGGTTATTTTTGCCTGTCCTGCCAGCCCGACCAGATCTAACAACGCGACCGGAAAGACTTCAGTCGCGGCAACTTCAAGGTCTTGTTGTTCTGAGTACCTGAGGATTGGCAGAGGCTCCAGGCTACCACTCGTGATGAGCTCAGAAAGAGTCCCGTCCGGTTCGAGCACTCGCCCTATGATGATTTCCGAGTCTTTATCAAGTACGGCGATTAGATGGGTGCCTCCGAGGGCGAGCACGGTAATCTTGTTGGTAATTTGCTCATCGATGTGCCGTTTTGCAGTGAGATCACCGGATGCACCCGGCAGCAGGGATTGAAGGATCGATGAGTCGAGGCTTAACCGGTGGCTGATGCCAGCAATCTCTTCCTGTTTAAGCCGGTAGAACTCACGGGCAAGATCCATATCACGCGAGACACGTTCGTCCTCCGCCTGAGCCAAATAATCCCGCAGGATGCGTGCAACGACGATTGTGTTTAGGGTCAAGGTCAGGGCGGCAATCAGCGAGAATGACACGATCTGCAAGCGCTGCAAGTGCCCACCGAGCCATCCGATCACTTTTCGCATATTTGCCCCGCTTGGGATCTCTGTTGATCGCCGGATATGCCGGTAAAGGTCCGCCTCCTAACTGGTTGGATCGCGGACCTTCCCTGCGTAGTCATGACTTCCGGCTGAGCCGACCTATGCCTTCTCCCGAGCAAGCATCCATTGAATTTTGCTCACCAGATCGATCGGATCGATCGGTTTGTCGACAAAAAGCTCGACTGGCAGAAAGTCAATCGAAGGCTCTCCGAGGAGTGGAGTCTTGCTCTGTACAGCGGTCAACATCAGGATCGGCGTATCGCGATAAGCCGCGAATTCCGAGCTTGGATCCTGGCTATGAAGTGACTTCGCCAGTTCAAATCCTTCCGTCGGTGTGTCCATCATCACATCTAGAATGATGAGATCAGGCTGATGCTGCCGAAGGGCCGCAATTCCTTCAGTTCCATTCCGGGCTTCCATCACCGCATAACCTGCATGTTCGAGGGTCATTCGAAGTACGGTCAGGATGTCGAGATCGTCATCAATAATCAATATAGTCGCCATGTCACAACTCCATTTCTCGATTTTATTTCTCTCGGCCGACGAATTTTGAAGTTCGCGAGCTAAGAGGCTTCGGCTAAACCTCATCCATCATCAGGGCGCCGGCTTCTTTCTGGCCGAAGAGATAATCTTCCAATCCAACCCCGAAAAATTCTGCCATCGCTGCCATATCGTTAGTATCGATACATCCCCAGCGAGCGAATTCTAGATCACCAGCGAGGTTGTACCTGCCATCATAGGTCTCACCCCCGGGCAAGATCGCACCCCAGAGCCTTTTTGCCGTCGCGAGCTGAGCTGGAATCAGGTTAGTTGCCCCGCTTAAATTCGCTTTGAAAAGATCCGTACCATCCATGATGGCACGATTGAAATTTGCATACTGCAAATCGGTTCTCGTTAGTCGAGTCCCTCGCAGAACAGCCATGCTCAAATCCACGTGCTCCATATGCGCCTGGTGCAGATCCACGTTGGACAAATCAGCTTTAAAAAGATCCGCACCCTGGAGTTGGGCATGGCAGAAGGGCAAACCTATCAGAGAACCATCCTCCAGCCAGCCTCGAGCGCGCAATTCCTCGATTGCCTGCAAGACGACCTTGTTATCCGGGCTGCGCAGCTTTCTAACGTAATCCATCAGTGTTGCCATCGGGTTCTCCTTTCCTCAAGCCTGATATCTCAGCCGGTCCTGTGGTAGAGGGGTAAACCAGCTTTATCGGTCAATTGAAATGTAATCAGGCGAGGTAACAGCGTGGGTAATAGGCAGGTCACAAACCAGTAACAATCTCAGGGATGAGATCGTGGAGGGAGTGACTTTTACGTGGTGAGCAAACGTTAGAGGGTCAACGTGTAGCCGATGGAGGTGATACTTTGAAGGAGCGTGGGGTTTGAGGGATCCAGCTCGATTTTTTGCCGCAGACGGTACACCAACTGCTTAAGTGCCGTCCGGTCACCGGCCGATCGGCCCCAGACCGTATCGATCAGTGTATCGAATGGTAGGACCTGGCCGCGATTGATCAACAGTACTTCCATCAATTTGCATTCCAAACGGGTTAATCGAATAGGATCCGAGTCTGAAAGGGTCAGAAGATTACGGGCCGGATCAAGTTCGATATCGCCGGATCTTAACAGACCGGGAAGTGGCACATGATTTACCGCACGGCGCAAGACAGCCTCGATTCGGGCGACTAGTTGGCGAGGGCTGAATGGTTTTACGATGTAATCATCCCCACCCAGTTTCAAACCCTGCACTACATCGTCCTCGCTGCCAAGGACCGAGAGGAAGATAATGGGAGTGTCGCTCTGAGCACGAATTCTCTGGCATACCTGCAGCCCGGTGAGTTTTGGCAGGTTGATGTCCAGAATTAAAATTTCTGGCTCTTCGGACTTAAAAATATCTAGAGCTGCCACCCCGTCGTGGGCAAGCAATACCTCATAGCCAGCCCTACGAAGGGTGAAGGCGAGTACGTCTGCTAACGCAAGATCATCATCAACGACGAGGGCTTTCATACTCATTTCCTGCTGTGCCTGGTAGTGTAAACCAGAAGACCGAGCCGCCGCCGGGTCGGTCTTCCACGCCGACCTCGCCACCGTGTTCCTCCACGATTGCTTTCACTACATATAGACCCAGTCCCATTCCGTATTGAGCGCTTTGATCGGATCGCAGGCGAACAAACCGCCTGAAGATTGTCGACCGCTCCGAATAGGTAAGTCCCGGGCCATGATCGGCCACGCTGATCCTAATTTGCTCCTCGCCAATCGCTTCGATTCGCACCTCGATTGGTTCATCGATAGGCCCATACTTGCTAGCATTTGAGATCAAGTTCACCAGAACCTGCGTGATGCGCGTCGGGTCAGCGAAGATCCAGCCGGAATCTTTTTGCATCAGGATCTCAATTCGCTGACCCCTGCGATCGAGAAGCGGTTGCAGCATACCACCAGCATCTTGCAGAACCTGCTCAAGATCCGTTACCTGCCGGTGAATTGCGAATTTTCCGGCTTCTATGCTCGCACTCTCGAGAAGATTATCAATTAGTGTTTGCAGTCCAGTGACGCTCATATGAACCGAGCTCAACAATCTGCGGATTTCATCAGTACCGAGATCATCCGATTCCGAAAGCATCAGTTCAACGGAAGCATTCAGAGCGGATAGAGGGGTGCGAAACTCGTGCGAGATGTTAGCCAGGAAGTAGCTGCGTAAATTTTGCAGAGCTTCTTGTTCTGTCACATCACGCAGCACAAGTGCGATCTCATCTGACTGATGGTCAGGAGTAGCGAAACGGGTACTGTTTACGCTAAGCGTTGTCGAATTACCGCTTCCTGTAGTTACCGTAAACTGTTGAACCCCCGCAGTGATTGAAAGCAATTCATCTACTTCTCCATCACCCTGAATCTTGAGAATCTCAGTCAGCGGTCGATTCACGACCTGCTCTTGCCCATATCCGAGAATCCTCTCTGCTCCCTGGTTAAATGATGTAATCACGCCTTCCAGGTTGACCGTAACGATCCCTTCGCTGATCGATTGGATCAGCGTCTGGGACCAGGCGATTGCCTGAGAGAGTTCTTCCATCACGTTATGCGTTTTCAAGCGGCTTTCTTCAAGTGCCAGGGCGAGGGTTGAAATCTCATCATCTGCTGCAGGCACTGGGACTGGCGTGGACAAATCACCATGTCCAATTTTCTCTGCTGCCAGTGTCAAGGCTTTAAGCGGGGAAGTGATCTGCCGGGCATAACGGATCGCGAATATGCTGGTGATGAGCGCTACGATGGCAGTGCTGAAAATCAGCATTAACAACGCTTGCTTCTGGGTTCGCAGCAGATCGTCTACAGGAAGTGCGATCTCCAGCTTCAGATCTTGATCTGCGGCAAAGGGAATGCTGATGTAGCCCGCAAGATATCTCTGGTCGCCGATTTGGATCGGGGTTGAGTAGTTTGTATTTCTTGAAGCAGGATCTTCAGATGCAATTTCTGAAATTACGAAAGTAGAGGCACTGAGGCTGGATGCGATACGTCTACTTTGCCATAGGATGCTGCCCTCAAACCCACTAATTTCGGTAAGTTCGTGGCAGAATTCCGAGTCGAGCGCACGCCCAGTGTATACAAAACCCAACGTTTCCCCACTCTCAGCGTCGTCGACTGGTTGAAAAACCACCAGTAGTGGCAATTCACCGTCGTCGGTCGGTGCAAGAACGCGCGGCTCATTCGATGAAGGTTCAGTCAGAGGTTTGCCGGGCCGGGGACTACCTGCGAAAAAATCGCCCGTTGGATACAGCACGGCCAGCTGGTCCAGTTCCGAATTATCAAGCAGAATGCGCAGGTAGGCGTCCAGCCCTGGTTGATCGCCCTCGCTCAGCATTCGCAGAAGCGTGGGGCGTTGGCTGATAAGTCGTGCCAGGAAAGACTGACTTTCTGCTGCCGATTGGAGGAGAGCGTTGGCGACGCGTTCCCCGGATGCCAGCTGTTCGGAAGCTTGCTGATTGAGCCGGATGCTTACAATACTGTAGGCCGGTACCCCAGCAGCCAGTGTCGTTGCCAGTATCGCAACAAGGTAGGCTATGGTCACTCGAGCAGTGAAGCTCAGGCGCCACTTGGTCTTGTCCACAAGGCCTCGACCGAACTTATGCTTGATATCGTGTTGGTTACTTGCCTGTCATCTATACTATGAGTACATTATTTCACAAATAGTTGGGAAGTCACATCTTTCCTGAATCAAGGAGCCTAATTCCACCTTCAAAGTAATGGATTGCGTATGAGATAGTGAAGGATGTCGCTTGCCCAAACCATCGTTGTTGGTGCAAACTGGATGAGGTTTGTGCACTCACATAAGCCAGAGCTTCTTCATTTCCCTACAGGAGGAACTGCATCATGGTACTGAAACCGAAGCGACCTGTGCCCTCAGACATCGAGATCGCGCAGGAGGCAGACTTAAGGCCGATTCTCGAGATCGCCGAGAAGTTAGGCTTGGGAATGGACGACCTGGATTTGTACGGCAAGTTCAAGGCCAAGGTCCATCTGGATGTGCTCAAGAAAGTCAGCGATCGTCCGCAGGGGAAATATATTGACGTGACGGCGATCACGCCTACACCGCTTGGGGAGGGGAAAACCACTTCAACCCTCGGCTTGACGCAGGCGATGGGAACGGTGCTGGGCAAGAACGTAATTGCCTGCATTCGCCAGCCGAGCATGGGTCCGACCTTCAACATCAAGGGAGGGGCGGCAGGCGGCGGCTACAGCCAGATCATCCCAATGGAAGATTTCAACCTGCATCTGACCGGGGATATTCATGCCATCAGTATTGCCCACAACCTTGTCGCGGCTGCGCTCGATACACGCATGTATCATGAGAGCCGCCAGAGCGATGAGGCCCTTGAACGACGCGGCGTTACACGCATCGACGTGGACCCCGACACCATCACCTGGAACCGGGTCGTTGACTTATGTGACCGCAGCCTGCGTAAGATTAAAATCGGCTTCAATGATGACAAACTGGCGGATGGTTCGCCCAGCCCGGTCTTCCCGCGAGGCACCGGCTTCGATATTACGGTCGCCTCCGAGTTCATGGCGATCCTGGCGCTGGCAACAAGTCTGAAGGACCTGCGTGAGCGCGTTGGGCGGGCAGTGGTCGGCCTCGATAAGAAGGGCAACCCGGTCTCACTCGAGCAGCTCGGCGTCGCCGGTGCGGCCACCGTCCTGCTCAAGGACGCGCTGATGCCGAACCTGATGCAGACGCTGGAAGGCCAGCCTGCCTTCGTGCACTGCGGACCGTTCGCCAACATCGCCCACGGCAACTCTTCGATCATCGCCGACCAGATCGCGCTCAAGCTTGGTGATTACGTTGTCACCGAAAGCGGATTCGGCGCGGATATCGGGATGGAAAAGTTCTTCGATATCAAGTGCCGCTACTCAGGCTTGATCCCGAACGCGGTTGTGCTCGTCGCCACCGTCCGGGCGTTGAAAATGCATGGTGGTGGCCCGAAGGTTTCTCCTGGCGCCCCGCTCGACAAGGCGTACACGGAGGAAAACCTCGACTTGCTGAAAGCAGGCCTGGGGAATCTGGGTGTACACATCAAGAACGCCCGCCGGTACGGCATCCCGGTCGTCGTATGCGTCAATGGCTTCACGGATGACACCGACGCCGAGATGGAGATGGTGCGGGAGTATGCCGAAGGCGAAGGCGCCTTTGCCGCGGTAAAGAGCACCCATTGGGCCGACGGCGGAGCCGGCGCAGCTAAATTAGCTGAAGCCGTCGTCGAAGCCTGTGAGCAGCCGAGCGACTTCAAATTCCTCTATCCATTGGATTGGTCGATCAAGAAGAAGATCGAATACATCGCGACCGAGTTCTACGGCGCCGATGGAGTGAAGTTCGAGCCGCCGGCAGAAGAGCAAATTGCCAAGTATGAAGAGGCCGGTTTCGGTGGTCTACCGATCTGCATGGCCAAGACTCACCTCAGCCTGAGCCACGACCCGGCGCTGAAGGGTGTGCCGAAGGGCTTTACCGTTCCCATCCGCGAGGTGCGGGCCAGCGTTGGCGCCGGCTTCATCTATCCGCTGGTGGGTGCGATGAGCACGATGCCCGGCCTGGCGACGCGCCCTGCCTACATGGATATCGACATCGATCTCGAAGACGGAAAGATCGTCGGGTTGTTCTAGCGAATACTAGTAAACAGAACGAGGAAACAAGGCCTGCAAAGCAGGCCTTGTTTTTGTATCCATACTTGGTGGCATGATGCTGATAATGGCTGTGGCCGAAAATCTGTCAGGGTGCCTCGCTGGCTGAGGTGGGATCCCCATTCGCCAGATCGAAAGTCCTCACGTGATTTTTTCGGGAGCGTAGCCGAGTGCAAAGAAGGTCGGAACGAAGAGCGTCCAATCCCCGGCAAGAGCGGCGTTTTGACCTGCCGCGAACAGTCCACGAAGCTGCTCATCCGGCAGGTCTCCGCCCAGGTCCTGCAGCAGGATCTCTCGTTCTGAGCTTGAAGCATGCTCCACGTCGGATGGGTGCCACTCCGCCCCTATAACGCCGCTGAAGATATGCCGTGCACCGGCATCATGCAGCAGCCCGCGCAAACGCCGCCCAATGAACGGGTGAGCTCCGGCTCGTTGGAGTGCCTCGATTTGGAGCAGGCCGAGTTCGACCAACTCTGGCGGGTGATCAACCCGGCCGCCGTAATCGGGTTCCGCAAAAGTTATAAGGCGGCCCCCAGGATGGAGAATGCGAAGCATTTCGTGCAGGATCCTGGATGGTACTTCGACCCATAAAAGCAGAAAGTGGCAGAAGACGGCATCGAACGAGGAGGATGGAAATGGAAGATCGAATCCGTCCCCGACCAGATAATTTGAGTGGGGATCGAATCGGGTGGCAAATGAAACGGCTTTTTGATTAATGTCGAGCCCAAAGAGCTGATAATCGTGCTCGCGTGCGGTGTCGGCGCAGATGACTCCTGTACCTGAGCCAACTTCCAATATGCTGGAGCCGGGTTCCAGATTCGCGAGATCAAGCAGGCGACTCCTGGAAGCCGCAGTCCAAACCGCCTGCTCGAGGTATCGACGATGGAGCTGCTCTAGCATGGTATCCCGCATTTCCATCTCGCCGATTGTGAAAGCGAATGCCGACCGAACCTCATTCTCCCATTGTACGTGCCCAGATATGGTCCCATGGATCGCGCAGTAGATTGCCGAGGATTTTGTTCACTCCCTGGCTCGGGAGAACATCCCCATCGGGTTCCACGTAGAGCCAGGCCGTTCCGGCGCCCGCGGGCGGGGTTTCGAGTTCACCTTGAATTGGGTTATGGGCTGAGTAGGGTGCGGCCAGATCCCAGATCAGGTCGAGACCGTGCGCTGCAGCTCGGTCGCGAGCCTGGCGCAGCGCCTCAGCCAGGGCACTGCTTCCACTCGTGGATGACAGTGATACCGAGCCCACACCGAGCTCTTTGAGGTGAAGCCACTGCTGCTCACTCACACCAGCTTCATCTTCGATCAGCAGATGAACAGCCGTGAAAATCTCCGTACCGAGCGCGTTCATGAGTCCCGCTTCGCAGCGCGGGTCATCAGGATCGTAAACGATCAAGATATGATCCAGCCCGGCTTGATCGAGTTGATCAAGATATTTCTCATCTGCCAGCCTTTTACCATCCGTCAATAGCCCGGTGACTTGTCCGAGCTCCTCGGAAAAACTGATCAGATCTCCCAGATCATCGCGAAGTGTCGGTTCGCCTCCGGTAAAGGTTATATGAGGAATGCCAGCCTCCCATGCTTTCTGCAGGATGCCCTCCCACTCAGTCATCGTCAATTCAGCATCAACCCTGGCTCGAGCCAGTGGGTCAGGGGTCCCGCTCTCATCTAGCCTATAGGTCAAGGCGCAGTCCAGGCGGTAAGGTGCTTGCGGGCGAATGCTGGCGGGCTCCATCCGCTCCATTCCAAGGAAGACGACAGGGTCGAGATCGGGGGTTGAGGCGAGGGCCAGAATCTGCTCACGCAGTTCGTGCTGATCCTGGCGAGCCCTGGATGGACTGACACGGTAGCGAGCAGCGAGCTGTTCAGCCGCCTTGCGCTCATCCTGGCCCTGAACCATGTAATAGGCGTGCTCAGCAGCTGTCGGGTTCAGATGGAGTATGATCGCGGCATCCACGATAAGCACGCCTGACCCATCGGCTTCAATCCGCAGGTGGAAGCGGTGCGGGCTTTCCACGCCTTCAGTGAGCATGCGATGATATATTCCGGGCGCGGGGGCGCTCGGAATATCCTGTTTTCCAAAGATTCGATCGAGTATCGCTTCCATAGTGCTAGCCTCCCGGACTTGCCTCGGCTAAAGGCAGGACATGCAGCGGTTGGGGGATGCTTTCATCCGTTTGGTTTATAAGTGTCAGCGGACAGCCTCCACCGCACTCTGCAAGCACACTACAACCCTGGCAGGCCTGCGGGGCATAGCGTTTCTCCCTGAGCCAGAGCGCACGGTCGTGATTCCAGATTGAATCCCATGAATCGCTGAGCATATTGCCGAGCTGCTCATAGAATGATTGGCAGGGTATTACGCCGCCGTCAGGTTCCACGCACATGTTGTATGCAGCCGCTGTGCAGCCTTTTACACCCAGCTCGAGCTGGACGGGATCGAAATGACAGTATTGAGTGGGCGTATACCAGATCAAGCGCTGTCCATTGCGCTCCGTTCGAGCGCGGACCTCCTTTAATAGCGGCTCAAGCGCCGATTCTGGAATCCCCGTTCCCACGGTAGCACCTTTACCGGCGTAAATCAGGGCATTGATACCGATCGTGGGCACACCCATTTCAGCCAGGTAATCGATGGTTTCTCCGATCTCACCTGCGTTGGCATTCAGCAGGGTTGTATTGGTCATGACGAACAGCCCTGCCTCGAGTGCGTTTCGAATTCCCTTCACCGTCTGGCGCCATGCACCGGGTGCCGCGACCATTTGGTCATGCGTCGCTTCGTTCAGCGATTCAAGGGTAATCTGGACATGGTCGAGACCAGCCTCGACCAAACTTGCAACATAGCCGGCATCGTGCAGGCGGCGACCGTTGCTGAGCAAACCCGTGATCTGGCCTGCTTGCTCTGCATGCCGGATGAGTTCCGGCAGATCCTGACGCAAAGTAGCTTCGCCCCCCGTAAAGCAGATGTGAGGGACGCCGATCTCCCACAGCTGATCCAGGATGGCGAACCACTCTTCCGTGCTTAGTTCCCGGAAATCTCGCGGGCGGGCATTGTAGCAGTGGGAGCAGTTGTCATTGCAGCGATAGGTGAGCGCCAGGTCCATCCGGTAGGGTGCGCTCGGCGCCTGTGAAAATGGGGGGACAATATTAAACGCCAGGTCGTGGACCGGGCAGGCGCCTTCCGGCGACAGCAAGCCTTCCAGCTGGTCCCATACCTGTTCCACGTCACGCCGGGCTTCGGACCTGGTTATGCGATACCGCTGCTGCAGCTGGATGGTGGCCTCGTCCCGTTCGCAGCCTTCAAGATAGAGCCAGGCGAGCAGCCCCGCTGTCGGGTTAAGGTGGACCGAGCGGTTGGCGTTGATGAGTAAAAGTCCAGATCCACCTGGCTCTATTCTCAAATGGATCCGTACGCTCCCTCCATGCTGCGAGAGGGTATATGCGTGCAGCCCGGGCGAAGGGCTCCTGGAGGTGTAACTACGTTGAAAGGGATTTCTCACCGTCCGCCTCCAGCACAAGCACAGGCGCATCCGGCGCACGCGCAGGCGCAGGCACAAGCGCAGCCGCCGCTCTTTCCACCTCCCGACCAACCACTCGATTTGGACGGTGGTGGCGGCGGGTTGGTGGTTTTTGTTACGCCGTTGGTGAACCCGACGACGTTCGATACTAATTTTGAGGCGGTGTTCTGGACGCCGGTAACGAGTGAGGCGGCAAACTCCGAGCCCGGCAGGGTGGGCATCTGAATCGTCGTCCGGCCGCCTCCGGATGGGCCGGAGGATATCGTCGCTGGCCGGGCGACCGTGGTTGAAGGCCGGTAATACCACCACCACGGCGGCAGGTATACCGGACCGCTACGGAAGACACGCTTCGTCCGGTCGTCGAAGTCACGGTCGAGCATCGTCCACTCCAGCCCTTCCGCGTAGCGCTCGGATTTCACCTCGGGCGTCTCGGCCTGCTCGATTTGCTCCCAAGCCTTCTTCATGATCGCCTTGTAGTAATCACGCGTCTCGCGCAGGCTGAAGCCCTTCATCTTTTTCTGAACCGATTTGACGATGTTGATCATGACATCCTGCAGCGCGCTGCGGCGCTTGTTCTCGGGCTTGTCGATCATCGCTTCGAGAAATTCTTTCTCGTAATCGCGCAGTTCAGCCGTGCTTTCGAGGCGTTCGACCTTAAGTGGATCCTCGGTTACGACCTTGGCTGCACCCTTCTTGATCGTCGAGAACAGGACCATTGTGAGGACCCGATCGAGCGGAGTTTCGAGCAGTACCGCAGCTTCGATCGCCGTCAGGCCGCGTTTGATTCCGTGTCCCTCGATCGAGATCTTGGGCGGGAGGTAGTCCAGCTTGCGGCGCCGGCTGGAGTAGATGCCGATGCCGACAAAAAGTGCGATTGCACCGAAGACGCCGCCGAAGCAGCACAGACTGAAGAGCGCATCGTTGTTGAATGAAATTCGGCCTGGCGTGACGATGGCCTCTGGCGGAACATAGCTCTGCGGGAAGGAAGCACCGAATTTGTACTCGGTGGATGCACTCGCAGAGGGATTGTGCCATTCATAGACGACACGCTGGTCATTATCGAGGTAGGTCGCCGGGGAGGAGTCTGGCCATCCGCCAGGTGCGTCGTGCCAGCGTGGCTCATCCGGTTGGACGCCTGGCGGCAGATGGAAGCGAAGCGTGAGATCGGTCCGGCCATGGACGAGATTCGAATCGAAGTAGTTCGGATAGAATTCAACGCTGGCGTAATTATCTCCCTGAGTGTCTTCATAGAGGATGTCACGAACATTGGCGATCTGGACGACGACCGTCCCACTCCGGCCGGGTTGAATCGAGTTTGAGCCCAAACCAAGCTCGATGCCCTGGTCGATGTATTCGGAATTAGCGATATGACTGATGCCGATGTTATCGATCGAGGCCGCAATGCTTGATAGATCGTAAGCCGGGCTGGGCATGCCGAGGTCGACGAATTCAATCGCAGGTGCGGAGGGATCATTGGTGAACACCATCCGATAAAGCAGCGACATCGTGCCATCGGATTGAAGGTAAACATCGACGGTCTCCTGGTCGAGGCTGAAGGAATAGCTCTGCCCCGAAGCAGAAACCACGGCGAGCACGAGGAGCAGGATCGAGAGAGAAAGCGAAACCAGAATCGGCCAACGACTCGCCCGAGAGCGGCGAGCGAGCGATCTGTGTCCATTCTGGTTGAAGATGGAAACGCGGCGAAGGGGCGAATTCATCGTCTCCTCCTCGGCAGCTGAAGACGCGGCCAATCTACCATTTTGGCTCTTCGGTTAATTGATATGTCGTCCCGCAGTATGGGCATTTGACAAATGGGGCGCCCTCGACCATCGAGATGTCTTTCGAACTCAGCGCTCCCCCGCAGTTGCGGCAGCGAAGCGATTCGAGATTCATGTCGCCGGAGAGGTCGATCTTCTGGATAATCTCCACGCGGTCATTGCGCCCCATGCGGCCGGCGAACCAGATCAAGACAAACCCCGCACCGATGCTTATTACACCAATTATGAGATTAAGACCGGGTTTGTTGGTTGATGGACTTCCCCAGATAGCAAGTACTCCAAAAAAGATCAGAATTGCGGCGGCGATATACGCTATCAGACGTCCTGCTTTCATCATGCCTCCCATTCAGGCGTTCAAAGATCTGAGTCAGTGTAGCAAATCCAGCAGTGCAAGCCAATGGACGAAATTCACCAATATCAGTCTGATTTACGGCGCTGCACAGGACGATTAGCAGCCCGGATGGCGCCCTGTGCTTGACCCCGGTAATCGCTAGATTAGAATGAGTGGGCAGACCACACCTGACATTGGGGTGATGGCTGGCTGGCTGGAAGGAATTTCCAGCTTGTACGAGGGAGCAGATGAGCATAGATTCGGGAATTCTGGCGCTGATCCCGGCCTGGAACGAAGCTGAACGGATTGGTGCGGTGCTGGAGCCCCTGCGGGATTTATTCCCGTTGCTTGTCGTCGACGATGGTTCATGGGATGAGACTCCACGGGTTGCCGCCTCGCAGGGTGCGCAGGTTCTCCAGCACGAGCGTAACCTGGGGAAGGGTGTTGCGTTGATGTCCGGATTTTCGTGGGCCCTCGAACGCAACTTCGAGGCAGTTCTAACGCTCGATGCGGATGGTCAGCATGATCCGGGTGAGGCGGTGAAACTTGTCCGTGCCTTTCGCTCGGGACAGGGAGAACTGATCATTGGACGGCGGGACTTCAAGCGCATGCCTTTTCCCCGCTCGATGGCAAATGCGATCGGTTCCTGGATGCTGACTCGCGTGCTTGGAACTCCGGTCTATGACAATCAGAGTGGATACCGTCTCTACAGCCGGGAACTGCTACAAGCCTTGAATCTTACTCGCCATGGTTTTGAGCTCGAGGTCGAGGCTGTGGTCCAGGCGGTCGATCATGGTTTCAAGATTGGGTGGGTAGATATCGATACCATCTATAATGTTGGCAAGGAGAGCTACTTCCACCCGATTCGCGATACACTGAAATTTCTGGGATTGCTCTGGGCTGTTGCACGGGAGCGGAGAAAGCATAAAATCTAGCTTGCGCATAGCCATTTTATCTTGCAATTTCAGATCACTGTAAATCCGCCCTAGACTCGAACGGACTGACGACAATGCTCTTGAACGATTTCATCAATAGCCAGCTCGGGCCGTGGACCGGGTTGTTCCTTGGCAAAGTCCTGCCCAGGAAGTGGGGGTATTGGCTGGGTGATCGGATCGCTTCAGCCCTGGCTTCCAGGAGGAACAGCAACCTGTACCAGTCCATCAGATCCAACCAGGCTGTGGTCCGTGGCCTGGAATACGGTGCACCGGAATTGGATGGCGTTGTTTACGAGGTACTTCAGAACGCAGCGCATGGGTATGTTGATTGGTACGGTGCGTTTTCGAACCCGGCGAATTTCGAGGAAAAGTACTGCACAGTGGAGCCGCACATGATTGCCGATGCGCTCCAGTCCAGTGCAGAAGGCCATGGGGTCGTTTTCGTTGGAGCCCATATGAGTAGTTTTAATATGTTCATTATGATGATGGCCAAGCGCCAACTTCCAATTCAAGCCTTGTCCTATCATACCGTCAAAGGCAGTTATAAAACTGATAACTTGCTACGCGAGCGACTTGGAGTTGACTTCACACCGATTTCATCGAAAGCATTGCGTACGGCGATCGAAAACCTTCAAAGTGGAGGGTTCGTGCTCACGGGCGTGGATCGTCCTGATGTCGGGGGTGTACCGTTAACGTTCTTTGGGCGAAGTGTTGTGCTTCCGATTGGACACGCCCGATTGGCGATAAGGACCGATTCACATGTGGTTGCCGGAGTCGTGCAGAAGTCCGGCGATGGGAGATATCACGTGACCGGGCCACGGATCCTGGTGCCGGAGCGAACTGGTGACGACAGGGCCGACTCGGTCAGGTTGGCCGAACGAATCCTTGCTGTCCTCGGGGGTTATATCCGAGAACGTCCTGCGGAATGGATGATGTTTATTCCACTCTGGCCGGAGACGATTCCCGTGCGTACGAAGCAGCAATCCTCCAATCGAACGTAAAGATATCAGGTGATTACGATGACAGATCCCTCGTTCAAGGTGCGGGCAAGAAAGCTGCAAAATGCAATACGCCAGCACAATTACCGCTATTATGTGCTGAACGATCCCGTCATCAGCGATTACGAATATGATCAACTGCTGCGTGAGCTTCAGGAAATCGAAGCGGAGCATCCGGAGCTAGTGACTCCGGACTCACCAACTCAACGCGCAGGTACCACTCCCGCTGAAGGCTTTAACCGGATTCCACACCCGGAGCCGATATTAAGCTTGGCCAATGCGTATGACGATACCGAGCTCGTCGCCTGGTACGAACGGATCGTTAAACTCGACGACCGCGTAGTTGAGGCGCAATTTGTGGTAGAGCCCAAACTGGATGGATTGACAGTTGTCCTGCATTATACCGACGGGGTTTTCACCCTCGGCGCAACACGTGGTGACGGAGAGGTAGGCGAGGATATCACCTCAAACCTGCGGACGATCCGCAGCCTGCCGCTGCGGATCCCAGTCCAGGCTGGAGACGTGAACGTGCCCCCTCGTATCGTAGTACGCGGCGAGGCGATCATCTACCTGGATGATTTTGCGGCCATGAATAAACGCCTCGAAGAAGCCGGTGAGCGTACCTATGTAAATCCTCGCAACACCGCCGCAGGCGCTCTGCGGCAGCTCGATCCATCGCTGACCGCTGAAAGGCCAATTCGATTGCTCTGCTATGCAATTGTGGATGGAGAGGGCACGTTGCCTTCGACCCAGTGGGAAACGTTGAAATACCTCAAGGCGCTAGGATTCCCAACCGCGGAAGGGGTCAGCCTTGAGGAGGATATCCCCGGGGTTCTAAAAGCCTACCAGCGTTGGGTTGATCGCAGAGATGAACTGCCGTATGAGGCCGATGGCATTGTTGTGAAGCTGAACGACCTCCAGCTCAGCGCAAGCCTGGGAGTAGTCGGGAAGGATCCCCGCGGCGCTCTGGCTTACAAGTTCCCGGCCCAGGTTGTGACAACTGAACTGCTCGATATTGGATTGAACGTTGGGCGGACGGGTGTGATTACACCGTATGCGATCCTTGACCCGGTCGAGGTGGGTGGCGTCACCGTTCGTCAGGCCACACTGCATAACTTTGACTACATCGCGGAAAAAGATATCCGTATTGGAGATCGCGTGCTGCTCAAGCGCGCTGGGGATGTGATCCCTTACATCATCGGCCCTGTGCTTGAGGCGCGCTCGAAAAATACCAAGCCCTACAATCTCCCGGTAAGCTGTCCTTCCTGCGGGGAGCCGTTGGAAACGAACGAGGACGAGGTCGCAGTCTATTGTGTGAATGCCTCCTGCCCGGCGCAGCTGGTCAGGAACATAGAGCATTTCGCCTCTCGGGGAGCGATGGACATCGAAGGGCTGGGAATCAAGATAGCCGATCAGCTTGTTGCAGAAGGCATACTTCACGATGTGGCTGACCTCTACGAGCTTGAACCAGCGACACTTCTCGGATTGGAAGGGTTCGGAGAGAAGCGAGCTGATAACCTGGTCGAATCGATAGCTGCAAGTCGGGACCAGCCGCTTTCCCGATTGATCAATGCGCTTGGAATCCGAAATGTCGGCGAGGTTGTCGCCTCAGACCTGGCGCGAGCGTTTGGCGATCTCAATCAGCTGGCCAGCGCTTCGGCAGAGGATCTAGAGGGCGTTGAAGGCATCGGCCCGATCGTTGCCAGCACGATCGTGGATTGGATGAATACCCCGGCGAATAAGAAATTGCTTGGAAAATTGAAAGCGGCCGGAGTTTGGCCAGAAACCAGCCAACACGAGGATGCAGAAGCCCCCCAGACGCTCAGCGGTTTGACATTCGTTATCACCGGCACTTTACCGACATGGTCACGGGAAAAGGCAAAGGAGATGATCGAACGCCATGGAGGGAAAGCAACCGGAAGCGTGAGTAGCAAGACTGACTACCTCCTGGCCGGCGAATCGCCGGGCTCGAAGCTGCAGAAGGCGCAATCGCTCGAGGTTAAGATCATTGATGAGGATGCGCTGCGGGCTTTGATCGCACAAGGCCCGGTCGAGTCCTCGCGCCGCGTGTGATTCCAGTATTCATTTGAAATGGCTAGCATTCGATTAAAGACCGGCCGTGAGCGCCCCCTTAAGAGGAGGCACCCCTGGATATTTTCGGGGGCGATTGAATCTGTCCACGGTGACCCGGCTGCTGCCGAGAGTGTGGATGTCTTTTCCTCGCAAGGTGAATGGTTTGCCACTGCAGCCTATTCGCCGCACTCACAAATTCGCGGCCGAGTATTAAGTTGGGATCGTGACCAGGAAATCGGCCCGGAATTTATTCGCGCACGGATCGATCAAGCTTTAAGAAACAGAGTGCCGTGGCAAAAGTCGGGGGAGTCAAATGCCTGGCGGGAGGTCTTTTCTGAATCTGATGGAATGCCGGGCCTGATCGTTGATCGTTATGACGATGTGCGCGTGGTCCAGTTTCACACCGCGTGGGCAGATTCTGAACGGGATACGATTGTTCAAGCTCTCTCCGAACGTGGGGATTGCCGTTTGATCTACGAGCGGTCTGAGGCCGAGGTCCGTCAGCTTGAGGGGTTGGAATCCCGCAGCGGGGTGCTGTGGGGTGAGTACGAATCAAATCCGATAGAGATTTTCGAGGGTGATTTGCGGTATCTGGTTGACATCCAATCCGGCCATAAAACAGGCTTCTACCTGGATCAAAAAGAAAACCGCGCTTGGCTGCGAAGGATGGTCTCCGCTGGCAGCGTGCTCGATGCGTTTGCGTATACCGGTTCCTTCAGCCTGGTTTGTCTGAAGGCCGGGGCGGAGCACGTGACAGCCATCGATAGCTCGCGTTCTGCGCTTGAGATGGCGCAGAAAAACCTGGATCTCAATCGTCTTGAACCGGATCGGTTTGATGTGCTTGAAGAGGACGTCTTCACTGCGCTGCGTGGTTTTCGGGACCGTGGTGCGTCCTTCGATCTGATCATCCTGGATCCACCGAAATTCGCGGCGACAGCTGCTCAGGTTGGCCGCGCCTCACGCGCCTACAAAGACATCAACCTGCTCGCCATGAAGTTGCTGAAGCCAGGCGGCACCCTGGCGACGTTTTCCTGTTCGGGTGGGGTTAGCGGCGAATTGTTCCAGAAAATCGTCGCCGATTCGGCGCTGGATGCAGGTGTGCAGGCAGCAATCCGGCATCATTTCCATCAGGCTTGCGATCATCCGGTGCAGCTTGCGTTTCCAGAGAGCCAATATCTAAAGGGCTTCCTGGTACAGGCGGATTAAAGAAAAAAGGAGCTGGGAGCTCCTTTTTTGACCCCGATTCAAACTAAGCCGCGCCCATCGATGTCTTCATCTTGAATCGTA
This sequence comes from Anaerolineales bacterium, assembly GCA_034430595.1. GTDB lineage: Bacteria > Chloroflexota > Anaerolineae > Anaerolineales > E44-bin32 > E44-bin32. The sequence continues at coordinate 78,637 of DAOUEL010000011.1, read as the reverse complement.
AGGCTTGTTTGTATAGCCTGCGGAGTTCATCGGCACCTGCCTGCTGCCCGGATTGCTCCAGCTGCTGCACGCTGCTCATCAGCGTGTTGAGCAGGTCATCGTCGACCCGGTCCTGGTGCTGTTCAAGCAGAGCAGTCCGTTCTTCCTCAGATGAAAGCGCCAGGAGCTCCTGGGCAAACTGCAGGCCGGCTGGCATCGAAGCCTTGATTTGATCTTGAATGACCTGGTTGATTGCCTCCAGACGGCTCAACATTTCCTGATCATTTCGCTCACGGGCTACTCGCAGATTTGCTTCAAGCGTTCCAAGGAAAAGCTCATCGATCAGAGGTAACGCCTGCTGGACTGCTTCTTCCGTATTTTCAGCCTCGAGCATCGTCTTCAGAAGTGACGCCGATTGTGCTGCCCGTGCTTTTTGAATGTTATCAATCTCCTCAGTGACCTCAAGAACGTGTGTGCGCAATTTCTCGAGGCGCGATTTTTCATCTCCTTCGGCTTGTTCAATCCGTTTCGTGAGCATTTCGAAGAATTCGTAATCCAACGCAGGTCGGGTCAGGTTTGTCAGTGCAGTGATGCGATCCTCGCTTGGAGCATGGATGAACAGATCCAGCAGCGATTCACGTGTTAGTTTTTCCTCCGAAAGCGCACGCAGGCTTTCCGTTGCAGCCTGGAGTTCATTCTCCTGTTGCTGGAGGCGCTTCCCGAAGCTGCTTTCCTCAAGCAGCGTCTGCAGCCGCCCGCCCATCGCTTCCTGTGCTCGTGGATCACGCGTCGCCTGAAGCGTCAAACTGATCAATTGGAAGAACGCTGCATCGAGGTCTTCGTCGTGTTCTTTAACGAATTGAGCTACGCTATCCTCTGGAACCCGAAGAAGTTCTTCGAACAGGCGCATCTTCGCCTGCTGTGCTTCAATCTCCTCCTTGGAGATTCCTTCTTCCTTCAGGACTCGATCAACCAGTCCCTGCATCGTAAGGACGGCTTGCGGCTGCAGCAGGTAGGCTTTTCGTTGCTCTGGCGGCAGCTGGTCCATGACGCGATTGATAAGCTGGCCAATCAAACGTTCCTGCTCATCTTTCTTCAGATTGATCTCGACCGGCACGTAAGTAAGCAGTAATTCGTGCTCAGGATCGTGGTAAACAAGCGGTGTGGCGATTGCTCCATCGAAACCGCAAACACTGCAACGGGCACGATTGAGAGAGCCAGATAGCAGGCGTCCCTTTAATGAAGGATCTTGTCCCACATCCACCAATTGGCGGATGTTAGCCTGTATCGGCGCTCCGCAGTTCGGGCAGGCTATTTGAGCTGCATTTGAAACCATGTGGTGTTATTTTCCTTCCTTGGAATCTATACGGGGTAGTGAGAAGCAGATCCTGGCGCCATCCTTGACCCGGTCATCGACCCAGATCCGTCCGCCGTGTGCTTCGACTACGGCTTTTGCCAGGAACAAGCCTAGTCCGGCACCCTTCGTTCGCCGGGCGGCATCATTCGATCGGTAGAAGAGTTTAAAAATACGCGGCATGTCTTCGAGGGCGATGCCCGGGCCTTCGTCCTTGATACAAATTGTAACCTCATCCTTTGACGCTTGGCCGCTGATGGTGATTGGACCACCCTCCGGGGAATACTTAACGGCATTCGAAAGCAGATTGCCAAGAACCTGCATCAATCGGCTTTCATCCGCTTTGACACACGGGAAATCCTGAGGGAAATCGAGCTCGAACTGGTGAATATCGGTCTGCGTGGAAAAGCGGTCCGCCATCCTTTGGGCCAGTTTATCGAGCGCAACATCGGAGAGGGTCAGCGATAAGGCCCCAGCCTGCAGGCGGGAGGCATCGAGCAGGTCATCGATCAGAGTAGCTAGACGATCGGTTTCTTCTTCGATGACCTCCAGGCTATCATCGACCACATCGCGATCCCAGTCGGCGTCCTCGCGCCGCAGTGTGCCAACATAGCCCTTAATCAACGCGACCGGAGTGCGTAATTCATGGCTGATGATCGAGATAAAGGTGCTTTTTAGTTCTTCTGCTTCGCGAAACTTCGTGATGTCGCGCAGCGTGGCCACGATACTTAGAAGTTTACCCTCATCGGATAGCGCTGGGGCGTACGTAATCCCCACGCTTACCGCGCCTCCGGACTTCGTGATCAAATCGCCTTCAACATAAAGCGTCGCCTGGGGTGTGAGAGGCCAACCGCCTGATTCGGCCTCCTCCAGTGACATCCCGGGTTCGCGCCGCAGCCAGCGAATAACTGAGCTGTGAGGCTGTCCGATCACTTCCTGCAAGCTGTAACCTGTAATTCGAGCGCAAGCCCGGTTGAACCGCTGGATCGTATAGGCTGGGTCCAGGATCAAGATGCCGTCAGCCGCCGACTCAAGTACTGCGTCGAGATTCTGGCGCTGCTGATTAATCGCAGTGAAGAGTTTTGCATTGTGCGCAGCGATCGCTGCTTGAGAGGCAAACGATTGAAGCAGGTTGCGATCCTCAGTCGAGAATCTGCCGCGATATGCGCGGAAGACGAAAATCACGCCGACGACTTCGCGCTGGGCGATCATCGGCAGGCCAACACCGGTAAGCAAGCCCATCGTCGTCGACTGCGTAATGCGCCGCAGGCGGCGGCTCACTTCGGGAATTTCGAACCGGGCCGGGTCGTTGTGATCGGGGATATCTCCAAGCAGCGGCTCGAGATTTTGCAGGAATTCGTGGTGGATGCCATACGTCGCGGCGATGCGCCAGCCCCCTGGTTCGCCTCGCAGTGCAATCAGGCTCGCATTCGCCCCCAGCAGTTCGCAGGAGATGCGAACGACCCGATCAAGTACACGCTGAAGATCGAGTTCCTCGGTGATTGCTCGATTGATTTCGAGCAGGTAGTCTCGCTGGCGAACTCTAAAATCAGGCAGCATCAATCGGTCTGACGTTTGCTCTCTGCTTCGGTCAGGGCAGTCTCGAAAATACCCAGCCCTTCGTCGACTAGGTTGCGGGTGATATTCAAGGGTGGCGCGAATCGAATCGCGCTCTGGCCGCTGCCGAGCGTGATCAAGCCATGTTCGAAGGAAGACTGAATCACTCGTTCTCGCAGCTGCTTTGCTGGCTCTTTCGTGTCCCGATCCTTGACCAGCTCGAGGCCGATCATCAAGCCCTTCCCGCGTACTTGCCCGATGGTTGGGTGTCGGACCTGGATTTCCTGCAGCGCGTCGAGCATGTATTCGCCCATTTCCGCTGCATTCTGCATCATGCCGTTCCCGATCAAATCGAGCGTTGCGATGCCAGCCCGGCAGGCAATCGGGTTGCCTCCAAAGGTATTCCCGTGTGCGCCAGCGGGCCAGTCCATCACGCTCTGGCGGGCCAGGATGCCGCCCAAGGGGATGCCGGAAGCGATGCCCTTCGCGAAGGTTACGATATCCGGTTCAACACCCCAGTGCTCGATCGCCCACCATTTACCGGTCCTGCCCACGCCGGATTGGACTTCATCAACGATGAGCATGATGCCGTACTTGTCGCAAAGTGCACGCAGCGCCGGGAAGAAGCTCTTCGGAGGGACGACGTACCCGCCTTCACCGAGGATCGGTTCGATCAAAATCCCCGCGGTATCTTCAGGTGGGACGGCCCTAGTCAGGACCACGTCCTCAATGTAACGGACGATGGTTTCACCATAGTCTTTGCCGCGCTGAATCAGCACCGGCCGATATTCGTCTGGATAGGGCACATGGGTGACGCCGGCCATCAGCGGCAGGAAGCGGTGACGGTACAGATTCTTGCTCGCGGTGAAGGAGAGCGAGCCCATGGTACGGCCATGGAATCCACCGTAGAAGCCGATGAACTGCTGCCGGCCGGTGTGGTAGCGAGCAAGCTTGATGGCCGCTTCCACGGCTTCTGTGCCGGAATTACCCAGGAAAATTCGTGCTGGCTCGCTGAACGGGGCAGTCTTTGCCAGCTTTTCTGAGAACTCGATCCAAACCGGATGATAGAAATCGGAGGAGATGTGGATGAACCGTTCGGCCTGCTCCTTGATCGCTTCGACCACCTTCGGATGGGAATGACCGGTCGAATTCACGGCAATCCCGGCGGCAAAGTCGACGTAGCGATTGCCATCGACGTCCCACACCTCCGAGCCAAGGCCGTGATCCATCATGAAGGGATAAGCGCGCGGGTACGACGGTGAGACCACAGCGCGGTCTCGAGCGAGGAACGCACGGGCTTTCTCACCCGGCACGTTGCGCGGTTCCATAGGGAATGAGCCTCCTGCAATGCGAGCTGTTCTCGATTTCCTGGCCTGAGGAGCGGTTTGAAAACATCAGCAAATGCGGTTTGCGCGTAGCCATCCCGAAAGGGTTTTATTACGCTCCTCAAGGCACTTGCACCGGACCGCATCCAGGCTCCAATTATATCATTCGCGCTTTGCTCAAGCCTATATTCCGTTGTATAAAGAGGTTGAGATTCCTTTCCGTCCAGTGAGCACAAAGGAGAACTGCTGCTATGAGTGACCGACCGTGGCTCAAGCACTACGATGAAGGGGTTCCAACAACGATTGATTATCCTGAGGTACCACTGTATCGGTTGCTCGAAGACTCAGCCCAAGAATTCCCGAATAACCCCTGCACCATTTTTAAAGGCGCCAAATTAACCTATGCCCAGATGGATGAGCTCACGGACCGTCTGGCAGCCGCCCTGGCCGATCTAGGCGTTCGGAAGGGAACGCCAGTCGCGATTTTCATGCCAAACTCGCCCCAATTTGTGATGGCCTTCTACGCCATTCTCAAGGCGGGTGGAATTGTCGTCGCGACCAATCCGCTTTACACCGGCCGTGAAATCGAACATCAAATGAACGATTCAGGCGCCGAGATCATGCTCGTGATGAGCAATTTCTACAACCTGGTCAAGGAGGTTCAGCCGAAAACTCCGCTGAAGACCCTCATCGTTACGAATATCAAGGAATACCTGCCACCGATGCTGCGGATCCTTTTTACGCTGTTGAAGGAGAAAAAAGAGGGACATTATGCGGAGCTGAAGCCGGGCGACCTGTGGCTGCAGGATGTGCTCAAGAAATACACCCGGGAGCAGAGGCCGAAAGTCGACATAGGGCCAGATGACGACGCTCTCTACCAATATAGCGGCGGAACGACTGGCATTTCAAAGGCAGCGATCGCTCTGCACCGCAATCTTGTCGCAAATACATTTCAGATCCAATCGTTCATGCCGGACCTCGTGCGCGGCAAAGAGATTGTCTTGATGGCCATCCCGATGTTCCACGTGTATGGATTGGTGGCGGGGATGAGCTTCGGGATTGGTGCGGCCGCCGCGCTGGTCATGGTTCCTAACCCGCGCGATATGGATGATGTACTCCAATCTATCGCCAAGTATCGCCCTACGATTTATCCCGGTGTACCTACTATGTACAACGCCATCAACAACCACCCGGATGTCAAGGCCGGCAAAGTTGATGTCAGTTCAATTCGTGGATGCATATCGGGCTCGGCGCCCTTGATGCGTGAGACTAAAGTCACTTTTGAGAAACTCACCGGGGGCAAACTCGTCGAGGGATACGGCCTGTCTGAAGCACCAACCGCAACACACTGCAATCCACTCTCCGGCATGAGCAAGGAGGGCTCGATCGGCCTGCCACTTCCAGATGTTGATGCGCGCATCATCTCGCTCGATGACGAGACGACGCCGCTGGGGGTGGGTGAGATCGGCGAGCTGGTTGTCAAAGGCCCACAGGTCATGCGCGGCTACCACAATATGCCGACCGAGACTGCAAACACCTTACGCGAAGGCTGGCTCTATACCGGCGATATTGCCCGAATGGACGAGGATGGCTTCTTTTACATCGTTGACCGGAAGAAGGAGCTGATTAAGCCCAGCGGTTATCAGGTATGGCCGCGCGAAGTCGAGGAGGTCATTGCCGAGAATCCGAAGGTTCTCGAGGTTGGTGTCGCGGGTGTGCCGGATGCCTATCGTGGTGAGACGGTTAAGGCTTGGGTCGTCCTTAAACCGGGCGAAACGGTCTCGGAGGATGAGATCAAGGCATGGTGCAAGGAAAGAATGGCACCCTTCAAGGTCCCGACCCAGATCGAATTCCGGTCGGAACTTCCGAAGACGACCGTCGGCAAGGTGCTGCGGCGGGAGCTGGTACGGCAGGACCGCGAGCAGGAGACCCCCGGCTCGTAGCACTCCGAAAGGAAAAAGGCCGTCCGGTCAACCGGACGGCCTTTTTGTTTCTCGGGTACTTCAGGACGATCCCGCCAGCACAGGCGTGCCGCCGTTCTTATCCGGCACCGGCTGGTCGAAGAGTCGTATGAACTCGTCCTTGTCGATCGTTTCGATCTCGATCAGGCGATTGGCGATCGCATCGAGCTGCGGACGGTACTTCTTGAGGATTTCCTTCGCCCGCGCGTAGGCTTCCTGCACCAGGTTGCGAACCTCATCATCAATCTTCTCGGCAATACTCTCGGAGTAATCGCGCTGCTCAGAGATCTCACGCCCAAGGAAGATCAATTCTTCCTTCTGGCCGTAGACCATGGGACCAAGCTCGTCGCTCATGCCCAAACGGGTGACCATGGAGCGTGCGATTTTCGTGACGCGTTCGAGATCGTTCGAGGCGCCGGAGGTGATGTCGTTGAACACCAGCTCTTCGGAAGCCCGACCGCCGAGCATGAAAGCCAGATCTCCACGCAGCTTGTTGCGGGCAACAAGCGTGCGGTCTTCTTCCGGCAGTGCCAGCGTATAACCACCCATCATGCCCCGGGCGATGATGCTTACTTTGTGAACCGGATCTGCCTCGGGTATTACATGACCCACAACGGCATGTCCAGCCTCATGGTAGGCTACGATCTTCTTCTCTTCCTCACTGATCAGGCGGCTCTTGCGTTCAGGGCCAGCGATGACGCGCTCGACTGATTCCTCGAATTCATCCTGACCGATGGTGCGCTTATTACGCCGGGCGGCGAGGATTGCCGCTTCATTGACCAGGTTCTCGAGATCAGCTCCAACAAAGCCAGGGGTCGATTTCGCGATCACGGATAGGTCGACCGTATCCTCGAGCGGCTTGCCTTTAACATGCACCTGTAAAATTGCCTCACGGCCGCGCATATCGGGCCGATCGAGTACCACCCGCCGGTCGAACCGGCCCGGCCGCAGTAGGGCCGGGTCGAGGATGTCGGGCCGGTTTGTGGCGGCCATGATAATCACGTTCGTATCGGTATCGAAGCCATCCATCTCGACCAGCATCTGGTTCAGAGTTTGCTCGCGTTCGTCATGGCTACCGCCAAGACCTGCACCTCGCTGGCGTCCAACAGCGTCAATCTCATCGACGAAAACGATGCATGGCGAGTGGCGCTTGGCCTGGTCGAACAGATCGCGCACGCGGCTAGCACCGACGCCAACGAACATCTCTACGAACTCCGAACCGGAGATCGAGAAGAAAGGTACCCCGGCCTCACCGGATACTGCCTTCGCCATGAGTGTCTTACCCGTGCCAGGTTGGCCGATCAGCAGCACACCTTTCGGAATTCGAGCTCCGAGGGTGATGAATTTATCAGGTTCTTTAAGGAACTCGACGACCTCTTGAAGCTCTTCCTTCGCTTCTTCTACTCCAGCGACATCGTCGAACGTTACAGTTGGTTGGTCACCGGCAAACAACCGCGCCCGGCTCTTCCCGAAAGAGAGCGCCTGGTTGTTACTGCCCTGGGCCTGGCGCAGCATCAGCCAGATCAAGCCGACGACGAGCAAGGCCGGCAGGATGTACGTGACCAGGCTGATGACGGTGCCTAAGTCGCTTGGTTCCTTGATCTCAAGGGCGATGTTCGACGCGGCCAGGTCTTGTTCTGAGACGCCCAGGTCTTTCAGCTGTTCTACCGTAGTTTTGGTCGGTTCTTTGCGGGAGAATGCGCTCGTTCCATCTTCGAAGATGAGCTCAAGTTCATTGTCGTCGACGACAACACGCACGATTTCACCGGACCTGATTTTCGCTGCAGCTTCATTGAACGGCAGCCTTTCAGGCTGGGTTGAGCCGCTGCGGAATTGGTAGATCAGCACCGCGACAACCATGATCAGAATGACCAAGACCAGCGAGTTTCTGCCTCGCGGTGAATTCACCTACACCTCCTACATCACAAGTTACAAATAATCGGTTTGGTTAAGACGTACTTCGGGATTATACCGCGCTGGTTGGGGGGCGACCAGTAAATCGGTAATCTACGGGTTGATAGGGCAGGATGGATAAAGCAGGCATACCCAAAGCCAGAGCGGGATCAGACCACCGAGGGCGAGAAACGCGAGCAGTCCCAGCATGATGGCCGTCCAATCAACATCGCTGCTGGTGGGTGTATCCATTGCCATGGTATGAGCATTTGACCGGGAGTGCTCCTCGAGGGGAGCAGCCGGAGGGAGTTCCGCTCCAGCCTGGTCAACTTCGGGTGCAGCAAATCGCCGCAGAATGCGGCCAAATTGATCCGCTGTGCGATAGCGGTTTGCTGGTTCTTTGCTGAGGACCTTGAGCAGGATCTCCTCCAGCGTTGGGGGTATTTCCGGGTTGATCGTGCTCGGTGAGGGTGGGTTGCGAGTCAGGTGCAGCTCAGCCAAAGTTTGAGCATCCTCTGCCTGGAACGGCGGTTGGCCAGTAAGCATCTCGAACAAGATGACTCCGAGAGAATAGACGTCGCTGGCCGTTGATGGAGGACCGCCGCTGGCCTGTTCTGGGGCGAAGTACAGCGGGCTGCCCCAAACGACGGTGCTGTGTTCTTCCGGGTCGATCGCTGCCAGCGCGCGAGCAATGCCGAAATCCGTGATTTTTGCCTGGTGGTCGGTTGTGACCAGGATGTTTTGGGGTTTCAGGTCGCAGTGAACCAGCCCGGCTCTGTGCGCATAGCCAACCCCACTGCAGATCTTGATCATCAATTCAACGGCTTCGAGCATCGGCAGCCGGCCCTGCCGGCGTAAAAGCGTCTTTAAATCCGTTCCTGGCACATACTCCATAACAAGGTAGAGCTGATCCCTATCCTGGCCAAAATCATAAACCGTGACAATATTCGGGTGAGAGAGATTTGCTGCTGCACGAGCTTCCTGCAGGAACCGTTCTCGAAAGCCCGGTTCCGTGATAAAGGAATCACGCAAGATTTTCAAAGCGACATCGCGCTGAAGGTTGAGATCGCGTGCTCGGTACACGGAGGCCATTCCCCCCTGGCCGAGACGTTCGATGATTTGAAAGCGGCCCCCAAGAAGGGTCGTTCGTGGATTTTCCATACCCGTGATTTTAATCTCAACTGGTTGGAGTAGCAATCAAACCAGCTGGGCTATAATGTGCCCCTCGATATGGATGAGAAAACTGCCTGGATGATCTATAATCCCGCCGCCGGCCGCTTCCCGGCGGAACCGCTGCTTGGAAGAGCGGCCGATGTGCTGCGGCGTGCAGGTTGGAATGTCCACCTCAAAATCAGCAAGGAACCCTGGCCGGTTGCGGAGGCAGCTCGCGCAGCAGTGGAGGCGAAAGCAGGCGCGGTCTTTGTCGTAGGGGGCGACGGATCGGTCGGGCAGGTCGCTTCCGTACTGGCCGGCACTGAAACGGCGTTGGGCGTGCTGCCGGCCGGGACGGCGAACGTCTGGGCTCAGGAACTTGGCCTGCCTCGACTGGATTGGATCCATTGGTTCGCACTCGAACAAGCTGCAGAACGGCTGGCCGCTGGCAAGGAACGTCTCGTAGATTTAGGGGTGTGCAACGACAAGCATTTCATGCTCTGGGCCGGAGTTGGACTGGATGCGCATATCGTAAACAGCATCGAACCCCGTGAGCGCTGGGAAAAAGCCTTCGGCGCGATACATTACGCAACCCTGGCACTGTGGAATGCTACCGGCTGGAAAGGAATTGATCTTGTCGCTAGATCGGGAGACCGCAGTTGGGAGGGACGTTTCCTGATCGCGGTTGCGAGCAACATCCCGGCTTATGCCGGTGGGTTGGTTGATCTGGCACCGCAGGCCAAGGTGGATGATGGCCTGCTGGATTTCTGGTTGATTGGCGGTGATACATTAAGTGATGCCCTGCTGCGTGTTGCCCAGATATTCACGGGCAGGTTGGTGGACGCGGACGGCGTTGTTAGCTTTCGGGCTGCACAGGCTACCTTTGAAATGCAAAATCCTTCCGAGGTCCAGTGCGATGGTGAACCCTGCAATCGCCAAAAGATGGTCAGCTTCAAGGTTATTCCAAAAGCATTGCGCGTGCTCGTACCGGCAGATGGTGGGAAGCGCGCTTTCAGTTCGAAAGCCGTGAACGAGGAGCAGTAATGCGACAGATCGTACGGTCCTTTTTTCTAGAAAATCCGATCAATTTGATGCTGCCAGTGGCCGTGCTGGCGGTGGTCCTGAATCAAATCGGGGCTACACCTGTCTGGGTGCTCCTTTCAGCTGCCGTCGGGCTCATACCGCTTGCCGGGTTGATCGGGGAGGCGACCGAGGCTATTGCCTCGCTTACGGGTCCGAAGCTCAGCGGCCTGCTGAATGCGACCTTTGGCAACGCTGCTGAGCTGATTATTACGATCGTCGCTATACGCGAGGGTTTGCTCGAACTGGTGAAAGCTTCCATCACAGGATCAATCCTCGGAAACCTGCTGTTTGTCCTCGGGATGAGCATACTTCTTGGGGGTTTGAAGCACGGAGTGCAGCAGTTTGATCGTCAGAAAGCCAGCAGTGATAGTATGCTGCTGCTGCTCTCAGTCACGGCACTGACTATACCTTCCCTATTCACTCAATCCAGGGGCGGGGTGGGAATTGGTGATGCCAGGGATGTTGAGATTCTCAGCCTGGGTGTGGCCGGGCTGATGGTCGTTCTCTATGGGCTGGGATTGTTCTATGGGCTGCGTTTACAGGACGGGCCACTGAGCAGAGCCTCGGCTGAGCCTGTGGTCCATCACAAGGCATGGTCCGTCCGGGCCGCCGTTATCATGCTGCTTTGTTCTACAGCCGGTGTTGTTTGGCTGAGCGAGATACTCGTCGGTCAAGTCGAACCGGTCGTTGCCGAACTCGGCATTTCCGAATTCTTTCTTGGCGTGATCCTTGTCCCAATTGTCGGTAACATCGCCGAGCATCTTGTGGCTGTCAGAGTTGCCCTCAGGAACCGTATGAGTTTGTCGGTTGAAATCGCAGTGGGCTCTAGCCTGCAGGTTGCCTTATTCGTCGTCCCGGCACTCGTCTTCATCAGCCTGGCGATGGGTAATCCGCTGACATTGGTGTTCAATCCATTTGAACTGATCGCTCTGATCGGTGGAGTGCTGATCGCCACGTTGGTCGCCGAAGATGGCGAATCGAATTGGCTCGAGGGATCTGTGCTTGTCAGCCTGTATCTCATGTTGGCCCTGGCCTTCTTCCTGCTCCATTGATGGGAATCAATCGTGGTTCGCCTCCTGCTGTAATTCGAAGTCTGCTCCCATGGGCTTTCGTTGGCCTTTTTGCCGGGTTAATCCTACTGGTTGTGCTGATCGCCGTCGGGTTATTCACGCGTACTCCAGCGGCTACGGTCGCCCAGCCGGAACCCGATTTGACCGTCGTACCCCTGCCGAGCGTGACGCCCACCGTCGCTCATCCGAGCGCCACGCCAACGGCCCTCTGGACGGCTACCCCAGTGCCTCCTCCGCAGCTGGAGGGAAGTTACGCTTCGGGCGATCTGGTCCAGATTTTCGGCACCGGTGGTGATGGCCTGCGGCTGCGCAATCAGCCGGGATTGAATTCGACAATCGCATTTCTCGGGGTCGAAAACGAGGTCTTTGAGGTACGCAGCGGCCCGAACGAATCAGATGGATACGAGTGGTGGTATCTGGTTAACCCGTACAGTACCGATAAGGCAGGCTGGGCTGTCGGAAATTACCTACGCCGGGTAGATGCACCTTAGTTGCGATCTTGCAAACTCTTGAGTATGCTGAGCCGACAAGGTGAAAGAGATGACAGTTCAGCCACGAGAAGTGCATGCCTCGCGCTCACAGGGAACGCTCACCATCGTTTGGCAGGATGGACATCAGAGCGATTATCGTTTTGTTGATCTACGGGCTGCCTGTCCATGTGCAGAATGTCAGGGAACCCACAGCGGTGCCCGCCCTGCAAAGGACGATCTTTCAAACGACCTGCTTCTACCGCTGCGGTCTGAGACCGCTACGAAACTGGAATCACTGGAACAGGTTGGTAATTACGCGCTGCAGATCACTTGGCAGGATGGTCATCGATTCGGTATCTATACCTGGGATTACCTGCGATCTTTATGCCCCTGTGAGGACCATGCCGGAGGCAAGCAGACTCATGGATGAGCCGCTTGACGAGCTGCTTTCATTCGCGGAGCGCACCTATGTCCGCATGCAGGCAGAACAGCTAATCGCTGATTGTCTGCAGCGCGGGGATCCAGAGCCTTTCTTTGAACTGCTGGCCGAACTAATCCTGGCCGGGTCATCCTCCCTCGCGATTCTGCGCGAGGTCCAGGATGTCATTCGGGCGATGAAAACCGAATTGAGCAAAGATGGAATGGGGGTCAGGCAGGACCTGGTTCAGGCTATGTCCGAGTTTGGAATATACCTCCCACGAATTCTGTCAGCTGACGCTCCAGACGCCTTCCGGCAGATTTGCAGCCGTTCCCTGCGAGACCATGTACGCAGCCTGGCATCGAACCTCGAAGTGGAAGATCTGAACCTGTTGGAGGAAATCTGCATCGAGGCCGGGGGAAAGGTGACCGCCATCGCAGGCCAGATGGCGATCCTGAACCAGCTCGAAGGGAGCGTGAAAGACTGGATGGAAGGATTAGCCTACGAGGCAGCCCACGAAGGTGACCTGGAGCAGGAGCGCGGCCGCAATCTCATCAACCATTAGGCCCAGCTTTATGAGAATAGAATAACCACAGGGGCGCACCAGGCCTGGTGCGCCCCTGTTACGCTCTGCTGCGGTTAATCAGATGTAATCTTTCAAATTGTGCTCAACAGCATAAGCGGCTGCTTCGGCACGATTGCGCACATTCAGCTTGGAGAGAATGCTGCTCACATAATTTCGCACTGTGCCTTCGCCCAGGAACAGCATCTCCGCGATCTGGCGGTTCGTACGGCCTTCGGAAACAAGCTGCAAGACGTGCATCTCCTGCTGAGTTAATTCAGCGAAGGCCGAGGCTTCTTCCTCACGCGCGGCCTTACGCACTTCTTGGAAAACTCGCTGGGTGACAGCAGGGTCGAGCAGAGCCTCCCCGCGACCGACCGATTCGATCGCCCGCACGAGGTCATCACCGCCGATCTGTTTCAAAACATAGCCTGCCGCTCCGGCTCGGATTGCCGAAAACAGCATCTCGTCCTCGGCGTAGGAAGTAAGCATGATGACCTGCGTTTCCGGAAACTCGGTGGTGATTTCCTGGCAGGCTTCGATTCCCGAGCCGCCCTTCAGGCGGATATCCATCACCACTACGTTTGGTTTGTGGGCGCGTGTCTTTTCTACCGCCTCGCGCCCGCTTGCAGCTTCCGCCACTACCTCAAAATCCGGGTGTTTTTCGAGCAGGGCTTTGAGCCCGACCCGGACGACTTCATGATCATCGACAAGTAAAATTCGCTGACGCGCCAATAGAACCTACTTTCTTCTTATAGAATGATTGTATCTAACCGGTGCCGAGGCAACAAGACTGCTTGAAGCCGTGCACTGTTGCCAGACAGGTCTAGGTGTTCCTCACCTGGGACATCAATCGGCCAACTTCTCCTCAAGACGCCTCTGCTTCCCTTTCGCGGCGGTAATCCACGAAGCGGTATCCGACCCCGCGTTCAGTGAGAATGTAGTGCGGGTCGGAGGGATCCTTTTCGAGCTTCTGCCGAAGATAGTTGATATATAGCCTGAGGTAGTGGGTTTCATCGCGGTATTCATACCCCCATACCTTGGCCAGCAGTTGTTCGTGCGGTACCACCCATCCGGCATTCTTTACCAAATGATATAGCAAGCGGTACTCGGTTGGACGTAGCTTAACGAGTTGACCATCGACCCAAACTTCGCGGCGGTCGAAATCGATTTTCAAACGCTCATCCACTTGAATCACATCATGGATAGGTTGGCTCGGCATCTCGGTACGGCGCAGTACGGCCCGCACCCGGCTGACCAGCTCCCTCGGGCTGAAAGGTTTCGTGACATAGTCATCAGCCCCCAATTCCAGGCCTCGTACCCGGTCGTCCTCCTCCCCCTTTGCCGTCAACATGATGACCGGCACTGTCGAGATCTCACGAATCAGCCTCAGGGTTTCAAAGCCATCTAGATCCGGCATCATGACATCAAGCAGAATGAGATCCGGCATCTGGTCCCGCAATTTTTCCAGTGCCTGGGTTCCGCGTGTCGCCTCGCTTACTTCGAATCCGTCATGCTCAAGATTGAGGCGGATGAACCGGATCATGCGCGGCTCATCGTCGACCACCAGAACTTTTCGCCTGCGGTTCGGGTTCTCCGTCATCTCACTCCCGTACGAATCCGATCAGTTCCTCATCCTCGCGGGTGGGGAGAATCTCAATGAAGTTTATGCGATGCATGGGCCAGATGACCGTCGTGACCGTCTCGTACAGGTAGGGCAGGTCTTTTTCGTCCTTCCGGCGCGGGTTGTTAACCGTGACGATGGCTGAATCAGCGCCTGGCATCTCTTCGATCTCGCCCAGTACTGCGTCTTCACCCGAAACGTGAACAAGAACTGTATAGGACATGGGGTTACCTCGATATCTTTGATGCCTGCGAGATCACCTGAACTCGCAGACGTCCGAGTTGAATGATGTCTCCATGCTGAACGGGTTCAGCTTCCTGAGCAGGGAGGAGCTTCCCGTTGACGAAGGTCCCATTCGAACTCTGAAGGTCGATAATGTAGAAACCATCGCGTTCGATTCGTAGTTCGGCATGCATGCGGGAGATACCCGCATCATAAGCATCGAAGCGGGAGAGGTCGACCTCGGGCAGTATTGCCTGCCCTTCGAGCGCTCTTCCGATAGTGTAATTATCCCGGCCGACGAGAGACAGGATTTCCCCGGTATTGATGATACGAAGCCCGAGCAGTGCACCACTGCTTAAATCGGGACCGGATGGGGGTGAGGGCTTGGTCGCTGCGACCTCTTCTCTAATCCGGTCAGGGGAAATGGACATGGTTGGCAGGGTGGAGACATGTACCAGGCGCGCGCCGCATTCACTGCAAAACAGTGTCCCAACGAACTCACGGTGTTTGCAGGATGGACATTCAATCATAAGTCATTGTCCGTTGGTGGTAGCAGTAGTAGAGCCCGGGTTCCATATTTTAATGTCTTCTCACCTTCATTTGAGAATCTTCGAATGCTTCCTAATTGGGCAGCCTCATTCAGGGCGGCTTTGGCCAACTCGCGCTCGCCAGCTGCCAGTAGCTGTGTGGCCAGGTTCTCCAGGCGACGGGCAGCCTGGCCAACCTGACCCAGCTCGGCTTCATGGCGAGCTTTTTCCTGGAGTTTGTACATCGAAAGCAAGTTCAGAGCCGAAGAAATATCTTCCGGTGGAGGATTGATATCCGGCTCTTCGCTGACGGGCAGCGTGAGAGGCAGGGGCAGTGAACTGAGCTCCTCCTCCTTCGCGAGAATCACGCCCGAAATGGTGAGGTGAGCGATCGCGATTTCCTCCTTGTTGGTGAAGGGATGGATCACCAATTCGAGGAGAAGGCGAATCTGGCCTTTCTTTGGCAGCGAACCGAGCTGCATCGGAAAGCTGTCACCGAGAGGCATGGGTTCAGGAAGCAGCCTGTAGGCCGAGCGCAGGTCAACTTGCTGCCCAAGTGCACCTTCGACCTGAATTTTCTTGGCAATCGTCTTGGTCAATCCATCGTAAATCGAATGGAGCAGATCGGTGATCGCCCGGGGGGTGTTCAGGAACAGCACAGAACCGCCAGTGCGGCTGGCAAGATCGTCAAGCAGCCTATCTGACCAATCACCGCCAATTCCAACTCCGTTGATCGTAACACCAGCCGCTGAGGCCTGGTCTGCAAGCTCCAGGCAGAGCTCTTCGTCGCCGTAGGTGCGACCATCCGTTAGCAGGATCAGATGGTTGACTCCCTCCCGGGCATAACTGCGGTGCAGTTCGTCCAGGCCGGCTGTCAGTCCCTGTCCGATTTCGGTGCCACCTCCAGCCTGCATCAAGCTAAGGCGGGCACGTGCGGTTGGCAAATCCCGTGCCTGGTCCGGAGTCAGGATGATTTCAGCTCGATCGCTGAAGGCGATGATCGAAGCCCGATCCTCGGGTTGCATTTCGTGCAGGATGGTGAGCACAGCCGAGCGGAC
Source organism: Anaerolineales bacterium (assembly GCA_034430595.1). GTDB lineage: Bacteria > Chloroflexota > Anaerolineae > Anaerolineales > E44-bin32 > E44-bin32. The sequence goes on along the minus strand of DAOUEL010000011.1, from coordinate 62,382 downwards.
CTGATCCATGCGCTGACCCTTCATGGAGGTCGAGCGGTCAATCACGATACTCATGTTAATTGGTGGTCGGATATCGGGCAGGTTCTGCGAAGGTTTTATGTCGAGCAGGATGTAGTGAACCTGCGGCTCATCCAGGTTGAGAAGTGAAGACCGGCTGTGCAGAACACGGCATTGAAAAGGCGCATTCTTAGCGATTTCTTCTTCGAATTCCGCCAGTTCTTTATCGTACTGTTCACGCTGAGTGGGCTCGATTAACGTCTCGTATGCCTGGCTGACTTCGAGAAACAGTTCGGTTTCGCCAGGAGATAAGTTTTTATCGGGATGCAGCCTCTGCGCAGCCTCGCGATACGCACGACGCAGCTGACCAGTTGTCGCGTTCCGAGGTACTCCCAGAAGAGCGTAATAATCCTTCATCGGGAAGGTGCGCTACACCCCTCTCACAATCAGTCCTTGGGGAATCGGACCAGGATCACAGTTATGTTATCCGGTCCACCGGCGCTGTTCGCGGCAGTGATCAATTCCTGGGCTGCGATTTGCGGGTGGGGGGCGTTGTTCACAATGCGCTGGATTTTGTCATCCGGAACCACACCCCACAGCCCATCAGAGCAGATTAAGAGATGCCCACCGCCCTTCGGCAGCGGGTGCGTGAAGACATCCACTTCAAGGTTCGCCCCCTGGCCAATGGCGCGATAGAGGACATTGCGCTGCGGGTGAACGGATGCTTCTTCTGCGGTTAGCTGGCCTAATTCCTTCAACCGTTCAACCAGCGAGTGATCACGCGTTAGGATTTCCGTCTTTCCATCGCGAATGTAGTAAGCTCGTGTGTCGCCAACGTGCCCGATCGTCAGCTGCGGTCCAAGCAGGACGGCTGCGGTAAGCGTAGTGCCTCCCCCCGGGACTTCCTCGACCACTGCCCGATTTGCCTCTTCCAGTGCCTCCCGGAGCAGATCCTGCAGCGGAGATTCGGGCATTGAATGATCATTGTTCAGTAAATGAATGACGGTATCCTGGGTAATCATCCGGGCAACCGTCCTTATCGAGACTGCGCTTGCAACCTCACCTGCCCGGTGTCCACCCATACCATCCGCGACCACGAATAAACCGAAATCTGGCAGGGGCTGACTGCCAGCAAGCTGGCCGGTCAAAACCAGCAGCGCGTCCTCGTTATGGCTGCGCTCGATCCCGACGGATTGGCCAGTGCCTACGACCATCTGGGTGGCATTATGAACATCGGGGTACAGCCAGGTGCGTTGATCGCGTGCCGCGTAGGATGGCTTTTGGGCTGATTTGCGACCGAATATGGATGCAAAGTACTCTTTCAAAGATGGCATGCCTTATTACTTTCTCGAATAGCTCTCTCGCAGTTCAGGCAAGTACGGCGTAAATGCGGTGATCGGTTGAGCCGATATAAACCGTGTTGCCCACAACTGCAGGAGTTCCGGTGATAGGACCTTCGGTGTGGTAGCGCCAGCGCAGTCGTCCCGTTTTATGATCGATGCAGTACAGGGATCCGTCGACTGATCCGATGTAGACCGAACCTTCGTGAACGGTGGGCGAGCCTGTGACCTGGTGATCTGCTTCATAGCGCCATATCTCACGGGCATGACGGGCATCGAGGGCATAAATGTTATTATCGCCACAGCCGATGTAGAGCATGCCGTCGAAGAATGCCGGGGTGGAAATTGTTGCGCCTCCCATGCGGAAGCGCCAGATTTGATAGCCGTTTTCAGCTTCGAGGGCATACAGTGTCCAGTCACGCGAACCGAAATAGATCATGTCTTCAATCAAGAGCGGGGAGGAAGTGACTCCACGTTTGGCCTTTTTGCGCCATTTGAGCTCGGCCTTGAAATCGTAGCAGTAAAAATCGCCGCTTTCGCAGCCAAAGTAAACTCGTTCCTCGTTCACCAGTGGCGTCGACCAGATCGGGGCATTCGCCTCGACCCGCCAGGCACGACGGCCGGTGGCCTGATTCACGACATGCAGTCGGTGGTCATCAGAACCAATAAAGACGTGGCCGTCTGCTAGAGTTGGCGAGGAATGAAAAGATCCCTCGGCGTAATAGGTCCAGACCAGGCCACCGCGGTTCGCGGTGAGGGCATAGAGGCGGTTGTCCTCCGAACCGATGAAGACGATACCATCTTCAACAGCCGGTTTGCCGGCGATGCCGCCTTCCGTTGCGTATTTCCACTGAAAATCCCCCGTCTTCGCATCGAGGGCGTAAATGTTGTTGTCATAACAGCCGATGTACACGGTGCCGTTGTCGACCAGCGGGCTGCCCCGCACCTCGTCCTCACATTCGAATTTCCAGATTTCCTCAATCTTGTCGGATTGTGCGATCACTGCTGCGACCGAAGGCCGGCTCAAGAGTCCGGTTCGTTTCGCGGTTGAGATCAGGGCTTCTTTCATCAAAGCGGCAGATGGGAAGCGCTCCTTCGGGTCATAGGCCAGAGCAGAATTGATCACATTTTCGAGTTCGGGCGAGACCGTCGGGTTGATATCTCGGATAGGGCGTTCGGTGAACGAGAAAGGCGGTTCAAGGCGGGGATCACGCCGGGTCAGTAGATGGTGCATGGTCGCACCCAACGCGTAGATGTCGCCCGCTGGAGAGGCCTCGCCCCGGTATTGCTCGGGCGGAGAATAGCCCTCCGTGCCGATCATAGTGCCCTTCTCGCCCGGCTGAAAATGCCGGGCGATGCCGAAATCGATCAAGCGAACATGATTGTGATGATCAACCATCACATTCGAAGGCTTGATATCACGGAAGATGATCGGCTGAGGCTTGTGGTTGTGCAGATAGCTGAGCACGTCGCAAATTTCGATCGCCCACGTCACAACACGCTCTTCAGGGATGAATCCATCAATCTCATCCAAGATTGCCTCGAGATCATCTCCGTCGATAAATTCCATCACCAGGTAGGAGCGGTTCTTGTGGGTGAAGTTATCATAAATCGTCGGGATGGCGGGATGAGAGAGTGCCGCGAGCAGGTCGGCCTCACGCTCGAAGTTCTTCACGACCATGTCGTACATTGACTGATCCGCGATCAAGTTGACCATTTCTTTGATCGCTACGAGCTTGGTGACGTTCGGAAAGTGCAGGTCGCGGCCCTTATAAACGGAACTCATACCCCCGGAGCCCAACATTCCAAGCACGAGATATCGTTCCTGCAGCGTGGTACCTGCCTGCAGGCGGTCGAGGGCTTCATTCTTATTTTCTTGCTCGCCCAGCTGTCTCGTCGTTTTCTGCATATTTCACCGTCTTCGACCGGATTATAGCATGACGTCAACTCGTGGCAATGATATGCAGGAACTATGCCTTAACAAGGGGGAGAAAACGTGGTTTTATCCCGGGGTGATCAATGATCACGTCGAAGGAGGGATTCCAGGAGTTCAGTGAGCATCCCGCCTGCTGGTTGCTCAGGAGCGGTCACCTGAAGCGACTGCAGCGCGGCGTTCGAGTATTCATCCGCCTTTGCCTGGACTTCCTCACGGATTCCGTGCTCATCCAGTGCCGCGGTCAACTTGCTGATCTGGCTCTCATCCGGCGCTTGCTGCCATAGTTTGTGGAATCGGGGTGACCTTTGCAGGCCATATAGGACGGGGAGAGTTTTCTTCCGAAGTAGAAGATCATCACCGCTGGGTTTTCCCGTTCGTTCCGGCATCCCCCATACTCCGAGAATATCATCCTGCATCTGGAAGGCAAGACCTAGATTGCGCCCGAATTCCCCATAGTGCTGCCTCTGCTCTTCGCTTGCGGGCGAGAGCGTTGCCCCTGCCAGACAGGCACAGGCGATCAAAGCGCTTGTTTTGCCCGAAGCCATCGTGAGGTATTCGCTGGACGTGATCGCAGAATCCGTTTCGAAGCGAATATCGAGATGTTGACCCTCACAAAGTCGAAGAGCTGTTCGATCGATTAGAGCATGAAGCTCCAACATTTTTGACACGCCGACGCCCGTTTCGTGCAAACGGCTAGTGCTCAGCCGCATCAGGGCAAAGACGGCATCTCCGGTGTTGAGCGCCAGGGGTATGCCGATCTTCGCCCACAGCGTCTCCCGACCCCGGCGGGTCCTGCTTTTGTCCTCGATATCGTCGTGAATGAGCGAGAAATTATGCAGCCATTCGATCGCCGCGGCCGCCGGAAGCGCAGTATGCCAATCCCCTCGGGCGGCAGTGCAACACAGCAGGGTAAGCAAGGGTCGGATGCGCTTACCGCTCGCGGCTTGATTTTCGCTCCAGCCCATGTGGTAGGAGATCAGCTCGAACATATCTGGAGCTGATCCCTCTTGAACGATCTCCGCTGAAGCGCGCAGCTCGTTTTCGAGTGCGGCCAGCATTTCATTGCGTAGATTCTCGGATTTCTTCATCGATCCCGAGCGGGCAAAAGCTTGCCCTGGCGCAAGTCCTCGATCGTACGGGAACCCGTGGCAAACATCGCAATCTGGAGCTCCATCCGTGTACGGTCGACCAAGGCCTGGACCGCCTTCCCGGAATCGGCTGCGGCCCGCAGGAATGGGCCAGCCATGCCGCAGAGATCCGCACCCAGTGCAAGGCATTTTGCGAAATCGATTCCGCTTCGCAAGCCTCCAGATGCAATCAGTGGGATCAACGGCAGCTCCGCTCGGACTTCCTGCAGCGCGCGGGCGGTCGGAATTCCCCAGTTTCGGAAGGAAAGGGCCAGGGCGGCTTTTTCGTCATTCGGAGCCCGGAAGCTCTCCACCTGGGACCAGGATGTCCCACCGGCACCGGCCACGTCGATTGCGTCTACTCCAGCTTCGACCAACCGACGCGCTACTTCCCCGGAAATGCCCCAGCCGACTTCCTTCACGATCACAGGTACGGATAGCCCCTGACAAAGTTGTCCGATCTTCTCGAGCAAGCCCTGGAAGTTCGTGTCCCCTTCAGGCTGGAGGGCTTCTTGAAGTGGGTTGAGGTGAAGGACAAGTGCGTCAGCTTCGATTATTTCGACCGCACGCTGGCATTGATCAAGGCCATATCCATAATTAAGCTGGACAGCACCCAGGTTTGCAAAGAGCAGGATATCTGGAGCGTGCGTGCGGACCTGAAAGCTGGACGTACTTGAACCTTCCTCTATTGCAGCACGCTGCGAACCGACTCCCATTGCGAGCTGGTTTTCCTGGGCGACCTCTGCCAGACGCAGGTTGATTCCTTTGGCTTTCGGGGTACCGCCGGTCATGGAGGAGATGAGCAGCGGCAGCGCGAGCGTCTTTCCCAAGAATGTCGTCCGGCAATCGACCTGATCCAACGCAAGTTCAGGCAGCGCGTTATGACGAAACTGGAAGCGATCAAGACCGGTACCAATCCCGGATTCGACATCATGGTCTAGGTTGATACGAAGGTGGTCGTCTTTTCGTTTTATCGTGCGCGTAACTTTGCTCATGAGCTGGTGTTCCTAGGTGAGAGCGCCATCATAGCAGGCGTATCATCAGCATGTCAACTTGCTACGCATGGCATATGTCGGGTACAATGCCCCGGCTTGTCTGCGGAGACCACTAAGGAGGCGACACATGGCAGATACGTACGAGGATGTTCAGGCTATCATCGTTGAGCTTCTGGGGGTAGACGAGAGCAAAGTCAAACCCGAGGCAAAATTCCGTGAAGATCTCGAGGCTGATTCACTCGACCTGGTTGAGCTAATTATGGCCTTTGAAGAGAAATTCGGGGGTGAGATCTCTGACGAGGACGCCCAGAGCATTACAACGGTCGGCGAAGCCGTCACCTACATCGATTCCCATTTAAAATAGCCTGACGGATTACTTTAAGAAGTAAAAAAGAGACCGGCGAAGCCGGTCTCTTTTTTGATCTCCAGTGTGTTTACTTGAAGCAGAGCGACCTATGCCCTTTCCGAAGAGGGGGCATCCTCCCTAGCGCGGCGGCTGAGGCGGTAAGCCTGGCGATCCTTTCCCGCTTCCATGCGTGCTTTTTCGGACTCGGTCTCTGCGATCAGCGCGGGGACGGGCATCGGTATCCCCTGATCGTCAAGCGCGACGTAAACCAGGTAGGCCGTATTGGTATGGATCCGCTCTCCGCCGACTGGATCTTCGGCGGTGACCGAAACGCGAGCTTCCATTGAAGTCCGCCCGACGTAGGTTACTTCGGCCTCAAGCGTCACCAGGTCCCCAATCCGGATCGGTTCATGGAACATCATCTGATCGATCGCTACAGTGACGACTCGATGCTGGGCATGCCGCATAGCGGCCAGTGCGCCGGCCTCGTCAGCGAGCTTCATAATCCAGCCACCATGTACATCGCCCCGCGGGTTTGCATGCTGGGGCTGCATCAACTGGCTGAGTGTAACGCGTGACTGGCGGACAGTCTTTGCTGGCAACTCTTTCGAGCCCTTCGCCATCAATCCATGTCTTCCTTGAATTCGCCAGTATCAGTTGTGTGCAGCCTTTCGGGTTCTTCGTCGAGGACATCGATAACTTCAAAGGGCAGCTCGGCCATCATCGATGGGAGGGGCACGGTTGCCGGTGGGCGAATCCGGCCCGGTGCTTCGGGGGGAAGTTTGCGTGGCAGCTCTTTCTCGATGATGCGTCTGCGTAAAATGCGGGGCTCATCCGTCAACCAGCCTACATACACTCCGTCGACATCAAAAACCTGACGATCTGGTGAAACCCAGCCAATCCATTCGCCGATCGTGCTGAATAAGTGGGGAAAGACCAGCAGCGCAGCCCAATCGCCGGGCGTGGTGTAAATGGGGATTGGTTTGCGTTTAGAACTACGTGCCATGCACCGCTCCGAGACTCTGGTCTGACGTGATTATTATACTGGGTTCCCGCCCTCAAACGAGTCGGGGATTACTTGCCAGCATCGGAATAAGTCCAGATGCGGTTTACACCGAAATTCCAGAAAAGGACGATGACAACCGCGAGGGCGAGCGCCAGGTTGCGTCCGATCACCGTAGCATCGTAGGCTGCGATGATCGGGATCTGAAGGAGACCCACGTTGGGAAGCAAACGTTCGATCAAGCTGATCATCGGCGTCTCGCTCAATGCGAAGATCGGCGTGCGGATCGCCAGGCCAACCAGGCTGACCGCAGCGAACTGCAGAATCTGCTGGGAGATTGGTTTCGACCGGGAATCGGGATAGGTCCAAAACCGGTTCCAGATGAAGTTGCTCGTCACGGCAGCGGTGAAGGACATGATACTGGAAAGCAAGCTGTTGATGCCGATTAAGTTGGCCAGGATATTAAAGATACCGAAGTCAACCACAGCACCGATTACGCCGACCACGGAAAATTTCAAGAAGCGCTTAAATTCGCCAGGAACACGCACCTGTTCGATCGTCATAACCTGCGTTCGAAATCCTCAATTGTGCGGGTCAGACCATCCTCCAGCATGACAGTCGGTTCCCAGTCGAGGACTTCCTTTGCCCGGGAGATGTCAGGCTGGCGGCGCTGAGGGTCGGCAGGAGCGCGTTCTCCGGCTTGAACCTTCACCCCGGCTTTGTTTCCCGTGATGCGGTTTATCTCCTCCGCCAGCGTACGAATCGAGATCTCAACCGGATTACCAAGGTTGACCGGGAGATTGTCATCGGAAAGCAGCAGCCGGTAGAGACCTTCGACCAGGTCATCCACGTAGCAGAAACTGCGGGTTTGATCCCCTTCGCCATATAACGTCAGCGGCTCACCCTGCAGCGCCTGAACGATGAAGTTGGGTACCACCCGGCCATCGTCCAGGCGCATTCGGGGACCGTAGGTATTGAAAATGCGTGCGATGTGTGTATCGAGCGAGTGGTAGCGGTGGTATGCCATTGTGATGGATTCGGCGAAGCGCTTGGCCTCGTCATAGACTGAACGTGGTCCAACCGGATCAACGTGACCCCAGTACGTTTCCTTCTGGGGATGCTCCTGGGGGTCGCCATAGACCTCCGAGGTCGAGGCGAGCAAGAAGGCTGAACCATGGACACGGGCCACGCCGAGGGCGTTGTGGGTGCCGAGGGCGCCGACCTTCAGGGTTTGGATGGGCAGCTGCGGATAGCCATAGGGTGAGGCTGGATTCGGGCTGGCGGGGGAGGCGAGGTGCATGACGGCATGGACCTCACCCGGGATGAAAATAAAGTTCGAAACATCATATTTGATAAATACAAAATCATCACGTCCCGCAAGGTGGCTGATGTTATCCAGGCTGCCGGTCACGAGGTTATCTACAACAGCCACCTGGTGGCCTTCCTTCAGAAGCCGGTCGCATAAATGGGATCCAATAAATCCAGCGCCCCCGGTCACGAGAATTCTCAAGTTAATACCTCCTGGCAGGTTTCAGCTGCCGGTCCTAGTTCCAATCATAAGCCTGGGTTTGGCCGTCGGTTGTCAGCGGCTGGCCCAGCCCGGTTTCCACATCGACGATCCACAAGTCCCCCCGGTACAGGACAGCCAGGCGGGACCCATCCGGGGACCAGGCTGGCGGTATCGGTTCCAGTCCGCCTTCACCCTCAGCTGGGAAGAGTATCCGGGCATTGCTTCCGTCACGATCCATAATCCCCAGGCGGTAGCTGCTGTCGACACTCTCAAGCGGCGTAACGGCTTGCAGGTATGCTACTCGGTAGGCGATTTCGGCGGTCGATACAGAAAGAATAGGCGAGACGCGGGGATAGGCAAATAGGCCGCTTCGTTCAGACAGGGTCACATCCAGTGAAGCATAAGCGTTGGCCGCGGCCAGGTTAAAGACTGGCGAAGCTTGAGCTTCTTCGAATCCAAGAGGCTGGCCATGATCGACGTAGTAGAGAGTCTGATTATCCTGGCCCCAGGCTAAACCCGGCACCCAGGCCCAATCACTGAGAGTCTGGTAAGGCACGATCTCGCGCAGCGGAATTGTGCGCTCGCGATTGAGATCAACCAGACCGATTTCATCGGAGCGGACATAGGCCAGGTGATCACCATCGCTGCCCCAGACATAATTTGTGCCCCACCATCCATACTGACCCCCTGCGCTCGAGTCCAGGATCGCTCTCGGCCGCAGGACTCGCCCCGTCCCGGTGATCGTAATGCTTTGGAGGTCGTTATTTGCCTGCCATCCAGGCGGGGCTGGGCTTGGCTCGACGGTCGAATAGAAGATGGTGTAGGAGGGGACAGTTGGAACCCAATCTGCGAAATGGACCACATTCTCCACGCCGAGTTCGATCGCATCGAGTCCTGCATCGTCCAGCGACGTGATCCATAAGCTGTTGAGATTGTCATCCCCCTCGCTGGGTGATCGGGAATAGAGCAGCCACTGACCATCGGGCGAGAGCTGTAGGATGCGCCCATCCAGATCTCCACTCGTGACAATTGGGCGCCGGTTGCCGCTCGTACCCTCAACCAGCCAGGCATTTCCCCCGCTGATATATACCAGGGTACCTTCGATCTGGAGCGGTGTGCGGGCGGTCTGTGCGCCGACCATCACAATCTCCGGGATGGGATCCTCGAGAATTGTATTCTTGACCGGAGCACGTGAAACTTCTTCGCCGGCTTCGATCAGGATGCGGTAGGTAATCTCCTGCAGCCCATTTTCTCCCGGCTGAAGCAGGCGGCTCTCTCCGGCAGGAAGAGACTCGTTGCGAATCGTCTGCCGTTCAAACGGGATCACGATTTGTTCGATTTCGAACTGCTCAATTACGCGCGTGACGGTGATCAGGGTCCCGTCCGTAACGGTGGTGTAGGAGGGTGGGTCGACGCGGTCAAGGGAACCGATCTCGATTTCTGCAGCATCCAGGACTTGCTGTACGCTGGAGCCGGAGGCTATCTCGATTGCCTGGATCTTTCCATCGATCTGGACTTCTGCCTGGATTAATCCAGCGGTCGCCTGCGGTCGGCCACAGGCTGTGACGAGCAAAAGCAGGGCCAGGATCGATATAGGAATACGGCTCTCATTGCTGGTGATTCTTGCCACTGGTATAATCCCCGTCCTGATCTCTAGCGAAGCTCACCAACGATGGCCATTTCGCCATCTGTAATAACGAGCGAAGTGATCCGGATGCCGGTAGCGAGGGTACCGATGCTCCCGGTAAAAGCTTCGGTGAGCAGGGAGGAGATCGTCCCTCGCAGTGCAGAAGGTGCAGGAACCGGGCCGATTTTCGCCTGAGAGATCTCAAATCGGATCTCGCCTTGCTCGGTGATTTCCGGCTTAACAGCGATTAGAATGCTGCCGCGCAGCATCGCGCGCTGCGCGATCCCATAGATCTGAATCTCCCCCTGGCGCAGGTAGACCTGAGGGTTGGACAGGAGAGAGTTGTCATCGCCTTCGAACCGTTCTACCAGAAAACCGGTAAGCTGGGTCTCGTTCAGCATGACCCGCACCTGTCCATCAATTGCGGCACCTGCTATCGCTGACTGCCAGGATTGCCTGACTTGATCACCTGCCTGTACGTCGAGTGGAATCGGTTGGCCGGGAGCTTGTGGCCCACCAATATCCAGCGTGCAGCCAAGTACCGCAAGCAGCAGGCTGGTCAGGACGAGCAGGTAAATGGACGAACGAGTTGCATGTGATGTGTGACTCAAGGTTGAATCCTTAAAGGGTTGAAACCGGACAGGATTATAGCATGACGGATTCTCCAGCTGAACCAACTCCTCGGGAACTAACCCTCGAAGCTCGGGTTGAAGCGCTTCTATTTGTATCTCCATCTCGTGTGAGCATCAGCCAACTGGCGCAAATCCTTGAGACGAGCCCGCGTGAAATCGAGCTTGCATTGGAACAGCTTGAATCGACCTACGCCTCACGCGGTATCAGGCTTCAGCGCTCAAATCGCAGCATCCAGCTTACGACGGCGCCCGAACTGGCGAACGATGTTGAGCGGTTTTTGGGCTTGGAGGAGACGACCAGTCTCTCCAGGGCGGCGCTTGAAGTGCTTGCAATCATCGCCTACCAGCAGCCGGTTACACGACCCCAGATAGATTCGATCCGCGGCGTAAATTCTGACAGCGTGCTGCGGACGCTGCTCCGGCACGGACTGATAGAAGAGGTAGGGCGCACAGAAGCCCCTGGCCGTCCAATCCTGTACTCGACGACGGAAGAATTCCTGGCACATTTCGGATTAGGATCGCTTGCAGATTTGCCACCGCTTAATCTCGAACAAGAACCAGTGCTGAAAAACGACTCAGAAATGGTCGAGCGGGAAGGAGATCTCGAGGAATCGTAGTCATGCCTCTTATCAGGCTTCAGAAGATCCTTGCCCAAGCCGGCCTCGGCTCACGTCGAGCTTGCGAAGCCTACCTCCTCGCTGGACGTGTCAATGTCAATGGAAAGGTCGCCGAACTCGGAATGAAAGCGGATCCAGCTGTCGATCGGATAACGCTGGATGGCGAACCGCTTGGCACTAAAGAGTCGCTGATATACATCATGCTGAATAAACCGCCCGGAGTCCTATCATCCCTTCGGTCCCAGGGTGGCTTACCAACCATTTTAGATCTGGTTGCAGTCAACGAGAGGGTATTTCCGGTGGGAAGGCTGGACAAGAACAGCGAAGGCTTGCTCTTGCTGACCAATGATGGCGAACTGGCAAATCTTCTCACACACCCTCGCTTTGAGCATGAAAAAAGCTATCGCTTGCTGCTGAATCGCAAACCAACTCCCGATGAAATCGAAAACTGGCGGGGCGGTTTGACACTTCCGGATGGGTTCAAGACAGGACCGGCACAGGTATGGATTGAGCGATCTGAAGGAAGAAAGACCTGGCTGGGCGTTATCCTGAAGGAAGGGCATAAACGGCAGCTGCGAGAGTCGGCCCGGGTTCTGGGTCTGAGAGTCCACCGATTGATACGCATCCGATTTGGTACGCTTGAACTAGCCAACCTAAAGCCCGGGGCATGGAGATACCTCCGGCCGGACGAAGTCCAGGGTCTTAAGGCAGCGGCCACACCCCGGTGATTTTTAGCGGGCAAGGGCTGAACAGATTACAATGGTCGCGGCGAGTAAAACCATGGATGAAGGAAACGGAATGATTGATCCCTCCGCAACCGAGAACAAGGACACCTCCCCGGCACGATTTTCCCTCTCCGCTGGTTGGAAGCTGACACCGGAACTGATCTATTATCTGGCATTGATTCTCATCGTAGTGTTTACCCGATTCTACGATCTCGATACACGCGTCATGAGCCACGACGAGAGCCTGCATACGCAGTTTTCCTGGTATCTGGAGCAAGGGCGTGGTTTTTCGCATGACCCCCTCATGCACGGCCCGCTCCAAATGCACCTGGTGGCTTTCTCGTACTTCCTGTTTGGGGATTCGGATGCCAGTGCACGCGTTCCGGCGGCAGTGAGCGGCGTGCTCTCGGTGCTGATGGTATTGCTGTTCCGGAGATGGTTGGGTCGATGGGGTACCGCGGCTGCGGCCGGTTTGATGGCATTCTCCCCCTATATGCTTTACTACAGCCGCTATGTCAGGAATGACGTGCTGGTTGTGCCGATGGCACTGCTGATGTTCTACGCTGTCTTCCGCTACACGGAAGATTCACAGGCGAAGTGGCTCTACTGGCTTGCGGCTGCCCTGGCATTGCATTTTACAGCGAAAGAGACAGCGTTTATCTACACCGCCCAGTTGTTGATCTTCCTCGCATTGTTGTTTACCGTCCGTGTACTGCGCAGGCCGTGGGAGCAGCGCCATCACCGCTGGCTGTTCCTGACCGGCGTGGTGATTGCTGGTTTCGGCGGTGTGCTGTCCATTGGATCTCTCTTCCTGGGGTGGGCAGCTTCCGGTGAAACTGCTGCTCCATTGGCTGGAGTCGAAACAGCTGTAGCGAGTGGCGTGCAGATCTCACCCCTGGTCCCATTCGGCTTAGTGCTCGGGTTAGGGGGTCTTTTCCTGATCGTCATCGCCCTGGTGCTCTCCTTCGGACGGCGGCTTAGAAATGAGTTTCCCACGCTGGATCTCATCATCTTTGTACTGACGGTAACCCTCCCCCAATTAGCTGCCTTACCAGCCCGAATTCTGGGTTGGGATGCGCTCGATTATTCTTCGATCGCACCATTGAACCGCTCGATCGTGCTGGTCGTGATATTAATCGCAATAAGCATCGCGATCGGGCTCTTATGGAATGCGCGCAGGTGGCTTGTCGCCGCCGGCATCTTCTTCGGCATCTATTTTGTCTTCTACACTACATTGTTTACGAACCAGGTAGGAATTGCATCTGGTTTGGTAGGTTCCCTGGGTTATTGGCTCAAGCAGCACGGAGTTGAGCGCGGTGGCCAGCCGCTGTACTACTATCTTTTCATCCAGGTTCCGATCTATGAATTCCTGCCCGCAATCGGCAGCCTGATGGCCGCTTTCTACCTCTGGCGCAAACGAAGCAAACCCCTGGAACCGGTCGCTTCCTCCGAAGATCACTCTTTTCCGGTGCTGCCCTTCCTGGGCTACTGGTCGCTGACATCGTTGGCGGCATACTCCTTTGCTGGTGAAAAAATGCCCTGGCTGACGGTCCACATCGCCCTCCCTCTAATCCTCTTCGGCGGGTGGGGGATAGGCAAGTACCTGGCCCGAATCGACTGGGGGCTTTTGCAAAGGAAACGCGCCTGGCTTGTATCTATGCTGCTGGTCCTATTCCTGGTTGCGGTTGTAAGAGCCCTTGAGATCCTCCTGGGCGGGATGCCGCCGTTCCAGGGTGACCAGTTAGACCAGTTGAGCGCGACCAGCGGGTTCCTGGCGGCGATGACCTTCGGCCTGGTATCTGGGTATGCTTTGTGGCGCTTATCAAGCGATTTTGGTCTCGCCGAGCTGGCGCGCGGGCTGGGTGGTTTTGTCATCCTGGCCCTTTTTGGTTTGACCATACGCACCTCGCTCAGGGCTTCCTTTCCACACGCCAACCTGGCGACGGAGTACCTCGTCTACGCCCACGGTGCCCCGGGCGTGAAGACCGCCATGTCTCAAATCGAGGAGATATCGAAACGAACCACAGATGGGCTTGCCCTGAAAATAGCTTTCGACGACGACGTATCATGGCCTTTGAACTGGTACCTGCGCGATTACACTGAGCAATACTACTTCGGCGCCAGCCCAACCCGCGAGCTCTTGAACTACCCTGTAATACTTGTAGGCGATAATAACTGGAACCTGGTTGAGCCCTTACTCGAAGATAACTATTACCATTTTGAGTACATCCGGATGTGGTGGCCAAATCAGGATTATTGGAGTCTGAAGCGATCAAGCATCGAAGCCGAGCGGAATTTCACGCTGGCAAACTCGAACGTGGATTCTGCCCCAATGGGTACTTTTGAATACCTGCGCCTGGCGTGGGGTCATATCGCACCATTCTTTAAGGATCGCAATGTTCGCGCCGCCATCTTCCAGATCTGGCTGAATCGCGATTTCACCAAGTACGGTGAACTTACGGGCAAGGATATGAGCCTCGATCATTGGTCACCATCCGATCGAATGCGGCTTTACATCCGTAAGGATCTGGCTGCGCAGCTCTGGGATTACGGGGTCAGCCAGGCGGATTTGAACTTCCAGGCCACAACCGACCCGTATACGGATGGGCTGCAGGACTTAAGTGCGGACCTGACCGTGGGAGCCGAAGGGGTTTCGCCCGGTGAGTTCTACCAGCCAAGGGATATCGCCATTGGATCGAACGGCGATGTGTACGTTGCAGATACCGGCAATCATCGCATCGAGCGTTTCTCTTCCGAGGGTGAGCTGCTTAACACCTGGGGTGGGTTCGCGAACAGCTCGGAAGGGGATGCACCGGGCGGGACTTTTAATGAACCCTGGGGCCTGGCCACTGCTCCGAATGGCGATCTTTACGTAGCTGATACCTGGAACCATCGCATTCAGTGGTTCTCTCCCGACGGCTCCTTCAAGGGCATGCTTGGTTCAGAAGGATTGGGGCAGGGATCCTATGACTTCTGGGGCCCCCGTGACGTCGCAGTGGATTCCCAGGGCAGGGTTTACGTGGCCGACACCGGCAACAAATTGATAAAAGTCTTCTCCGCAGAGGGAACCTATCTAACCCAGTTCGGCGGGGCCGGATATCTGCCCGGTATGCTCGATGAACCCGTTGGATTGGCAGTGGATGCGTTCGACCGGATTTATGTTGCGGATACCTGGAACCGTCGTGTGCAGGTCTTTCAGGAGATGAACCCCGGGGAGTTTGAGATGGTTCTCTCATGGGATGTCCAGGCTTGGTTCGGCCAATCACTTGACAACAAACCATACCTGGCGATCAACCGAGACGGTGTCGTCTGCCTGTCCGATCCGGAAGGATTGCGCGTTTTATGCTTCACCGGAACAGGTGAATTCCTGACGGGATGGGGAGCTGGAGTAGGTCTGGGAGCAAACCAGTTTGCGTTGGTAAGCGGGGTTGCATTTGGTACTGGTAGCTCGGTTTGGGTTGTCGATACTGGAAACCAGCGGGTGATGCGGTTCACTTTGCCGGAAATCCCCGAAAATTGAGTTGAGTGCCAGTCCTAATCAGCAGCTGACGTTAGAAAGGGAGAAGCAATGAAGCTGCATGAATACCAATCCAAACAGCTGTTTGCAGAGCATGGTGTGCCGATTCCACAAGGACGGGTTGCGACCACTGCGACCGAAGCACGCGCCGCTGCCGAGGAGTTAGGCGGGCGGGTTGTTATCAAATCCCAGGTGCTTGTGGGTGGACGCGGCAAGGCAGGCGGAATACGCCTGGTCCGTTCGCCTGAGGAGGCAGAAGAGGTTGCAGCCCAGGTTCTGGCAATGGAAATCAAAGGATTACCTGTCCGGCGGGTCCTGGTTGACGAGGCAGCGGATATTAAGTCAGAGATATACCTTGGCATCACGAACGACCGTGGGCAGCGATCTCCAGTATTGATCGCATCATCAGAAGGTGGTGTAGATATCGAAGAGGTTGCCCGATCCACCCCCGAGAAAATTGTCCGAGTCTGGATCGATCCGCTGCTCGGACTACGCGATTACCAATCTCGCTTCCTGGCAGCCGCTATCGAGCTGCCGCGGCAATATTGGCGCAGCTTCATCAGCATCTCGCGTGGGCTTTACCAGACGTTTATGAGCACTGATGCCACCCTGGCCGAGATAAACCCCCTCGTTATTACCGACGATGAACGGCTCATTGCATTGGATGGCAAGATGGTGCTGGATGATAATGGTCTGATTCGCCATCCAGAGTTGGCTGAAATGCGTGACATCGATCAAGAGGAACCGGTCGAGCGGGAGGCGCGGAAGTACGGGCTTTCGTATGTCAAGCTGGATGGCAACATCGGCTGCATGGTAAACGGCGCTGGACTTGCGATGGCGACAATGGATGTTATCCACCTGTACGGCGGTTCGCCGGCGAACTTCCTCGATATCGGCGGAGGCGCAACTGCAGAAAAAGTCTCGGCGGCGATCCAGATTATCCTGCGTGATCCAAATGTAAAGGCGGTGCTCTTCAACATCTTCGGCGGCATTACACGTGGTGACGAGGTGGCGCGCGGCATCCTGGCTGCGTTGAAAGCTGCTCCAACGGAGGTACCCATGGTTGTTCGCCTGGTGGGCACCAATGAGGAAGAAGGGCGGGAGCTTCTATCCCATTCAGACATGGATACTGCCGTTTCGTTGGCAGATGCTGCCAAGAAGGCGGTTAAACTGGCAAATGAAGGAGTAGCGGCGTGAGCATCCTTATCGATAAAAATACACGCCTCCTGGTGCAGGGGATTACCGGACGTGAAGGGCTCTTTCATACCGCCCGCATGATTGAATTTGGAACCCGGGTTGTCGCCGGTGTGACACCGCAAAAAGGCGGTGAATGGGTAATGGATGGGAAGATCCCGGTCTTTGATTCGGTATTGACAGCGGTCGACGCGACCGGGGCAAATACCGCGATCAGCTTTGTCCCTGCTCGTTTCGCGGCCGACTCGATTCTCGAGGCGGCAGATGCTGAACTGCCGTTGATCGTAGCGATCACGGAGGGCATTCCGGTTCAGGATATGATGCAGGTGCGGCGCTATCTCGACCAAAAAGGATCGCGGCTCGTCGGGCCGAATTGCCCTGGACTACTGAGTCCGGGTGAGTCAAGCGTGGGTATCATCCCAGGCCATATATCGATACCTGGCGCGGTAGGCGTTGTTTCCCGGTCGGGCACTCTGACCTATGAGGTCCTGCACGCCCTTAAACTGAACGGGATGGGAGTTTCGACCTGCGTTGGGATTGGTGGTGATCCGATCAACGGGACGTCCTTCGTAGACGCACTGGAACTGTTTGAAGCCGATCCATACACCGAAAGGGTGGTGTTGATTGGCGAGATCGGGGGCAGTGCGGAGGAACGAGCGGCTGAATTCATCAGCGAACGCATGACGAAGCCGGTCGTAGCCTTTATCGCAGGTCGAACTGCACCTCCCGGGAAACGCATGGGGCATGCGGGCGCCATTGTTGAGGGCGGTGAGGGAACAGCAGAAGATAAGATCAAAGCTCTTCAAGCGGTCGGGGTCAAGACCGCTGATCGCCCCGAGGTGATCCCCGAGCTGCTTCAGTGACCGGTATGTTTTCCGGCTTGTTGCGTCTATAATGGATTAAAGCCAGAGGAATGGAGGATCGCGGCGATGCCAGGTATAGTTGATCAAGAGACTCGACTCTCTAATCTCGAAGATCTGAGGCAGGGCGCGCACTCGCAGCCAAACGATCTGCAATCCCAGTACCGCTATGGTTGGGCTTTGCTCGGCCTGGGTAAGATTGAAGGGGCACGTGAGATCTTTGAGGCCGCACATACCCGCTGGCCGGATGAGATCGAGATCCTGTATGGCTTAGCGATGACCATGAAACAATTGGGTGAAGCAGACAAGGCACGTGAATTCTTCATCCAGGTGAAGGAGAAAGCTTCCGGCGGCATACGCGATTCGATGTTGAAGCGTATGGCTGAAGTTCAGACGGAAGTCATTCTCGGCGGCGCGGCCTAATAACCAAGTCAATTATGAGCACGATATCTAAACGTCAACGACTGGAGGCCGCGATTCGTGGGGAAGTAGCCGATCGGCCTCCAGTTTCTCTTTGGCGGCATTTCCCAGTCGATGATCAGTCCCCGCAATCTCTGGCTGCTTCAACAGCCTCTTTTCAACACGAGTACGATTTCGATTTCGTAAAAGTAACGCCAGCCTCTTCCTTCTGCCTGCTGGATTGGGGTGCGAGGGATGAATGGAGGGGGAACACCGAGGGCACCCGTGACTATACCCGGCGAGTGGTTTTAGAGCCGGAGGATTGGTTAAAACTAGAGCCTCTTAACCCCGAGCGAGGTGGTCTCGGCCAGCAGTTCGAGTGCCTGCGTTTACTGCACGAGCTGCTCGAAGCCGGGACTCCGGTCGTCCAAACTGTCTTCAGCCCGTTAGCGCAGGCTAAAAATCTCGCCGGAGGCGAGCGGTTGGTGGAGCACCTCCACCGAGCCCCAGAATCTGTCCTGGCCGGCTTGCACACTATTACAAAAACGACGACCGCCTGGGTGGAGAGTCTGAGGGCGTTGCAGATCGACGGTATCTTTTATGCTGTACAACATGCCTCGTTTCATTACTTTGACCTGCAGGGCTATGTGCAATTCGGCCTGCAGTTCGACCTCGAGATCCTTGAACGTGGGAGTGATTTCTGGTTGAACGTACTTCATCTTCATGGCGACGCGATTCAGTTCGAACTTGTATCCCGGTATCCGGCTCAAGTCGTCAACTGGCATGACCGGGAGGTTGAACCTGATCTCTCAACGGGAGCCAGGCAATTTAACGGTGCGGTTTGCGGCGGGGTAGCGCGTGATACGTTAGTCTATGGAACACCCGATGCAGTCGCTGCTGAAGCGAGGCAATCTCTGGCAGAATGCGGCGGTAAGGGAGTTATGCTCGGGACAGGGTGTGTCACCCCGATCATTGCGCCAGCAGGAAATATCCGAGCTTTGCGTGCCGCAGTCGATTTCGCATAGACATTTTTATACATACAGTCAAGAGAAGTCATGGCTGGAATTCGTGTCATTTCTGGGACGGCAAAAGGGCGTCGCCTAACGATGGTGCCGGGTGAGGTGGCGCGTCCGATCACGGATCGGGTGAAAGAAGCACTCTTCAACATCATCGGGCCGGAAATCAAGGGAGCTTCCATGCTCGACTTGTTCGCCGGGACAGGTGGAGTCGGAATTGAGGCTCTTAGCCGCGGGGCAGAACGGGTCGACTTTATCGATCGAGACCGGCGTGCGATACAGACGATTCACGCCAATCTAAAATTAACCCGGCTGGCCGAACGCGCCCGGGTCATTCACCAGAATTCGTTCAATTGGATAAAAAATAAATCCGGAGAGGGCGGCTACGACTACGTCTACGTCGCACCTCCACAGTATCAGGGTCTATGGGAAGAGGCGCTTTCCGCGTTGGACACGAACGTCCACCTGCTTCACCCGGACGCCTGGGTGATCGCCCAGATCCATCCCAGGGAATACTCCCCGCTTGAACTAACCGAACTGGTCGAGTTTGATCAGCGGAAATACGGTGCAACGAAACTCATCTTCTTTGAGTGGCCTAGTGACTAGACACCTTTACAAGCCCCGGGCCAGGCTTTCGACGATTCCAGGCACCGGGCTACGCCTAAAAATCCCATCGTCCTAGTATTCTTTCAACATCCAGCAGGCTGCGAACCGTTTGGTAGAGGACGTAGATTTCGATCGCGAAGGGCGGGAAGCCAAGCAAACCAAGAATAGGCATTTGGCCATAGTGCAGGCCGAATATATGTAATTCCTGTGGGATGGTATAAATCCAATGCCCACCATCTGCTCCCAGCGCCTGGAAATTCCAGGCCTCCCATAACAGTCCACACAATAACCCGCCGGCCATCAGCGCGGCAACCTTGCCCAAAAATCCAGATCTCAGCTCGCTCCGTAAATTTGGGCTGCCGAGCCGCTCATTAATTGGGTCGAACAGAAGTATGAACCCGACCCATACGAATCCAAAGGTGAAGCGGGCCACCGGGATGGGAAGTAATGGGGGAATGGCGACGAACGCGATCCCGAGCAGGATCCAGGGCCATCTGGGACCAAGCGGGACGCGTGTGGGACCCGGGCTCAAGTGAACATATCGTCGAAAAAGTGCTTGAACAAGCTCTGCGGCGATGAGCACTGCAGGAGCGATCGTAGCGAAGGACCAGAAGTAACCGAAATCACGTACGAAGCCGCGATCGGGTAGGCCGCGATAAAGCCAGTTTTGCAGGCGTAAATTGTATATTTCGAAGAGCAGCCAGATCAGCACCGATGCCAGCAGCAGGAAGGGAAATTCACGCCGGCGTGATGTGAGCCAGGACTGCCCCTTGATCCTGGCAAGAAGCCCATCGGTAAAGAGAATGAAACCTGTCCACATCATAGGGGTGAACCATGTTGCGACCAGGTCGACGTTCAACCCCAGACCGATTTCCCCGACGAGTAGAATCATCAGACCGATCCATGCATAGGACGGGAGAGCTCTTCGCATAGGTTGGATGGTTTCGGTCTTCATGGATCGAAGGTCAACTCCGGGTTCCCGTTTTCATCAAAGGAAGTCAAGGCTGTGAAGGGTGCTGATCCCTTATAACTTTCAATCGCACGCGGCAGCAATGCGGGGAGGTCTGAAACCAGCTCCAGATCTTCCAGTTCGGTATACGGCCTCCACTCAAGGGTGCCCTCCGGGCCGGGACGCGCACTGCCATCGGGTGCGAGGCCGACGAATACATAAAGGCCAATCCCGGGAATCCCTCCGGCATCGATCATCACAATCCCGCATAATTTGAGCGAGGTTGGTCGCAGCCCGGTCTCCTCTCGAATCTCACGAATTGCGGCACCAGCAGGCGTTTCACCTCGCTCGATGTGCCCTCCAACGCCATTTAGCTTGCCAGCCCAGGCGCCGCGCGTTTCCGAGATTCGAAGCAATAATACGTCGCTGCCGCGCAGCAAGAATGTGATCGTGCGAGGGATAATGGTATAGCGATCGGGTTGGACCCGCTGACCGGCGAGCGTCATGATCTGGCGGGGGTTCAGTCGGCCAGGTCGCTTACGTCTTCTTCGTCGGCATCCTCGCCGAGATAAGCGGCTAGTTTGAACTTAGTCCCAGCCGGCTCGATAAAACGCTCAACAAGCTGGCGCGTCCCGCCAACGTTCAAGCTATCGAAGAGCAGCTGGAACTGAACCTCCCATACGGCATCGATTTCTTGCAGCGTCTCGGGGGAGAGATCCCACATCTCGCGCTTGAAGGGGCCGAGCGCTCGCTTGCGAGTTTTATAGTAGAACTGCTCGTCTGTCTGACCTTCCTTGCGTTCGTTCGAATGGTTGCTGTCAAGGTAGGCGTAGATCTTTTGCAGCAAGTCCTGGGGAAGGTGATCGTATAGGATATTCTGAAACCCCGTCGCCAGGTGCACTTCAAGCGCATTCGATTCGGCGAAACGGCTGAACATGGAATCCGGGAGCGTGGAGGCACCGTGCTGGACGGCGCCGCCTAAGCCGTATTCCTTCGCAACCTTGGATAGATGCTTCAGGGTATCGAAATCGACGCTGACCTTTGCGATTGAGCCATCCGGCAGGACAACCCCGCCGTGTGAAGTCCCGGTTTGAATACTGATCTTCGACAAACCCTTTGCTTCTGGCAGTCGGCCTTTGAATTCCCTGATAAATCCATCCATGAAGGCCCGCAGTTCAGGTTCCGTGCTGTTTTCGCCGCCAACCTCGCCGATTTCGCCTCCCAATGAAACAGTGACCCCATCCGGTTCGAGCTGGCGAGCACAGGCCGCGAGATCGGCACAGAGCGTGAAATTCAGTTCCTGCTGTGCAGGAATGCTACCCTTGCTCAAATCCACGAGTGTGGAAGTGTCGATGTCGATATTGAAGAAACCGGCTTCGATCGATTCGACCATTAATGCTCGAATCGCGTCTAGCTCTGTTCCTGCATCTTTCGCGTAGCGGCTTGCGCTAACCTGAAAGTGATCGCCCTGGATGAACACCGGCCCCGTATAGCCTTCCGCAATCGCCGCACCGAGAATAGCAGCTGCATACTCGGCCGGCCGCTGATCGGTATAGCCCATTTCTGAGCGTGCGATTTCGAAGATAAATGCGCAGGCATCACTTGATACTGCAGAACGGAAGACCGCTCGGGCAGCGTTGAACGGAAGTGCCCGCAGGTTCATCGCGGGGACCGTGAAATCATCCGGTGTATCCCCCCTGCCGCGTGCGATGTAAAAGTTGTGGATGGAGGCGGGAAAGGCCCCACTCTCGACCGCAAGCTTGCGCACCAACCATTGGGCGAGTCCCTTTGATCGGTCCTCACCAAACACTGCAGTTCGAACAATCGACTCGATCTGCTCACCGAGATCTTTTGGATTCCGGATCGAGATTTCTGGTCCCTCGCCAATATGAATTGACTCGCCCAGGGGTTTCGCCACTCTGATAAGTTCATCCATGGTCGACATGGAGCGATGCCTCCCTCTAGCCCAAGAAAACCGTTGTTCCTGTACTTGCGACTAGATTATACCCTGTCCCACTTTTGAGTTATGCTCCTCCGTCAGGAGGACGTCAGACTGCTGGTTGTTTGCAGTGGAACATCTGGCTATAATCAAGCCGATACACAATACGTAAACCATGGTTGAGCAGGAGCAAATAATGACTGATCCAATGGGTAAGATCACGGAAGGCAAGGATTTGCTGGGGAAGATCCGGAACACCCTGGCGGGTTTCCTTGGATATGTTGATCGAGCAAACCGGCGCGACGCCGACAAGATGCTGCGCGAAACCATCGCGCAGCGCTATGAGGAGCAGTGGAACAAGATTTCAGAACTGCAGCGCCAGTTTATTGCCGATGGCAAACTCGACCTCGTCGATGATTTAGAAGCAGCAGCGATCAAACTGCGAACTTTTGTCGATCGCGTGAAAGGCGCTTCCTATGGCTATGCAGGCTTCTTCGATGCTGTGCGCGTAAACAGCGACGAGCTTGAACGGATTTACAGCTTCGATGCTGCCCTGCTGGCAAACGTTGAGGAGCTGACGAGAGCGGTGGAGAACGTTGAGGCATCGCTTGAGACAGAAGGACTTCCAGCAGCTATCCGACATCTGGTTACTTTGAGCCAGGAAGCAATTGATGCCTACAACCGCCGCGAAGAGGTCATCCTCGAGACAAGCGGCTAACCTGAGATAGAGGAGCGAATATCATGGCCAGGATTTTTGATGTAGTTGAATATCCGAATGAAATGCGGGACGAAATCGTCCACCGCTTCCCCGAGGAGACTGCAGGAGATTTTCGAATCGGCAGCCAGGTGATCGTTCGCGAAGCCCAGGCGGCGGTGTTCTACCGCGATGGTAAGGCGCTTGATACCTTCCGCCCCGGACGCCATACCATCACAACCGCCAACATCCCACTCTTGGTTGACCTCATTGGTAAGGCTTTTAACGACCGCTCACCGTTTACCGCCGAAGTCTTCTTCGTCAGCTTGAAGGAATTCGCTGACCAGAAATGGGGTACTCCTCAACCAATTCTTGTCCGAAACCCGGGAATGGGATTGGGTGTTGCTCTGCTGCAAGGCTTCGGCACCTTCAGTTTCCAGGTCGCCGATCCCCAGCAGTTTGTCACCCAGATTGTCGGTGTTACAGGTGTGTATACCACGCGCGACATCGAAGCCCGCTTGCGTTCGATGCTGCTCTCCAAGCTGCAGGATCTGCTTGGCGAAACCACTGAGGCCTCCAGCGTGCCCGAGCTGATTTCCATGGTGGAAGAAATGGGTGCCGGCGTACGTGCGAAAGCCCAGGATGACTTCAAGGCGATCGGGCTCACGCTGAAGTCCTTCTATATCGAGAGCCTCAAGCCCTCAGATAAATCTGCCGAAGAACTGCGGGCAATGGGCATGCTGGATATGCAAACCTACACCCAGCTCCAGGCAGCGGACGCGATGCGAGATGCTGCGCAGAATCCATCTGGTGGCGCCGGCTTGACCGCCGGAATCGGGGCAGGGATGGGGATCGGGAATGCGCTTTCCGAGACATTAAAACAGGCTGGTTCCGGTGGTGCAGCTGCCGCTGGTGGAGCCGCGGCCATCCCGGACGTTATGACCCCCAGTGAAGCCGCCTCTTATTTGAAGGTAGCCGAAGAAGATGTGGTCAGCGCCATCGAGGGTGGCCAGATCAAAGCCAAGAAAATTGGCAACGCCTATCGGATCTCGCGTGAAGCGCTGGATGAGTATCTGAATAGCTAAATTGAGCCCTGGATAGGAAACGCGAGGTGCATCCGATGCACCTCGCGTTTTGATTCAGCGGAGTGGGGCGCTAGGATTTAATGAGTCTCTTTGCAAGATGTCGCAGGTCATTCTCCGAGAACGACTTCTGATTCTGCAGGTTCCGCAGCACCGATTTGAGCTTCTTGCGGTGTGCTGCCAGCATGGGTGAATCGTTAGCTTCTACCATTGCGTCTTCAGCCAGAAAAACAAGGATTGCACTGACCGCAATCATCTCACGATCGGGCAATGCCTTTTCGAGAGCTTTCCGCAGTTTCCGGACTTCACGATCTGCTTCCTGTGTCAGGTCATTCAATTTCTTACGCCGCGATCCGAGCGAAACGCGTCGCTTTGGAGCGACTTGAACCCATGAGCCCTCTTCAAAGGTGATATCCCCACGTTCAAGCCGCGGAAGGGCCGCCAGGGCTCCAAATGGGCCAAAGATGGCATGGGAGGTGCCTGCAGCATAGTGGAAAACCGCATAGCGGTCATCGAGACCCTTCAGGCTGAAATCAATCACTTCGTCCATGCGGGGTGATCGTCCAAAGCGATTGTAGAGAGCAGTCCCGATCTGAGATACAAGACCAGCGGCGAGCATCAGCCCGAGCGCATAGAAGATATATGCCTGAGCCAGGAAGCTGATCGCCACGGCGATCAGACTTGCCCCGAGACCTCCAAACATCATATAGCGGCCAAGTGTGCGGTTGCGGCGGACTTTCCTCTGGTTGATGTAAACCTGCATGCTTACTCCATCCCCTTGATGACCAGGCAGGCATTTTGCCCACCCAGGCCGAATGAATTCGAGAGCGCAATCTTCACATTATGCTCTCGGGCTTGATTGGGGACATAATCAAGATCCAGTTCAGGATCAGGATCAACATAATTGATCGTAGGGTGAATCGTCCCGTTCTTTATGGTGAGCGCACAGACTGCCGCTTCGATCGCACCCGAGGCGCCCATTGGATGGCCCATCATCGATTTTGTCGAGGAAATGGGGATGTCATATGCGGCCTCCTTAAAAAGCGCCTTGATGGCCGTTGTTTCCATCGCATCGTTTGCCGCGGTAGATGTTCCATGTGCGTTGATGTAGTCGACCTGCTCGAGATTCACCCCGGCGTTATCCAGCGCTCGTGCCATGGTGCGGATTGCCCCGGCTCCGTTTGGTTCTGGTGCGGCGATGTGGAAGGCATCGCTTGAACTGGCGAAACCGGCAACTTCGGCATAGATTTGCGCACCGCGCTTTTTTGCATGCTCGAGACTTTCGAGAATCAGGCAAGCTGCGCCCTCACCGAAAACAAATCCCTCGCGATGTGCCTCAAACGGCCTGGACGCTTCCTCGGGGCGGTCATTGAAGCTCGTCGGAAGGGCGCGCATGATCGAAAATCCGGCCAGGATGAAATCGAGTATCAACGCCTCGGTGCCGCCGCTGATAATTACATCAGCCCAGCCGTTCCGTATCGCCTGAGCAGCTTCCCCAATCGCCTGTGTGCCTGTAGCGCAAGCGGTGGTGATCGTGCTGTTCGGACCGAGTGCCTTATATCGTTGTGTCACATGGAAGGCAGGCATGTTCGGGAGGGTGGAAGGTAAGAAGAACGGGTTCGTCCGAGCCATGCCGTTCAAGCGCAGCGATTCCAGCCCTTCATATGCCCGGTCCCACCCTCCGATTGCTGTTCCAAAATAGACTCCTGCACGCTCGGGTTCCTGCCACCCGTCTTCAAGGTTGGCGTCCTTCATCGCTAGCTCGGCGGAAGCCAGGGCGAATTGGGCGCAGCGCGACATGCGGCGAGCTTCCTTAAAGGGCATGAATTCTGTCGGATCGAAATTTGGCACCTCGCCTGCTATTTGGCACGGCATTTCACTTGCATCGAAATGTGTAATCGTGCCAATACCTGATCGGCCCGCGAGCAATTTTTCCCAGATGGAGTTGACATCCATGCCCAGGCAGGTAACCAGACCGATGCCGGTGATGACAACGCGTGGGCGGGAATCTTGTTCACTCACGCGGACGCCTCCCCGGTACGCTGCAGACCCTCGCGAATCGCTCTGCGGGTTGCATCCAGTACTCCTGATTCGACGGCCTGCCGGGCGACGCGAATCGCGCTGATAAGCGCCTTCGCGTCTGAACGGCCGTGGCCGATAAAGACCAATCCGTCAATTCCCAGCAGAGGGGCTGCGCCATACTCAGATGGATCGAGAACTTTCCGGACCCGGGCAAACGCGGGTTTTGCCAGCAGGCCGCCAATTGCCGTCAGGGGACCAGCCTGAATTTCCTCGCGCACCATTTCAAGCAAGAAACGTGAGACTGATTCGCTGGTTTTAAGAAAAACATTCCCGGTAAAACCATCCGTGATGACCACATCGGCTAATCCACCGTAAATCTCTTTCGGCTCAACATTCCCGATGAAATTAAGCCCGGAGGCTTCCAGTAATGGGTAGGTCTCTTTAACCAGCATATTGCCTTTGCCGGCTTCTTCACCGTTGGAGAGCAATCCGATGCGCGGGTTCGTCCGTCCATAAACTCGTTCGGCGTACACAGCGCCCATCACAGCGAACTGGACCAGGTATTCTGGGCGGCAATCAGCATTGGCACCAAGATCGAGCATGATTGTCATGCTGCCTTTGACGGGGATCGCCGGTGCCACAGCGGGACGTTTCACGCCGCGAATCCGACCCAGACGGAAGAGAGCCGTTGCCATTGCTCCACCGGTATTGCCGGCTGTAACGAAAGCGTCCGCCTCCCCGCTCTTGATCAAATTCATTCCGACCGACATTGAAGTATCCGTCTTCGACCGGGCTGTTTCGGCTGGCTTATCGGTCATCTCGAGTACATCGGGCGCGTGCACGAGCATCACTTGTTCTTCGGTCAGGTCCTTAGCCTGCATTCTTGCACGCAGGTCTTCCTGTGGACCTACAAGCAGGATCGGATCACCCCACTGCTCATACGCGGCAGCGGCTGCTTCAATTTCTGGTTCGGGATGGGTGTCGCTGCCCATCGCATCCAGGACAATTCGCATGACGTTCTCCTCAGGCTGGTGCTTGATGAAGCATGACTTTCATGAGACCAGGGATTTGCCGGACATCTCCCGATGGGCGGATTGTTGACAACTACAGGCTGTCAGCTATAATACCGCCGTCCTAACCCAAGCAAGCACGCGCTGGTGCTGGAACTGGCAGACAGGCATGGTTGAGGGCCATGTGCCGCAAGGCGTGCGGGTTCAACTCCCGCCCAGCGCACCAGAACACCGGGCCGTCACTGACGGCCCGGCCTATTTTAATGTATGCCGGCAGGTTTGGCACCACGTTGTTGATGACAACCTGTCGATTACTCTTCAAAATGCATGCGCTGTTCCATGATGCGCACTACCGCCGAGAGGAGCAGCGTCATGGCCAGGTACAGAAATGAGACGACGTTGAACGTCTCAAATACCCGGAACGTGCTTGCCCGGCGCAGACGGCCGAGCTGTGTGATTTCACGGACTGCGAGGACGGTGGCCAAGGACGAATCCTTTAACAAGGCGATGAAATCGTTGCCCAACGGAGGCAGGATGCGGCGCACGGCCTGTGGCAGTATTACAAAGCGCATCGCCTGGAAATAGGTCATACCCAGCGAGCGAGCCGCCTCCATTTGGCCCCGGCCGATCGACTGGATGCCTGCCCGAAAGATTTCGGCTTCAAATGCGCCGTAGCCGATCGACAGGGCGAAAATTGCCCTGAGCTCCATGTCAACCTGTCGGATGCTGAAGTCCGATAAACCGGAAAAAAAGTGCTGCAGGGTGTTCGCGGCAAAGGTGCCCAGCCCCCAAGTCCCGATGGCATTGATGGCTTGGATACCGGCAGGAACCAGTACGAAGGCGACGTAAAGTAGAAGGACGATCAGCGGGATCCCACGCGCTGTTTCTACATACAAGGAAGCAATTGTATATATAACTTTATTCTTCGATGTCCGCGCAAGGCCGACCAGCAGCCCGATGACCATCGAAATGGCAAAGGCAGTGAAGGTCATCCTGAGCGTGACCTTGACGCCCTCAACCAGGAAGATAAAGGTATCCTTATATAAGGGATTGGCAAGGATGAGATAGGCCAAAATGAGGCCAGTAGCGAGAAGGATTAAAGCCCACCAAGGCATGTTGCCAAGCTGTCCGCCCTCGCTGAATATTCCAGGACGGGTTCTTTCTTCCGAGCTCGGGAGTGCAGCCATGATGGACTCCTTGAGATGGTCGACAGGCAGGTCGCGGACGAAGGCCGCGACCTGCCTGGGGTATTTCGTCTTAGAACCGGTCAGTCATCGATTCTAGGGGTTGAACCATTTGTCGTTGAAGGCCTGCAAGGTGCCGTCAGCCTTCATGGCTTCAAGTGCAGCGTCAACCGCAGCGACCAGGTCGCTGCCAGGCGGGAACACGAAGGCCAGCTGCTCATCGGAAGTGAGCGAGGGGCCAACGACGAGCTTGCCCGGATTGGCGCCGATAAAACCAACAGCGGAGACCGTGTCGATCACCACCGCATCGATATCGCCGGCGATCAGGGCTGAGACTGCCCCGGGGAAGTCTTCGAAGCTCTTGATGCGGTCCACGGGGAAGTAGTCCTTGGCGACGATCTCGTTGGTGGTACCGAGCTGCGTGCCGACAAGCTTGGTGCTGTCGGCGATGAACGCAGCGAGGTCAGGGATCGAGTCGGATGCGTTGATGAGCAGGACCTGGCCGATGGTGACATACGGCACGGAGAAGTCGACGATCTGAGCACGCTCATCGGTGTAGGTCACGCCATCGGCGAGCCAGTCGAACTCGCCAGCCTGCATGGCGGGGAAGATGCCGTCCCAGGAGGATTCCTGGAAATCGGGCACGCAGTTGAGAATTTCGCAGATGTAGCGGACGACGTCATAGTCCCAGCCGACCGCTTCACCGGTGGCTTCATCGATGTTGTTGAAGGGCGGATATGCGTTCTCGACCGCCACGGTCACGGGTTCGCCACCAAGATCCGGCAACCCGCCTGTCATCGGCTCCTCGGTCGCCATCGGTTCGGCGGTTGGTGTTGCGCCGCCTCCACAAGCGGCGAGCACCATCGAAGCGACAACAAGTAGCCATAACAACCCTATCCTCTTCATTCTTTCCTCCTATGGTTGCAGTCTGGTGCGTTAAGTGATTCGGATTTTCGCTGGAAGGGCCACCTCCTCGTTCAACGCTTATCATGAGAGTTCTTGTAAGGTTGCAGAAGCGAACCAATTGCAATTTCCTAGCATAGCCGGACTCACGCTCAGATGCAAGAACGGGACGAGTTGAATCTTTATAAGGAGCAGGTGTTCAACCCGTCCATATCTTGATTTCTACCCGCTCGGGATTGATCGGGAGAAGCGGGATGGCCATGGTTGCAATCTGAGCAGCAGCCGGTGAGCTGAAGGCGTGATCGGGAACCATAGTCGTCAGTGGAGTGACTTCAGGGGTGCGTCCCAGGGCAGGGGCAGCCAGGACCATCGCCTGTAGAATTTGGGCCTGGAGTTTCAGGCTTTCCTGTGGGTTATTTTCAAGCAGTCCGAGAGCGACTAACGTCCGGGAACCATCGTACGCCTGATCTCCGAGCGTGAAACCGCCCAGGTAATCGATCAATCCTGCAAAACCCACCCGGTCCAGGACGATGAAACCCGCAATCGGGTACGGGGTAAATGCGGTCATACTGGCAATGAACTGCGCCCCGTAGTCAGGGGGTTCAAAGAGCGAAAATGCTTCACGTAAGGTCCTGCCATCCGGCAGGCTTGCGTCATACGGTATTCCGATAAGCTCGATCGTCTCTTCCTTTGAGCCGAAAGTGAGCAACCAGGTCGTCAACAACGTGCCGGATGATGCACTGCTGAAGCTGTCCACGCCGAAGATGATGATGTTGAACCTGGAGGCCCGGGTGGGTGTGGGGAAGAAGGGAAAAGGGCTGAATGGTGTATTCGCGACTGAAATCGTATCGGGGTTTGGTGGCTTAATGATGACGCTTAAAACACCAGCTGCGAAACAGACGATAAGGAGCGGGATAATGAGAGCCAGCGAGGTCCGGTTTCGCATACGATGGATTCAATCCTGAGAAGAAAACAGAACGCGCCCGGATTGTACTCCGGCCGCGTTCCTGCGGCAATCGAACAATTGAAACCGTCAGATTTAGAGTGTGAGCCCCCACAGGACGAGGTTACCAAATACACGCCCCAGGAAATAGGCTGCAACCGCAGCCAGGAGGATCGGGGTGATCCAGAGCGCTCGGTTGAAGAGGCGCTGGTTGCGGATTGCCAGACCGGTGATCGCCGTGGCGACACGCCAGAAAGCAACTTTGAAATATACATGCAAGTTAATACGGTTGATGTTATTCATGGCTACCTCGAGGTTGTCATCTTCAGAATGCGGCCGCGGCTGTCTGCCACGACGCGAACGATACGCTCCATACTGCGTCCGCCTGGAAGGCTGGCTTTGCCCTTGTAGGTCAGCAGATAGGTTTCATCTTCGACCGATTTGCTCTGCGCACTGATTTTCGGCCTGACATGGGCCAGCTCAGGGAACGACTTGATCACTTGCTTGTTCAGCTTGGACAGGATTTTCGCATCCATGGCATTAGCCTCGCTGTACGACAGCTGCGCGCCGGCGCAAAAATGTCGGCAGGTCAAGATCATCAGATTCAAGTGCGGTTGCAGCTTCTTTTTCCGTATTGTGAGCCTCGACTATCTCTGCTGCTCTTTGCGGGACCGCTCGGCCACCAACGCCCGTGAAGATAAGGATGACTTGGGCACGGCCGTTCATGGCTGGTTCGGTGCTCGCTCCGAGAATGACATCCGCATCGGGTGAAAGCGACTCACGGAGTTTGGTGACGGCCTCGCCCACTTCAAACAGGGTGAGATCTTCTCCACCTGTAAAGTGGATCAGCACGCCCGATGCCTGACCGTAACTGTCAAATTCGATCAGGGGGTGGTGCATCGCCTGTTCCACGGCCGCCTGAGCTTTCTCAGGACCCTGGCCAAGCCCAATTGCCATGTATGCGCCGCCACCCTTCAACATCAGCTCGCGCACATGAGCAAAATCTACGTTGATCATACCGGGCTGGGTGATGAGTTCGGCTATTCCCTGGACACCCTGCCGCAGGACATCGTCAGCCAACCTGAAAGCGATTTCCAGGCTCAGGTCACGCGGTGCTACCTGCAGCAGGCGGTCATTAGGGACCGTAATCAACGTATTCGTGTGTGGTTGGAGCTGTCGAACGCCTTCGAGCGCATTCTGCGAGCGCTTGCTCATTTCAAAGGTAAACGGCATGGTCACGACAGCAATCACGACCGCCCCGACCTCACGAGCGATTTCGGCAGCTACCGCGGCTGAGCCGGTGCCAGTGCCTCCGCCCATACCGGCGGTGATGAAGACCATGTCGGCACCGCTGAGTGCGGCGGCGATCTCACGGCTGCTTTCCATCGCGGCTGCCGCGCCGATCTTCGGATCTCCACCGGCTCCGAGGCCACGCGTGATGCGCGGTCCAAGTTGAAGCCTGGTTGGCGCCATGCTGGAAGCGAGCGCTTGCTTGTCAGTATTTGCCGCGATGAATTCGACGCCGGTCAATCCAAGTTGGATCATACGATTTACAGCGTTCGATCCGCCTCCGCCGAGCCCCAGCACCTTGATCGATGTCTGGCCGACCGCTTTCGGGGGTGACGCCTGTCCGCTGAAGGCGGCCAGGGGATTGAACTGCTCTTGATCAGACATGGTCTGCTCCTGTTGTTGATGGTTGTTTTGCAGCGAGATCCGAAACGGCGAGCAGGACCTCTTCGCTGTTCGGGTTTGAAAAACGTCGAACCTTGCAGCCCTGCTCCCGCAGCAGCTGTTCGCTATCAGCGGGGAACAATTCCTGTTCGCCGATAAGAATTACCTGGCGAGCAAGGCGTGCCTCATCGAGCGAAAACCCGATTACCGGTTTGAGTGCCATTACGAGTGGCTCAATCCCCTTCCAATCGCTGGACAGATCGCGCTCCGCATGGGAGGGGAGCAGAATGTAGTTGGCGATGGGTTTGATCGGGGAGGAAACCGGTTTTGGTTCCGGAACGGCCAACATTAATCGCTCCAGGGCTTCAGCGCTCTTGCTGCCGGCCAGGTTTTTGTCGTACCAACCGATCAATGCCTGATCAGGATCAGCAGATAAGGTGTAGAAACTGAAGCTGACCAGGTTATCCGAATACCTGGACATCAGGAGATCGCGGGCCAGGCTAGCATGGATATCAGCCTGGACATCCTGGCTGGAAGTATTGCGATCTTCCGGGTGAACCCCGCCGGCCAGGACAAGCATCTTTAGCTCAGAGCCGATTGCCTCACGTGAAATCGATGAATACCAGTCAACAATGCGTAGTCCGCATTGATCCTGGCTTCCATCCGGTGTTTGATAGGGTTTTGATTCAGGCCATGCACTCGGTCCGCCAGCGCCCCAGTCAAGTGGTCTGCCGTAAGACCAGGCATACATAGCCAGGATTAGTTCATTCGCTAATTCATCCTTCGAGCGACGCTGCAGTGATTTCAAGCATGAAGTTAGAAAGGCGGTATCCCAGTAATCACCACCTGGCTCGAGAGCTGGGAAAACCGGCTGGAAGCCATATTTCATCTGTGAGTTCCAAATTGGCAGGAATTTGTCGAGAAACTGCTCCACCAACCCGCCACGGGCCCAGTCCGAAGGCTTCCACATGGAACGCAGGTTGGGGCGGTCACCAATGACCATATGACGGATGCCCCAATCGGCATAACTCGGCAGCAGATCATCGATTTCCGCATGATTGAGGTCCTGCAGGCTAACCGGGACATGAATAATTGGTTCAATGCCAGCCAGTTGCAAGCCTTGGATGAAAGGCTGGGGCAGCAGCTGATCCTGGCGGCCACGGAGTACCAGCCAGCCAATTTGCAGGTTTTTCAGAACGGAAAGCCAATTATGGAGATCAGCCTGACTGTAATGCTGGTCGTCGGGGCGATAATAGAAACCGAGCTTGTTCTGATCTGAGACCATGGCACGTTTTCCTTCCTGCGAATAATGATGCAAGAAGCGTGCCATGGTCTTATTTCCGTCAGCGAGAGATGGCGAGTTTCATCACCTTTCCGGATGAATCGAGCGTAAGCCGGGCGAAGTGCGGGTGATTGCGTCCGCCATCGGAAATGGATTTGGCAAGCGTCACGACCAGAGTCGAACCCTGATTCCCGGCGACAACCTTCTGGCCCATGCTGTGGGTGGGGCAGGCGTGATCTTTTCCATCACAGTGGATATGCTGATGGTGGATCGTACAGGAGGCATCCTGCATCCCCGGCAGATATTGGGCGACGATTAGCTCAATCTTCTTCATCGTTGTCGTTGAGAGCTGGTCCTGTTCGACTTCAGGCCCTCCCAGTGCGCAGGCGGTTTTCATCGAGGTCGGCCTCGAGCTGCGCCGGATGACCGTCTTCTCGCCGAGTTGGATCGATTCCAACCCCGGGCGGAAAAGCGGATCCCCATATAGAACAAAGGCGATCAGGGTCTTTTGATCTTCACCATCCAGGTACCCCTGCCGCTTATGCATCTCGGATGCAAGCTGCAGTTTTGCTCGTCGTAAAGCTTCACCAACCGGAAGCCGGCTGTTGAGATTCTGCCAGAATTGACGTCCGAGCAGGTCGGCGGCAATCAGCGGTGGGGTGATCGAGCCATATGAAATCTTGGTTGATCCGACGATGGCGCGGGTGCCTGAGGCCAGGAACTTCAGGCTCAGGGCGGTGTCGATTCCTTTGCCGATTACATTGGCACCGTAGCAGGCTTCGGAGAAGACGACCCGTGGGGCGCGACCGCTGTTGACAACATCCTGCGGTCGAAGAGCTACCGGGAACTCAATCTTTACCTGTTGATCCCGCATTGGATCACGTTGGCCATACCACTCCGGGCTGTCCTCTAACCCGTGCAAATTGAAGTAGGAAAGGTGGATCGGCCGAATCGCGCCGGCGGGGAGCCGGGCGGCTTCAACGGGTGGGGACGAGATCATGGATCGGGGATCACCGATGGCTTTGTATACAGCCAGGGAGGCCTTCTTCCAGATACTGGCCGTGTAGCCCAGAGTTCTCGCATTCGGGTTGATGAGTCTCGAGAGCCGGCGGCGGAGCCAGTTGCTGAGGCGGTGGAAACTGCCCGCGGGACGCCCTGTTTGCTGATGATAGGCGATCGATGCCTCAAGCAGCTTGCACAGCAGGGTCTCATCCTGCTCAATTGGAAGCCGTCCTACTGGCCATTCCGGCAGGAAGTAGTTTTCGTCGCCTGTGGAATAAGGATTATCCGACGGCACTTCATCATCACTATCGTCCGTTGGGTTGGGCAGGCGGTGGAAGGGAACGACGTCATTACCGCCAACGATGTACAACGCCCCGATCATCTCTCCCCGTTTCGCGAGCGCGGCATCGAGATCTGCGATCCTCAGCTTGATCTGCCAGGCATTGCCCGGATCGCATGGGGATACGCCAAACGGTTCCAGCGTCGATGGATCATCGGGATAGATACGGTAAGCGGTCCATCCTGGCCGGCGGCGAACTGCCTCGACCAATTTCATGATCGTCTGGTCGATCGTTGCGAAGGCGCCTTCGCCAACTTTCTGCAGCATTCGGCTGCGGCTCGTGAGCACGATATACGCGGGCACCCGCCCGTCCTCATCCCGGGCCCGACGACGAGCGTTCAGGCGGCCGGCGAGCCGGCGCAGATCGTCATCGATCTCGATCAATGCTTCCGGCGGCTCTGGCACCTGGCGTTCAGGTGCGGGAGCTTCTCCCGCATCCGGCCCGCGGAAAGCCTCCCAGGGTTCCGGAGCCGGGAGTGGAGCGCCGCTATCAATACCTACCTGCGGTGAGTTGGCTCCATCGGGCGCAGCATCAAAGGTATCTGAATCGGAGTGATCTGCTCCTGCCTCATCTACCAATTTCGTCCCAACCAGGCGGTTATCGCCAAGGAGTGAGGCGACATCGGCTGGTACCGGCCGGCTTAATTCAGCTTCGAGTTCGGTTGGCCAGAGGTTCTTGTATTCGTCCTGCCGGGCGAGAAGCGAGGCTGATAGCTCCCCGCCGCAATCAAGGCTCGCCGCCTGGTGTAAATATTCAACGCCACGGCCAATTTCGCCATTTTGAAGGTAGCCTTCACCGAGTGCCAGCAGAAACGCAACACACTCAGGCCAGCGATGATTACCAACCTGGGCTAGTTTTAATGCGCCGTGCAAATCTCCGGCCGAAGCTTGAGCCCTCATCCCGATGACGTAGGGCAGAGCCAGATCGGGGTCGGCAGCCAATGCTTCCTGTGCCAGACGAAGTGGCAGTTTCGATCCTGTGTTGCGGAGTTCGGCATATGCTGCCCGAAGTTTTACAGCCCATTGAGGATGTCGGTTGCCATCAAGTTCCTCGCCGCGCAGTATTCGCTCGCAAGCCTCGAAGATCAATGCCCGACCGGTATCTCCCATCGTGCGCAGAACACTGGCGAGCATTCCGTAAGTTTCAGCTCGTTCGGGATCCACGTGGATCAATCGAGCCAGCCGCTCGAGAGCCGCTGAGTGCTCTCCGAGCTGAAGCTGCGCTCGTGCAAGCAGGACTTGCGCCTGGATATCCCCCGGCCAGGTAGCCAACCAATCGCTCGCGGTATACCGGGCGTAGTCCGCTCGGTTGGCAAGCAAGGCGGTTTCGATGAGTTTAATGAATGTCGCACGATCGGTCATGAAGCCACCGCCTCGGTTTCCCGGGTTCCCCCGTGGATCAGCTGCAGGGCGCGAATTGTGGCCAGCTGCTGCAAGGCCTGGGGATCGACAGGATTTAGTTTCACGGCACGTTCGAACAGCTCGCCGGCCTGGTCGTAGACCTTGATATTCTTCAAGATCAAACCAGCTTCGATGAGCGATTCGAAATCATCGGGATTCTTCTTAAGCGCCAGTTGATAGGCATCCAGGGCGGCACTGTGCTCTCGGCGCATCTCGTGGACTTTTCCAAGTTCGCGTGCTAAGTCTGCATCTTCGGATGCAAATCGCGAAGCTTCAGACAGTACACTCAACGCCCGATCGAGTTGCCCATTCATCCGGCAAACCTGGCCCAGCAAGAGCATGTATTGAACGTTGCGGGGGCTCAAATTATGAGCGTGATTTGCCGCCTCAAGCGCTTGTTCCAGTTTCCCACTCTCGATCTGAGCGCGGGCCAGACTTGCCCACGCCTGATCGTGATCGGGAGCTGAATTGATAATCGATTCGAGCTCAGCGGCGGCTTCGCTTGAACGGCCGGATTTAGCCAACAGCCTGCCGCGGGCAAGCCGGATCGTCAGGTTTTCTTCTTCTGACTTCAGGGCTATGTCGTACATCTGGATCGCTTTCTCGAACTTCCCATCGGCAGCAAGGATCTCACCCATGCCGCTTAAGACCTCCGCGTCGTCAGGCTGCATTCGAACGGCTGCCTGGCCCCGCTTTAGGGCTGCCTTCATATCGCCTCGCGCGAGCGCGGTCCGGGCAGATTGGATCGCGCAGATCGCGTCGGAAGGGGCCAGCGTACAGGCACGTTCCAACCACGCCTCTGCGCTGGCCAGATCACCTGCCGCGAGGGCGACTTCACCCGCGTCTCTCCAAATGCCTGCTGATTTCGGGGCTGATTGCAGACCGAGGGCATAGCAGTTGAGCGCCTCATTGGTTTGCCCGACGTGGTTATAAGCGCGGGCTAGAGCGACCATGTATTCGCCGTTCGCAGGCTCGATCTCAGCTGCCTGCTGCAGGTGTGGGAGTGCGGCATCGATGTGATCCGCAGCGACGTACTCCTGCGCAAGTTTGAAGTGCCAGTTGCTCTCATCCGGCCACAATGCCAAGGCCGCGTTCAGTTTGCTGAGAGCCTCCGACTGGCGGCCATATTTTCGGTAGGTTTCCGATTGCAGGTAGAAGGCCAGCGGCTGATGGATTGGATCGGCCGCAGCCTCGTCGAAGGTTTGAATGGCTGGCTCAAACCGTTTCAGCATCGTCTCAGCGATGCCCTTCAAGAGCAGCCGCCTGGCCTGGCCGGGACCCGTGTTTACAGCAGATTCCACCAATTCGAGGGCTCGGGCAGGGCGGTTCGCTTTCAGCAGTGCAATCGCACCCGCTTCCAACAGCATCAACTGAGCTGACTTCGGGGCCCGGTATATTCCATCGAAAACTTCAGCCTCGATAGCTCCAGTCTGGATCGCTTCCCAGGTTGTGACCAGTGATTCAATGATTGATGGAACGCCTGCTGGCAGCTGCTTGACCTGCTCGACCAGCTGCTCGACACCTTGTGCAGCTGCCGTTGGTGTGTGATTTGTCGCTTCACAGACGCTTGCGTATAGCCAGTCAAGGTCGCGTACACGGTGGGAGAGAATGAGAATCTTCTGTGCCATCGTGTCGGTTAATGGATGCGATTCGAGATAAGTGGCGAGAAAAGCAACTGCCTCACCCCAGGCGTTTACGGAGAGAGCTGCATCAACAGCTGCCAGGCACTCACGATCGTCTTCATACTTTGTATTCAAGAGGCTCTTTAGCTCTCGGTCTGCAACCTGCCGCTTCCCTATCCGTTGGGCGAGCTGAAGCTCTAGGGTTCGCACGATCGTGCTTTCACCGGAAAGAGCTTTCGCCTGTTTAATTTTGTGGTCAGCCTTTTCAAAATCAGATCGTTCGAGTGCGTGT
Organism: Anaerolineales bacterium; assembly: GCA_034430595.1. Classification (GTDB taxonomy): domain Bacteria; phylum Chloroflexota; class Anaerolineae; order Anaerolineales; family E44-bin32; genus E44-bin32. The sequence continues at coordinate 24,599 of DAOUEL010000011.1, read as the reverse complement.
TTAGCCTGAAGGATGCTGACCCCGGCCGGGGTTTTCTGGTTCGAACCGGCTGTTGAAAGGATGTTTTCAGATTCTTCTATCTGGCCCAGCTCATAGAGCGCTTCGCTGACCGGGATCAAGATCGATGGATCTCCACCCGATTTCTCGGCCGCTGCCCGGTAGTGGTCAAGACTTCTTTCCGGCTGATTGGACAGACGCAATCCTTCTGCCAGCGCAAGGTGCAGCTCAGCCTGGTCCGAAATATCAAGTGCACGCTCCCACAAGCCGATCGCGGCGGTTCGACGGCCGAGCTTCCAGAGTGCCTGTGCGGCCCGTTCCAAAGGCCGGGGCTCGTTCTTTCTCAGGGTTGCGTACTGAAGCCAACTCGATTGCGCAGTTTCAAGATCGGCGAGGCTTTCCGAGGTCTCAGCAAGAGAGGCCAGGATTTCCTCATTCTCGGGCTCGATTCGAGCCCCACGTTTCAGGATCCCATGTGCAAGCCGTTCACGACCGAAGGCCTTCGCTGTCTCCGAGAGGGAGAGCAGCACGGTAGCATCGTTACGACCAATTGAAACCGCCTTTGCCAGGTGCATCTGTGCGCGTTCCACTTGGTCGGCGGAATATTCGATCTCTGACAATTGTCGCAGGGCATTAATATCCTGCGGGTCCTTTGCGAGGATCTGTTCCTGCAGCGAAATAGCCTCGGTGGTCTTGTTCTGGGCCAGGACTGCGTCACGCAGGGTCTGCAAACTCTCGACATTGTCGGGCTCGAGCTCGACTGCTTGCCGTGCGACTTGTTCTGCATCCTGGGAACGATCGGACGAGAGGTATGTTTTAGCCAGGTTAGAGAGAACCTGGTGCGACGCCGGAAACTCACGCAGCGCGATTTCAAGCTTATCGATCGCCCGCTGGATTTGGTCTGTCTCGATAGCCGTACGAGCAAAACCGACGAAGGCATCCAGTTTTAGAGGCTGTTTCTCGCTGCCGGTTTCTTCCAGATAAGCATGGAATGCCTCGACGGCCTGGGCCGTCAAACCAGAACGTTCGTAAGCTAGGGCAAGCCAGTACCAAAGCGAGTTGTCGGATACGCCCTGCTCTCGTGCGGCGACCAACAGTTCGGTTGCTTGCTGGAGCTGATCATGAGAGCTAGCATCCGAAGACTTAACCAGGATTCTTCCTGCAATTAACTTCGAATCCGGTTCGATGTTGTCCGGAATTCGACGCAGAACGTGAGCGGCCGCAGGAAGTTCGTTCTTCAATTCGTAGGTGAGCGCGAGCGCTTCCCGGGCGCGCCAGTTGCCAGGCTGCGCTGCCAGAGCGGCACGCAACTCAGGCAATGCTTCGTCAATTTTGCCAAGATCACGCAGGATTTCAGCCTGTTCGATGCGCCATTCAGATTGCCCGGGATCGATGCCAACCGCAACGCGCACGTGGTCCAGTGCCATTGACAACTGGCCTTTTACGCGAAGCCAGCGAGCGAATGCCATATGGACCTTACCGTCGCCAGCAGCTGATTGCACGGCTTTCTGCAAGGTTTCGCCCGAGGCTTCATCATCCCCACACGCCGATTGTGCTTCTGCGAGAGCGATCCATGCATCTGCCTGAGCTGGCGCCTGGTCAACGGCTCGTTCGAGATAAGTTCGTGCGGTTTCGTAGTCTCCGTTGAGGACATGTGATTTGCCAATCAGGACCTGCGCTTCGACCGAATCGGGGGCATCCTTCAGCGCTTCGGTAGCGTGAGTAAGTGCAACGGATGCTTCTCCCGCCTCAATCGCGCAACGACTGACCTGAGCCCACACTCCGGAATCCTGCTGCGATATCTTCAGCCAATGACTCAGTGCTCGCCGTGGTTGGCCGGATTTTTGCAGAGATTCGGCCAGCAACTGCAGCGAGTCGCGGGACGATGGATCCAGTGCCACCGCGACTTCAGCACATGCCGCACATGCATCTGGATTACCTGCACGTGAATGAAGCCTGGCCAATTCGAGCATCATCCCTTTTTGGGTCCCCAGACCTTCACAACGTGCCTGTTGAACATCGATCGCGGAATTAAGCTCCCCTATTTCAGCCAGCTGTTCAACCAGCCAACACTTCCAATCGTCACCGATGGTTGAATCTGATGCTATCTTTGTCGAGGCTTGCAGCAGCATTGCGGTAGCCTGCTGGCGATTTCCAATTCTGTTATAGAGCGCTCCCGCAACGACCATCTCGACCACCGAATCTGGCTTGGTGAGAATTTGGAGGGCTTCTTCATCACGATTGAGCTCGTATAGCGAGCGGGCCAGAGCTGCACGGCGATGCTCTGATGTAGACGACTCCACCGCCTGCCGGCGGGCTTCCAGCTCAAGAACCGGATCACCCGTTTGACGGGCTACTTCCGCCAGTCGGTCAGCGATTTTCGCTGAGGTTTCATTCGAACGATCCCATGCCTGCCGAAAAGCCTGGTGAGCGCCCTCGGTGTCACCGCTGACAGCGAGCAGCATAGCCGGGGTGATCCAGGCCGGGGACGGGTCGACTTCCTCTCTCACATCAATCTCGGCCAGCTTCTCGATCGACAGCTGTCCGAGGGTTGTAAAAAGCTGTTCGTACCCTGCCGTTTGTAAAGCCGGCAGCAGGCTTGCAAGCTGGATCTTATCCAGGCTAACCAGTGCTTGTGCCGCTTGCAAGACATCCAGGTTCGCAAGCAAGGCCGTTGCAATCATGCGGGCATGCATGCTCGAAGGAGGGCTGGGAAGATAATCCTTCAGCCAGGTCGTGGCCATCAAGTCCGGCCAGACGCAAGCCAACGCCGTTGTCCACATTCCCGGATTGCCCTCAATCGCCTGGGCTACATCTTCCCGCGACTCCGGTTCCTTTGATTTCGCAAGCAGCTGGATGCTCAATGCGGCGACATCCTTCAAGCAAGCCGCAGCATAGCCCATATCAGAGACGGGGTTATCACCGTCGAAGACGAGACCGTCCTTAGCCAACGCGGTCAAATCGTCATGACCGTATGCTTGTGCGACGATTCTGCCTGGCAACCAATTTTCTGCTGTGAGCTTCTCGGCCGTTGACGAGAGAAAGCTGGCGTCATGCAGCGCATCCCAGATTTCCGGAAGGCGATAGAGGCGTGAGACGATCGACTGGCGTTTATGTTCGCCAAACAGCTCGGTCAGGGTCGAGAGGATGTCTGCGTCATTGAGCATCGTAATCACCTATCTAGAGTGGCCACTGCACTTGCTGTAATACCCAATAGGAGGCACCCAGCATGCCGAGGCCTAAAACAATCAGGAAAACACCGATGCCACTTGCAGTTCGAACCAGACTGGTGATCGAGGCAACCAGTTCATTGGCGCTGTTAACAAGGCCGGTAACATCCTGCGCGATGCCCTTTTGTCCCAGCCGGGCTGTGTGTTTGGCAAGGGCGCTGATTTCGCGTGAGTATCCACGATTGACCATGACGAACGAGCCAATCAGGACCAGCAGAAAGCCCAAGATAAACAGGGCGGCGGAGAGAAGCATCTGAACATCATTGAACGTGAGAGGAATCATGATCGCCTCCAGGACTAGCGTCTGGAGGCGATAGATGCAATTTACGTGCCAGGGGGGTTATTTCTTTTTATCGAAAGCTTGAATGTCGGGGGGGAGATGTGCCAGATCGATCATCTCCTCGTCGCAGAATAAGACCGCGCGTTCTATGACGTGCCGCAGTTCACGGATATTGCCTGGCCACGAATGCTTCTTCAAGGCTTCGATCGCTCGCGGGGTAATGCCCTCGATCGTTCCGCCGACACGAAGGTTGATCTGGCGAATGAAGCTGCCAGCAAGGGCCGGGACATCCCCGATGCGCTCACGGAGCGGAGGAAGGTGCAGATCCACGACTTTTAGGCGGTAGTAGAGGTCTTCACGAAATGTGCCTTCCTGGATCATTGCCGGCAAGTCACGGTTGCTGGCCGCCAGGATCTGTACGTCCACTGCAATCTCCTTCACACCGCCGACCCGCCTGAATTTATGTTCATCGAGCACGCGCAGCAATTTCGCCTGCATTTCCTGCTTTGTTGACGAGATTTCATCCAGGAAGAGAATTCCACCGTCGGCGATCTCGATCAAGCCTGGCTTTTTCTTTTGCGCCCCGGTGAACGCGCCAGCCTCATATCCGAATAACTCCGATTCAATCATCGTGTCCGGCAGCGCAGCGCAGTTAATCGGGATGAAGGGCTTATCGATCCGGGGGCCGATGCTGTGGATTGTTCGGGCCAGGACTTCCTTGCCAGTCCCGGTTTCACCCGTTATGAGCACAGATACCGAGGCCGCTGCCGCCCGTTCGGCTTCATGCATGATGCGTTTCATTCCCGGCGAATCACCGATAATCATTTCGGTTTCACCGGTCGAGGAGCGCCGAAGCAGATCGAGCTCGCGCCGCAGCGCAACGACTTCGGAGGATCTTTCGACAGCTTGCAGCAGTCGTTCAAGATCAAGCGGTTTCTGCAGGAAATCCTGTGCTCCTTTTTTCATCGCCTCAACTGCGGTATCGACTTCCCCGAAAGCGGTGATCAGGATGACCGGCGGGCGGGGGTTTTCGAGAGCCAACCGGTCCAATAGCGAAAGACCGGAACCATCTGGCAGCATCACGTCAAGCAGAACAATATCTGCAGCTGCGGTATCGATCGCTTCGTTGGCTTCGGCGAGGGTCCCGGCTTCGATCGCCTCATAGCCGGCATCTGTCAGTGCCTCGCTTATGAAGGAACGAGCCGGGGCTTCATCATCGACGATCAGAACCGTTGCAGACATGCGGACTCCTGGTGAATTAACCTATGCCGTTGGCAGGTGAATGGTAAACACGGTTCCAGCATCCGGAAAGCTTTCGACCTGGATGTTTCCCTTATGTGCCGAGAGGATTCGACGGCTGATCGCCAACCCAAGCCCGGTACCATCCTTCTTGGTTGTAAAGAATGGATCGAAAATTCGATCGATCTTATCCGCCGGTATTCCTGGTCCGGTATCTGCCACCTTTAATTCAAGCATGGGGTTGAGATTGTCGCCAGCGCATGCCAGAGTGATGGAAAGCGTTCCGCCTTCCGTCATCGCTTCGAGCGCGTTGCTGATCAGGTTGACGATTACGCGTTCGAGTGTGCGGGGATCGGCAGATGCCTGCGGGAGTTCGGCCTGGAATGATGTGTGGCAGCGTACCCCGGATTGGTTGAAACGCGGGGCCCAGCGAGCCAGGATGCGGTGCATCAGGTCCGCCAGATCGAGCGCCTCCATCTTGAGTTCCAGCGGTCGAGCGAAGAAGAGCACATCGCTCATTAACTGATCAAGACGGATGCACTCCCCCCGAACTCTCTCAAGCGAGTCGTACAGGGGGTGTTCCTTTCCAAGGCGCGAGGCTGCCAGCTGTACGCCGGTCGAAATATTATTGATCGGGTTGCGTACCTCATGGGCAAAGATGGCCGTAACTTCACCGAGCAATGCCCGCTGTGCGAGGATTTCTGTCTGATCTTCGATCGCCTGCTGCTCCGACTGATCCTTAAGAGCGATGACCAGCTGCTCGCCGCCAGGCACGTCCAGTGGAACAGCATGCAGATGCACCGGAAGGGGTGTGCCATCACGGTGATGAAGGATCAAGCGCGATCGCTCTGCATCGCGATGGTGTCCAAGGGCATCCAGCAACGTTGCGGTAACGTCCTCGGGTCCGACCAGAATATCCTGAATGGGACGCCCGATAATTTCATTGGGGTGAAATCCAAGCAAGCGTGTCAGGGCGCTGTTTGAACGTAAGATCTGCATCTCCTGGTCCACGACAATCAGCGTATCGCCAACAGCTTCAAACTGGCTTGTGATCTCAGCTTCCAACCTGGAAATGGTACGCTCACGCTGATCGGAGGATGAGCGCAGCAAGCCAAGATGGACCGCAAGATGGCATAGGTTAGCGAGCGTTTCGATCAGTGCCCCTGCTTCGGCAGGTAGTTCAGCGGCCTCATCCCAGCCCACGATGAGCAACCCGATCCATGCCTCGCTCTCGCCGATTAACGCAGTGCGCAAATGGCCGATCTCTGCTGCCCTTGCCGCTTTCTGAAGCTCGATCTCCGGTCGCTGCCCTAAGCTCCAGGCAGTGGTCTTTGGCAGTGCTCCCAGGGTCGTCGTTGGCAGGAATTCCGGAAATTCAGCCGGCAGACTTCCGATAAGCATGTAATCCGGTGACGTGGGTGAAAGCCGGTAGATTGCGGTGTATTCCGCATGAAGCATCGTCCCGGCGTAGGAGAGAACGCTTGGGAGGGCACCTTCCCCTTCCTCCAGAATGCGATCGGTGATGCGCAGCAGTGTGTGCAGGCGCTCTGTTTCGCTTTCCTGGCGGGCAACGGCTGCCATCCGGACTTGGGAGGGCTGAGCGAGGATAAGTATCGCCGATCGACCCGGGACGATGGGAAATGCGTCCAGATCGATCGGAATAAGGTCCCCTGAGCGGGTTTGAAAAGGTACCTGCTCCAGATGGCATTCTGAGGCATTCCAGCATTCCAAGATCTGTTCCAGAGCGAGATGGCCGGCTTCGCCGGGAAAGAGTTCGGAGGGAGCCAGAGTCTCCAAATCTTTACGCGCATATCCGGTCAGGAGTAAAAACTGGTGATTGCAGGTAATTAAACGAGGCTCCGTGCCAGATAGAACCAGCACGGCGCTCTCAAAGGTGTCGGCGAGCGTATAAAAGAGCTCGCGGTAGGGATCAGTTTTGAAGAAACGGGCGATCGGGTTGGTGGGTGATGTGTCCTTGGACAATGACCTGATCCTAAGCAGCTTGAGAAAGCTTGTTGGTCCCGCGCAGGCGGGCCGGGAGGATTCCCTCAATCGCCCGATATTTTGCAACGGTTCTGCGGGCGATCTTGATGCCTTCTTCTTGTAGCATTGAGGCAATCTCGTCGTCGGTTAGAGGTTTCAGTTCATTCTCGACGATTTCCTTAATCTGGTCGCGTACCGAGAGACTGCGGTCGAAAAACTTCGCCAGCGGAATGATTTTACCGTTCGGAAGCGCAACGGATTTATTTGCCACGGCGCGCGAAATGGTTGATTCGTGCACCCCAATTTCATCTGCCAACTGAGCGCGTGTCATCGGAACAAGGTATCGCGGCCCATCGAGAATAAACTCACGCTGGCTGGTCACGAGCAGCTCCATAAGTTTGCGCATGGTGTTGTTGCGCTGCTGGAGACACTTTACAAAGAGGTTCGCTTTCTCGAGGTGCTCAGACCATTCTTCATTCTGCTCACCATTTTTCGAATCCATTGCCTGCTTGAAGAGTGGATTTACCCGCAGCCATCCAGAGATCGCCGAGAAAATTTCGACCATCAGCGGGCCAAACGGATCAGAAGGGGATCTTGAAATCATGATGTCAGGAGTATGGTAAACGTTAGGATCACCTTGAGCAGCTTCACGTCCTGAACCCCAGTATGCCCGTGAAGGGTAAGGATTCAGGTTCTCTTGAATGAATTCGGTTGCGGCATGGATCTGGCGTACATTGGTACCGAGCTCGTGGGCGATCTTGTCATATTCCCTGCGCCCAAGTTCGCTGAAAGTCTGAGTCAGCATTCTGCGGGCCAAATCGGCCATCATATCTTCGGCCGGGTACTGCGCCAGCTGCACGAGCAGGGCCTGTTTCGGTCCTTCCGTCGCCAGCCCGACCGGGTCCGCCGATGAAATCAACGCCAGGACACGCTGGACGCGAGGGAAGGGTGTCCGAGTGGCCTGGGCGATGATCGCCGGGTGATCCACCAGGAAACCATCATCATCCAGGCTGGCCAGGATATATAAAGCCAGGCTGCGATCCTCGGGTTTCAGGTCACCGGCAAGCTGCTGCAAGACATGCAGGCTGAGATCCTCAGGAGCGGCGGGTTCGCGATCCATCGGTTGATCGTCAAGAGCGTTGCGGCGGGTCGGCCGGATCGAATCACGCGGCGAAAGGAAGACGATCGGTTCACCGTCTTGATTTCCACGACTGCAAACGGGGCATTGGGAAGTGCCCTTGAGCACGCGGTGACATCCAGGGCAGACTCTTTCTTCGAGCAGCTCGAGCGCTGGATTGGATGAAATCTCGGACAGGACCCGGTCGCGCAGTTCCTGGTTCGAGAGCACGAGCAAGCTCATCGTCTGTGCCAGATGGGCGGTGGTCAGAGGTCGGATCGATTGATCTTGGACTTGATACATGGCTCGCCTCGCAGGTGAGTATACATTGATCAATAGGTGCGAGCAATCTAGTTGCAAGAAGTATGCCATATATTTTGAATTAGTGCATGTTAGAATCGACCACATGGAAAACCGAGTAACGGTCATTGGAGGGGGGCTAGCCGGAAGCGAGGCAGCCTGGCAGGCAGCACAACGTGGATTGGATGTCACGTTATACGAAATGCGCCCGCGGGTTGAGACCGGAGCCCACACGAGCAGCGACCTGGCCGAGTTAGTCTGTTCGAATTCCCTTGGCTCAAAGCTTCCGGACCGAGCCTCGGGGATATTGATGAGTGAGCTGGACTCGCTTCAGTCGCTGCTGCTGGACGTTGCAGAAAAGACCTGTGTGCCGGCTGGCGGTGCGCTCGCAGTGGATCGCGGTGCATTTGCAAAGGCGGTTACACACCAACTGGAATCACATCCACGAATCGAGATCGTTCGTCAGGAGGTTGAGCATGTTCCGGACGGGCTGGCAATCATTGCCAGCGGGCCATTAACCTCGCCAGCTCTGAGTGCAGACCTGGCGCGGCTTACCGGTGAGGATCACCTTTACTTCTATGATGCCATTTCTCCGATCGTCGAGGCGGAGAGCATCGATATGAGCATTGCTTATCGAGCTTCACGCTATGGACGGGGAGAGGAAAAGACCGGGGATTACATCAACTGCCCTTTGAATCGGGAAGAATACCAACACTTCGTTCGGGAGCTTCTAGGCGCAGAGAGAATCGCGCTACGAAGTTTTGAAAAGGACATAAAAGATGGAGTCCGTGCGGGTGCGCATACATTTTTCGAAGGCTGTCTGCCGATCGAGATCATTGCCGAGCGGGGCCAGGAATCACTCGCCTTCGGGCCGATGCGCCCGGTCGGACTGCAGGATTCGCGCACTGGACGACGGCCGCATGCCGTCCTTCAGCTTCGCCAGGACAATCAGGCAGCCTCACTTTACAACCTGGTCGGGTTCCAAACGAATTTAACATTCCCCGAACAGCGCCGTGTCTTTCGCCTGATTCCCGGCCTTACGCAAGCCCGATTTATGCGATATGGGCAGATGCATAGAAACACTTTTATCAATGCACCACGCATTTTATTTCCAACATTGGAACATCGGCAGCGTCCCAGCCTATTCTTCGCAGGCCAAATTACCGGTGTGGAGGGCTATCTGGGAAATATTGCGACCGGATGCCTGGCGGGCATCAATGCCTCACATCGTGCGCTGGGCGAGGATCAAGTTTTGCTGCCGATCGAAACCATGCTGGGGTCCTTGCTGAATTACATCAGTCATGCGGACTCGAAGGACTTTCAGCCGATGAAGGCGAACATCGGCCTGCTTCCGGCACTGGATGGTCCACGGATCCGATCGCGGCGCGAGCGAGCTGCAGCGCATGCGCGTCGTTCGCATGAATCGATGGGAGCCGTAATTTTAGAATTATATAATGCGCATAGCCACTTATCATGATGGACTACATATACAGTTCATACATGAAAAATCATAAGGCTACGCGAATCCTTGCTTTCCTGGTCGTACTTGCTGTGTTCTTCACGGCCTGTAAACCGCAAGAATCAAAGGACTCAGAGGAGTTTGACCCTGAACAAGCATACCAGCTGGTAGAACGACAGCTGGCATTTGGCCCCCGCATACCGGGGAGTAACGCAATCCGTGAAACTCGCGCCTGGATTGAAGGTGAACTGATTGACTATGGGTGGAAGGCTGAATCACAGTGCTTCGAGCACGAAGGAATTCCGTTGTGCAATATCCTGGCATGGCCCAGCGAGCATTCCGCTTCCAAGCCCTATGTGCTTCTCAGCGCGCATTACGACACCAGGCGATTCGCCGATTCTGACCCTATCTCTCCCGGCGACCCGGTTCCTGGAGCTAACGATGGTGCTTCGGGTGTCGCTGTGTTGCTTGAACTGGCGCGTGTTCTCGAGCCTGGAAAGCTCAGTTTTGACATCGAACTGGCTTTCTTTGATGGAGAAGATCAAGGTCGCCTGGATGGTTGGGATTGGAGCGTAGGGGCAAGCTATATGGCTGCAAATCTAAAGCACAATCCCGATGCCGTTGTTGTGGTGGATATGGTCGGAGATAGGGATCTGCAAATTTATATTGAGAATAACTCCGATCGTAAATTAGCAGAAGAAATATGGTCAATCGCCGCGAAATACGGTTTTTCAGGTTTCATCCCTGAATCGAAGCATTCCATCATTGATGATCACCTGCCGTTCGTTCAACTATCGATCCCCGCTGTCGATGTGATCGATATTGAGTATGCCGCGTGGCATACGACCGCTGATACGGTGGACCAAATCAGTGCGGAGAGCCTTTACCAGGTTGGCCGAACCTTGCAGCTCTGGCTGGAGGAGCGCTAATGCGCATCCAAGAGCAGTATGGTCATTTTCCGTGTACACTTGCTTGAATTAAATCAAGGTCATAAAGAGTTGTGTTAGATGACAATCGCTTTTGGATATCTTCAGAGGCTTAACTCGCGCTGGGTCAAACTCGTGCTCGAAATTCTCGAACGAGATCCATTGCTGCGAAAAATCGACGATACAACACTCCAGCGCTTTTTCATCTCGCTGAATGATATTCTGCTTACGAATGACTGGCGTCCTTTTGAGTCATTTGTCGACAACTGGCTTGAGACGCTGCGGTTTGGAAAGGATAAGATCGACTTCGAGTCGTATCTCGATCAGAGCCTTGTTAGCATGCTTCATACTTTCCAGGGAGGGATTTTCGCAGCCGCTCGTATGGAACTTACAGAGCACGAAGTCCTGGAGCTTCAAGCAGAGCTGGAGCCCGTATTTTTCCGAATGGTCTCTTTTGTCACCTTCCGTGAAAGCCGGATTCAATTGGATCTTGCCGCTGAGAAGCAGCAGAAGATAAATCAGGCGCTGGAGACATTGAACGAATCCAGATCGCGGTTTATCACTATCGCCACCCAGGAGCTGCGAACACCGCTTACATTGATTGAAGGTTATATGGGGCTCATTCGTGAGCGATTGGATGCCAAAAGCGAAGAAGCTTCATGGCTGGATGGCATGGCAGGCGGCACCACCAAGATGCGAGACTTGATTGATGACCTGATTGATGTCGCCATGGTCGATAACCAGATGATCTCGCTGCAGTATAAACCGGTCTTGATACGGGATGTGCTTGAAAATGTCAGGAATGAGCTGCGGCCGAAACTCAAGAGCCGTAACCAATCACTTCGTATTCATCGCCTTCCGCAGTTCGAGCAGCGGATCTTCCTCGATGGGGAACGTATTCAACAGGCGATCATGAACATCGTCGAGAACGCGCTGCGATACAGCCGGAAAGCTGGAACTATCACGATAAGGGGTCGAGAGCTTTCGGGGTTTATCGAAATTACCGTCAAGGATATGGGTCCAGGTATCGATCCAAAAGATCAAACGCGAATCTTTGAGCCCTTCAGTTCTCTGCAGCGTGATACGCAAAGCGCGAGTACAGAGGCGCGGCCGCATCTGGGGTTGCATCTGGCGCGTGGTATTCTTGAAGCTCACGGCGGTGCAATCTGGATCTCCTCTACCGGATATGATGAACGCAAGAATCCAGGCAGCACTTTCCATATCATGGTTCCGTTCAACACGAATCCACCAGATGATCTGACAGCGCGTTTGCTTGGCGTTCGCAGGTGAATTGAGTCCATGAAAAAGAATCCAACTCCCACAAAGCGGCCGCGCGAACGGGCATTCATGGTCGGGGCGACATTCCCGGAGCAGGAAAACCTGCTCTCGCTGGATGATTCCCTCGCAGAATTGAAGCTGTTGGCCGCGACGGATGGATTGGATATTGTTGGACAGGCGACACAGCAGTTGGATAGCCCAAATCCGAAAACCTACCTCGGATCGGGCAAGATCGAAGAGATCAAGAGTTTATTGGAAGAGTTGTCGGCGGACATGGTCCTGTTCGATGATGAGCTCAATCCGCGCCACCAGCGTGAGCTTGAAAAAATCTTCGGTGAAGACGTTCGGGTCGTTGACCGTACGGCCTTGATCCTAGATATTTTCGCTCAGCATGCGAACACGCGCGAGGGATCACTGCAGGTCGAATTAGCGCAGTACGAATATCGCCTGCCACGTTTGACCCGGGCATGGTCCCACCTGGCGCGCCAGGCCGGTGGCGGCGGCGGTCGGGCGGGTGGGGTAGGCGGAGTCGGCCTGCGAGGACCTGGTGAGACCCAGCTGGAGGTTGATCGGCGAGAAATTCGCCGTCGGATCGCTAACCTTAAGGATGAACTGGAAAAGGTACGAGCACATCGCAGCCGCTACCGGTTGAAGCGAAAACGAGCGGCAATACCAACAGTTGCCCTGGTCGGATATACAAATGCCGGAAAATCAACTTTGCTTAACCGGCTGGCAGGATCGGAGGTTTATGTCGCGAATGAGTTGTTCGCAACTCTTGATCCGACGACCCGGCGTATTGAACTTGGCGGTGGAAAGCCAATTCTCCTGACAGATACAGTTGGCTTTATTCAAAAACTTCCAACGATGCTGGTAGCAGCCTTTCGGGCAACATTAGAGGAAATACTCGAAGCTGACTTGCTGCTTCATGTTATTGATATAACTCATCCCAACGCACATGCCCAGGCCGAGGCAGTGATCGAGACTTTGCAGGATATCGGTGCGGCGGAAATCCCGATTGTCTCTGCGCTGAATAAAGTGGATCGATTGCGGGAAACCAGCCTCGTTTACGACCAGGTAGATTCGTTCGAGCGGGCAGTTCCTATCTCCGCGTTGAAGGGTGATGGCCTGGAAACGCTGCTCTCTGTGCTCGAGCACGAGCTTTATGAGTCGATGACGGAAGTAACGATTCAACTGCCCTATCGCGATGGTCGGCTGATAAGCCTCTTTCACGATCTCGGGCAGGTCGAGATCGTCGATTATCAACAAGATCAAGTGATGATCAAAGGCCGCCTGCCAAAACGACTCCTGCCAGAATTTCTTCAACATCAGATTACAACATCTTCGACTGTTACCCACGAAAATACGGCTGAAGATCCTGATCTGGAGTAGGCGCACGCATTCGTTGATGATAGATAAATCCCTACTATGAGCGATCAAATGGCAAACCGATCCGATTTTCAAGCTGAGTTAGCGGCGGCGCTTGAAGGCGAAGTGCGTTTCGATCCGTATACTCGAGCACTCTACAGCACAGATGCCTCAAATTTCCGGATCGAGCCTCTGGGTGTGGCTACCCCGAGGCACCGGGATGAAGTTAATGCCATTGTAGAAATCGCTTCGAAACATCAAGTCGCAATCATCCCACGCGGCTCTGGAACCAGCATGGCCGGTCAAACCCTGGGCCACGGCCTGGTTGTCGATTTCACCCGCTATTTGAACGAGGTTCTTGATTTTGATGAAGTAAATCACCGCGTTACGGTCCAGCCGGGCATCGTTCTGGCCGAGCTGAACCGGCGGCTGTCATCATCCGGGTGGATGGTCGGGCCAGATCCTGCTTCAGCAGATCGGGCAACGATCGGAGGTATGGTCGGGAATAACGCCACCGGGGCCCATTCGATCCGCTATGGCCTGACTATCGATCATATCCTGGCTGCAGAAGTTGTGCTGAGTGATGGGACACAAACTACTTTTGAGGCTCTGGACGAATCCGGCCTAACGGAAAAGTTCGCGTCTGGGACGCTCGAAGGTTCGCTATATCGCTTAGCTGCAGACCTGCAGCAGACAGCTCGAACGGAGGTAGAGAAACGCTGGCCTCGCACCTGGCGTCGAGCCTCTGGATACAGCTTGAATTACCTCACCGGCTATACACCGGGCAGCCCTTCCGCCTGGTACGACCCGGAGCAAAGATATCCACCAACGAGCGGATTAAACCTGGTTCCGCTTCTGTGCGGATCGGAAGGCACGCTGGCTATCTTGCGCAGCGTCACGCTGGGACTCGTCCCACGCCCACCTTATACGGTGCTCGTGATCCTGCCCTGCGAATCAATTCAGGCTGCTACTGATGCGACACTTCCCGCACTGGAAACGGATCCAGATGCAGTTGAACTGCTGCCCCGGACGCTGCTCGAGCGTGCGAAGGCTATTCCAGCCTACGCCCGAAAAATGGGCTTTCTGGAGGAAATTCCACCAGCGCTGCTTGTGGTTGAGTATTCGGGTTCGTCAAAGGAAGAAGCCGTTAGTAGGGCAGGCGCGTTAAAGCAAGGAATCCTGCTTCAGGAGAGGCCGGTTCAAGCGGATCTTTGGGCCGTTCGAAAAGTGGGTCTGGGCTTGCTGCTCTCTGTGCCGGGTGACACAAAGCCAATCACTTTTATTGAGGACGTCTCTGTCCCGGTCGAACATCTGAGTGAATATGTTCGACGTGTAGATAAAATCCTCGCCTACTACGAGACCTTCGGTGAATGGTATGCCCATGCTTCCGCTGGATGTCTGCACCTACGCCCGATGATCAATCTAAAGACGGCTCGTGGTGTTGAGCAAATGAGATTAATTGCAGATGATGTGGTTGACCTGGTCCTCGAGCTGGGGGGATCCATATCCGGTGAGCACGGGGATGGCCTTTCACATACAGAATACAACGAACGCCTGTTTGGGCCCGAGTTGTGCAAGGTCTTTCGCCAGATCAAAAACACCTTCGATCCATCCCATCTTCTCAACCCAGGAAAGGTAATCCCATCCGATGATGGTTTCGGTGGACCAGGTTCGTTGACCTCCAATTTGCGCTATGGGCCAGACTACCAGACGTTTTCGCCGCAGTCAGCATTCTCTTTTTATCGCGAAGGTAGTTTCACGGCAGCCGTAGAGAGCTGCACCGGGCTGGGGGTTTGCCGGAAAGAAGATGGTCTCATGTGCCCATCCTATCAAGCCACCCGGGAGGAACAGGATTCTACCCGCGGGCGGGCAAACGCTCTCCGGGCTGCATTGAGCGGTGTGCTGCCGCCTTCAGCACTTGGGCAGCAGGCGATGTACCAGATTCTCGATCTTTGCCTGGAGTGTAAGGGATGTAAGGCTGAATGTCCGACCGCGGTAGACATGGCCCGTATCAAAGCTGCCTTTCTCGAGCTCTACTACCAGGAACACGGAGCTTCGCTGCGCAGCCGGATGTTTTCCAGGCTCCCTGATTTTGCCGAACTTGCTGCCAATTTCGCTGCACCATTTAATGCGCTGACACAAAGCCGGCTCTTCCATCGATTGCAGGAGCCACTGCTTGGAATCGCGCACGAGCGAAGCTTGCCACGTTTCAGGCGTGATTCATTCAAGGAGCACTACGCGCGTGGCGTCATGCGGGAATCAACGCAGGAAGTCATTCTCTTCCTGGACACGTATACAAATCACATCGAACCTGAAATCGGCGAAGCGGCGGTGAAGGTGCTTGCCGCTGCGGGATACCGGGTTCGCCTCGCGGATGGCCAGGGGTGTTGCGGGAGGCCGATGATTTCAAAGGGTTTTCTCGGCGAGGCGAAGAAGCTTGCATCGGCCAATCTTGAGGCTCTGGGTGGGTACGCGCAAGAAGGCTTGGCCATCATCGGACTTGAGCCCTCCTGCCTGATGACCTTGCGCGATGAGTACCTTGATTTCTTCCCGGGCGATTTGCGAGCTGAGGCTGTGGCCAGACAATCCTACCTGTTGGAGGAGTTCCTGGTTCGACCCGACGGTCAAGGCCAGAAGCCAGTGGATCGTTTGACCTTCAGGGAAAACACCAACCCTGAACTCCGGATCCATAATCATTGTTATTCGAAAGCTTTGGTAGGATCCGGTCCACTGCTTGAGGTACTCGGGGAGGCTGGCTACCACGCAGTTGAGATCCCCTCGGGTTGCTGCGGGATGGCAGGATCGTTTGGATATGAATCGGAGCACTTTCAGCTCTCGATGCAGATTGGTGAGCAAACACTCCTTCCTGCAGCTCGAGAAGCTGTTTCGAATGGTGCTCGCATCAGCGCGGGCGGGATTTCCTGCCGAACCCAGTTGAAGGACGGCGCCGCGATTGAAGCCATACACCCAGCAATCCTTCTCGCAAGCCAGCTCGCAGCTACGGGATCAGAAAATGAATGAAGATTCAAGCACGATCAAATCAGTGCGCGAGCGGAGATTCGCGGCTTATGCATGGGTCACGCTGGCGGGAAACATGCTTGTCGTTCTGTGGGGCGCATATGTACGGGCAACAGGTTCGGGGGCTGGCTGTGGCGGACATTGGCCATTGTGTAATGGGGTAGTGCTGCCACGCCAGCCGGCGGTAGAAACAATCATCGAGTTCACGCACCGGCTTTCGAGCGGGCTGGCATTGATCCTGGTGGTTATCCTGTTCCTCTTTGCTCGCCGGATCTATGAAAAAGGAACGCGTGTGCGTACGCTTACAACTGTGGCTGTCATCCTGATGATCGTGGAAGCCTTGCTAGGTGCAGGACTCGTGCTGTTCGAGCTTGTTGCCGGGAATACATCCCTTATACGGGCGGCGGCCGGGGCAGCTCACCTCCTCAATACTTTCCTGCTCCTGGCCACACTCGGATTAGCGGCGTCCTGGAGCTCATGGACTGCATATCGATCCGACGATGCACCAGCTCCAATCTACAAGATCTCGGTCGGAATCGGCCTGTTGGGCGTTCTTTTCATTGGGATGACAGGTGCGATTGCTGCACTTGGAGACACGCTTTTTCCCTCGACCTCATTGCTGGCTGGCTTACAGCAGGATTTGAACCCAGGTTCACACATTTTGCTCAGGCTGCGTGCCTTACATCCAATCATTGCGCTCGGGGTAAGCCTATATTTACTTGGCCTGATCCGTATCGTACAGGCGAAGTTCCAAATTGCTGGGGCTTTGCCAGGAGCCCTTATCGGCCTGATTGTCCTTCAATTGGCAGCCGGTTCATTGAACGTCATTCTCCTGGCACCTGTCTGGCTCCAAATAATCCATTTACTGCTGGCCGATAGCCTGTGGATCGGGCTCGTCCTTGTTTCTGACCGCTTTATATGGGGCAGGCCAGCAAGACCTAGTGCGATTGTGGGCTTGCAGGGATAGATTTCACCTTATGAACCTGTCGCTGGTCCATCAGTAGGGCGATCAGATAACTGCGTATAGACATACCACAATAGAACATACGTTCGTTTAGAGTGGGCCTATCGTATGGCTTGCGAGCAGGGGGTTAATCCTCAAAAATTTCGTGGTAGCCACGGTCGAGTTCATCGTCGCTGAGGTGGGCGTAGCGCTGGGTGACAGCAATATTCCGGTGGCGGGCCAATTCCTGTGCCAGCTTAAGATTTCCACCGGACCCTCGCAGCACCGTGGTCACGAAATAGTGCCGAAACGAGTGCGGCGTAATCGTCGAACTGGAATCATCTCCCAGCGCTTCCTGGACACGTTGATGGACGATGGCTCGGCCGGTTGTCGTGCTGATCGGCAGGATTTTACTGCCGGCAGCCCGATCGTGCCGGGCAAAGAGCGGCAGAGAGGCGAGTGGCCGCCCACAGGAACCGTCCAGCGGCGCTCTGCTGGCGAGATAAGCCCTCAAAGCCCCCATCGAACGCGAGGAGAAGCGTACGATCGCCTCTCGATCGCCTTTACCGATCAGGATTGCACGGCCTTCATTCCAGTCGATATCCCCACGACGAAGATTGCACGCTTCATGGACCCGTAAACCCGTGGCTGCCAGGGTAATCAGGAAAGCCCGATCGCGCAGGTTGATCAAGCGTTGCCTTTCATCTTCGACCGGGTAGGTTTGGAGCTGGTCAGCGTGCTCAAGGACAGCCTCGATCTGGCTGCGCGGGAACTGCGGCAGGCGCTGACCTGGGCGTCGTGCCCGGCGGCTGATCAGCAATCTCAGACGGGGCAAATTGACCGCGGCCAGGTTTTCTGCTGCAAGGTATTCAAACCAGCCGGTGGCAGCCGTCAGGTAGAGACGTTCGCTTGCTGGAGCGTAGGGCTTCAAATATGCAGCGAAATCAGCGATCCAGTCCTCGCTGGCTTCAGCACAATCGATCTTGGCCGGATCGAGATCCATTTGTTCAAGGCACAGGGTGAATGCCTGCAAGGCGTTGGCATAAGTACGGGCAGTATTTGCGCTGCGCGCTAATTTCACGCCATCCAGGTATCGTTGAAACGAGTCAGCCAGCTTCATGATCGACCACCCATGGATTCCCTACGTGCTGTGCTAAGGTTGCTATAATGGTACTTATCGTAACCGTAATGAATTTCGAAGTCAAGGCCTTCATAGAACGCCACCCCACTCCAACTGCATTGGCGTTAAGTCCAAACGGAGTTTCATGAGCCTCCAATGGGATACCAATCGGGAATTAGATATTGAGAAGCCCGCCGTTCGGCTGATGATTAACTAACCTACCCCCCTGCCCGTCGAAATTATGCGGTTAATCTATACCTCAATAAAATCGGACGGTCCGTCCTGGGACGATTGATATACATGCTCGCATGCGGCAGTAAGATGGGCGCCGTAGAGCATGATCAGCGAACTGATGTAGACCCAGAACATCAGGACTACGATCGCGCCTAGAGAGCCGTAAACCAGGTCGTAGCTGACGATGCCGCTGGTTAGATACCACGTAAAGACCGATGTAGCGATCTCCAGCCCAGTTCCAGCGACCAGCGCTCCAAAGAGAGCGTAGCGCCAGTTGACCTTCTTGTTTGGAGCCCAAAGGTATAGTGCCATGAACGCGAGCACTTTCACCGACATGGAAAGCAGGCGAGTAAACAAGCTTTTATAAGGAAGACTATCGATCAGCTGGCTGCCTAACGCTTGAAGGTTAATGTTGGCCAGCACGCTAAACGTTGTCGTGGCGAAGATGGATAGCAAGACCGATGCCCCCAGGGCAATCGCGATTGCAATACCTGCGAGCCGCTTACGAAGGAAATTTCGAATGCGGGTATCGGGCCAGGCCCGATTGACGTTGTAGATCAAGCTCGAGAACATGCCGGAAGCGGACCAGAAGAGGCTGATGATACCGATGATGCCGATCGTCCCGCGCATTTCCAACACGGTCTTGAGGTTCGATTCAATCACGTTTCTGGAGCCAGGGAACAGGTTTATGAACATCTCTTGCACTTGCCTGAATACCTGGTCACGCTCAAGGAAGAACCCCCCTGCAGCGATCAGCGCCAGGAAAAATGGGAAGAGCGAGAAAAGGGTGTAGTAGGCCAGGCTCGCCGATACTTCGCCGCCGCGTTCTTCGGAGAAGCGGCTGATGGACCGCAGTAGGATACGACCCACCCTGCTCGAGCGGATGTGCTCAATCCATATACGGATTTGGTTCATGAGGTTATGCTCCACAGCGTTTTCTTACCCACCGTGGATGATAGCACGTTGCGAATGTATCAGGGGATTAGACGAGGTGGAACTCAGGAATGGCCGTTCGAGTTCTTCAAGATTTCCTGAATGACGCCCGTTGACCAACAGCGCTTCATTGCCTCGACCATATGCGGGTCAAATTGCTTCCCGGAGCCACGCAAGATCTCGGCGTAGGCATCATCACTGGAGAGCGCCTTTCGATAAGGCCGGTCGGAGGTCATGGCGTCAAAGGCATCTGTAACAGCCAGCAGGCGAGCCCCGACAGGGATCGCCTCGCCTTCCAGACCATCTGGATAACCTTTGCCATCCCAGCGCTCGTGGTGGTGCTTGACGAGAGGGACAGCTGGGGCGAGATAAGGGATGTCCCGAATCATGCGTGCTCCCACCTCGGGATGCTTGCGCATTTCGGACCACTCATCATCATCCAACTTGCCATTCTTCCGCAGTACTTTATCCGGTATGTAGATCTTGCCGATATCGTGCAGGATCGCACCATACTCTAAATCTTCCAGTTCTTCAGCGTTCCACTCCATATCTGTTGCCAGGGCTTTGGAGTAGGCCCCGAGCCGATGCATATGTGCATGGGTGTATGGGTCGCGCATCTCGATCGCCCCGGCGAGCGCGAAGAGGCTATCCTTATAGGCTGCTTTCAGCTGGATGAGCTTGAGCTCGTCAGAACGCTCCAGACGGGCCTTAACTGCTGAAAGCAGCTCCTTTGTGGTGACCGGCTTTGTGATGTAATCATCAGCCCCCAGTGAACGCCCGTAAAAGGTGTCCTCACGCGTTCCCCTGGCAGTAAGGAAGATGAAAGGGATTGCGGTTCCATTAGGATGCTGGCGGACGGCTTCAAACAGTTTGTACCCGTCCATGACGGGCATGGAGATATCGGAGAGGATCAAGTTTGGCAGCTCGGTTTCGAGCAGTTTCAAAGCGGCTTCGCCGTTGGAAGCCGTCAGAACGTTATAGCCAGCACCTTCCAGGACATCCCTGAATGCGACCAGCATTGCTGGATCATCTTCAACGACGAGAAGTTTTATTGGCTGATCCACGTGCTTCTCCCGGGGTTGAACCGTTAATACACGAGACTCCGCGAATTTACAGGGATCTATTTGCAAAAGGGCTCCCTGCCTGCGGCTGAGATATTGATTGCCCATCAATTATGTCGGCTTGCATAGACCTTTACAAGAATACCTTCGTACCCCCCGGCAAATTAGGTCTGAGCGCATGCTACAATTCATTCCGTGATGGAGGACCAATCGTTGAAGAAGTCCAGAAGCTGGTTGCTCATGCGCATTCTACTTGTGGCGCTTCAGTTTCTCGCGATTTTCGCTGCTGGATATTTCATACGCGCAGTAGCGGATTCCAGACAGGACCGGCTGGAATTGGTAAGTGAAGCCGTCCAGGTCATCCGGACCTACGCGCTCACTCCACCCGAAGAAGAACTGCCATTCGAACGGGCGATGATCCATGCCGCCGTTGGAACACTGGGCGATCCCTTCAGCGTCTATGTCGAGCCCGCTCAGCATGAGCTCCAGTCGGATGATCTGGCTGGCGAATATGGCGGGATCGGTGCACTGCTAACCATCGATGATGCTGGGAGAGTTATACTTACGCCTTTTGAAACTGGACCCGCCTATGAGGCTGGGATCCGTGACGGCGATATCCTGTTTTCTGTGGATAGACGGGTGATCGGTCCATTTCCAGGAATTGGAGATTTAATTGCGGATTTGCGGGGTGTTGAAGGGAGCCGGATCAACTTAGGTGTTGTGAAAGCGGATACAGATGGGCCTCCGATCAGCTACGAACTCACCAGGATGCGCTTCGAAATTCCCTCTGTAACCACGTACCTCTCCCCATTAAACCCTGCAACTGGCATCATCAAGATTATTCGATTCGCCGAGAACACTCCTGAAGAAGTCGAAGCAGGCTACAATGAGCTAATTGAGGCCGGTATCAGCGGGTTGATACTGGATCTGCGCGATAACGGGGGCGGCCTGCTCGAGAGCACGGTTGACTTAGGACGTTACTTCCTCAAATCGGGGATTGTCCTGACCGAAGAACGTGCAGCAGGCGAGGATGAGTCTTTTCGGGTTGAACAGCCCGGGCCGGCCGCAGATATACCTCTGCTGATCATTATCAACGGGAATACAGCAAGTGCTGCAGAAGTTCTCGCTGCCGCACTGCGAGAAAACGGCCGGGCTTTATTAATTGGCAGCCAGACATTTGGAAAGGGTACGGTTCAGGCAGTTGTTGAGCTAAGCGATGGATCGAGCCTGCATATAACGACAGCCCGCTGGCTGACACCGGGTGGCGAGACCCTCGACGGTGTCGGGCTTAGCCCTGATTTTCGGGTTGAAAGCAGCGATGACAACGGCCCCGATCCATTCCTCGCCCTGGCCGAACAACTCTTTTTGAAGGGTGCAGGAGACCAATGAGTGCTGGCACTGAAGTGAAGAACATCGCTACGAACCGCAAGGCAGCCCACGACTATGACCTGGAAGATCGCTTTGAGGCTGGTATCGTACTTACGGGAAGTGAGATTAAATCTATTCGTGCTCACCAGGTAAGCCTGAAGGAGGCTCATGTTCAGATTGATTCGAACGGAGTCTGGCTGGTGAATGCCCATATTGCCCCTTATGATCCTGCTAATCAATTCAATCACGATCCCCGCCGACGTCGAAAACTGCTCTTACACAAACGGGAGATCTCAAATCTATACGACCAGGTTCGCCAGCGGGGTTTTACTATCATCCCGACACGGCTCTATCTGAAATCTGGCCTGGCGAAGGTGGAGATTGCGCTCGCAAAAGGCAAACGGAAATACGACAAGCGGCGAGAGCTCGCGAAAAAAGCTGCCGATCGAGACATTGAGAGAGCGCTTTCGAGAAAGAGGCGTGGTGATGCTTGAATCACGCTCGATATCGGCGGTCAACCAGCTTCCGCTCGAACAGAAGGAGTTGATCTACAGACGGTTCATCCCGATGGAACTTTTTGAGAGATTCCATCTTCCAGCCGATCTGGTGGACGCCAATGGGAAAAAGCTACTTAACTTGCGTTGCAGATCAGGCTCAACAGATGTTGTTGTGGATTTAAGACATGAGGCGGGCGCGTACGATCCCCTGCTCTACGCTCACCTGACCGATACCATGAACGGTCAGATCCACGTACTGCTGTATATTCTGAACGACCCGGATTCACCCCGTTTCGACGTAGATCGCATGCCGGATGGGACCCCAACTGAGTTTGGAAGCTTTCGAAGGAATATCCCTGAGGAGGTTCGGGCTTTAGAAGCAGGTCTGGCTCCAGGGCAGGTTCGCCGTGGCTTGAGGCTGTTGCGGCACTCGATCGACGCGTTTGAGGAGTTCGTCGCCTCGCTCGGTCATGACGTTTACTTCGTGGATCCTTTAGCCTATCACAATGCGATCACATTCGAAGGCTACGGCTTTCTCTACCAACAAGGACGGCGCAGGATGGAGCAAATCCACGTTGGGTTTCAAGCTGGCGGTGAGCTGGCGATACAGCTGGATGGCTCGACGCCCTTTCGTGACCCAGCGTTTCATCAATCCATACGTGGCCGCAGCTGGGCGATACACGATGGCATCTTAGGTATCCCCTACTCTGATGTTGTAATGTACAAACGGGTTGGCCAGCAGGGAACGACCAGCACCTTCCCCGGTCGGATCTGGTGAGTGCTAAGTTTCGCATAGCCTATTTATTATTTTAAGAGTAAGAGTGGAAATTATTATATATTGAAAACAGTGGCTATGCGCATTATTATATAAGTCTCTATGATATAATCATCACTAGGGGATGAATGGCTTCGACGGAGGTGGAGCGTCGCAAACTGCAAGCCGAGAGGCGCCGAGCTCGTAAAACCAGCGCACCACTTAAGTGCCAAAAGCACTGACTTTGCGGCTCTGCCCGTAGCTGCGTAAGCAGACTACAGCATAGCTCGGTCTCGCTAAGAGACCCGTCCACAGCTCGCCTCTCCTGTCCGGCGTGATGACGGACGACAGAAAGGATGGGATGCAGTAAAGCGCGCCACGTGCTTTACCTACAGCAGGTCTTCGGGCTTGAGTGGCTAGTGAGATCTGATTGACCTGGCGTTCGGCACTGATCTCACGAAATCCAGTAGAACGAATATGCTTGTAGACGTTTGCTGACTGAATCCTTCGGACGCGGGTTCGAATCCCGCCATCTCCACTCAAAAGCAAGAGCCGGAGCTTTTAGAGGCACCCGGCTCTTGCTCAATAATTTCCTAGAACGAATTGCTAAACAGGATTATCTAAACGAAAACCGTGACCACGAATTGTCAAAATATAATCGTGGTCCTGATCGATTTCGGACAGCCTATCCCTTAAACGCCTTACGAGGGCATCAATCGCTTGATCCGAGACACCAACACCTTCGGTTCCCGGCCACACATAAGCTGCAATTTCATCCCGACTTACCACTTGCTCCGGATGTTTATAGAGAAGCTCAAGAAGGCGGAACTGTGGCGGCGACAACGGTGGATCGACTTCCTCCTCCCGTATCCACACCCTGTGAGCCTGAATTTCCATCCGAAGACGGCCAAGGCCTAGATTAGCCGCTTCTTCCATGGATAAGGGCAATGTGGCTTCAGATCCTACAAAGGTTAGCTTTAGGGCAAGTGCAATTTGGATGTCATCCCCGTCCTGCAGCTGGACAGGTTTTTCGATTGCGGCACCATTTAGATGCGTGCCGTTCTTACTTCCCAGGTCCTCCAGCTGATATCCGAAAGGTGTGCGCTTGATACGCGCATGGTGACGCGAGACCTGCCTCTCGGCAATGACCAGGTCGCACTCTTCGCCACGTCCGATTAAAAACACTTCTTTATCGAGTGGCCAACGCGATCCCTGTAGATCACCCTCGGGCGCCAGGAGCAGAGGGACCTCATCACGGCCTTCGCTCATATCGCTTTCGCAGCCTCCTGTCGTGACCAACCAGAGTATAATGCAAATACATTTCCGGCGCTCTGAGTTTCACGGGCGGAGCTCACGCCGAGAGAACCGGCGGAAATGTTTACGCCCGCAACAAGAAGAGGTTCTTGGTGCCTATTCCTCTCAAACCCGACGAGGTCCTTAAAGACCGCTATATCATCCGTCAGATTATAGGCCGTGGCGGTATGGGGTCTATTTACC
>DAOUEL010000010.1:0-49066 GCA_034430595.1 Anaerolineales bacterium | reverse complement strand
CCGGTAGTTCTGCGGACCAGGTTCGTGGGTGGCGATTGGCGTGCCGGCAGGTGTGCTCGTAGGCTGGACCGGGGGCGGGGTGAAGTAGAATGTGGGCGGGACTTCAGTTGGCGGTGTTCCAGGGTACGTGGGCGTCAGCGCATTCGTCCTGGGAGAGGGGGTGGCTGTCGCCGAGGATGGAGACAGGGTGGGCAGCCTGGCCGCGTCCGGGTAGACCGGCGTCTCTGGCTGCTTGAGGCTCGTGCAGCTGGCGAGGAGCAGCGCGAGCAGGATGAGCAGGATGACCTTTCGCATGGCAACTCTCCGGGCCATGGATCTGATTCCATCGACTACCTGATCTTAGTGCAGTTTTCCCCTTTCTATCAAGTACCGGCCAAAATTCATTTCATGCAGACGCGGGTTGTGATGGCGGAAATCCCACAACGGATTCCATATTCTGATCAGCAATCTTGGTGTATGGTTGACGGGGTAAGCGAGCCAGGGAGTCGGCATTGATTGAGAAAGCAACCCTTTCGAAATCCACCTTTCTACGCGGCATACAGTGCCAGAAATCGCTGGCGCTGGATGCTTCCCATCCAGAGCTGCGCGATCCGCTCCCGCCGACGGCCCAGTTCCGCATGCGGCTCGGAACAGAGGTAGGCATCCAGGCCAGAAAGCGCTATCCGGGTGGCGAAATCGGGCGCGTGCCTGACTCGTACGAGATCTCGCTCGCCCGAACGCGTGACCTGATCGAGGGTGGGGCGCCGGTGATCTACGAAGCGGCTTTCGAAGCGGCCGGCGTGCGGGTCGTGGCCGATATCCTTGCCCGCGGCGAGCATGGCTGGCGGCTGATCGAGGTCAAGAGCACGACCGGCGCCAAACCGGAGCATACCTGGGACGTGGCGGTGCAGGCGTACGCCCTGCGCCGGGCCGGGCTCAAGCTGGAAGAGGCAGCCCTGCTGCACCTGAACCGCGGCTACGTACGCCACGGCGCCCTCGATTTCAATGAGCTCTTCACCGAGCCCTCCTTATTAAAGGAAGCGAATGACCTGCAGGGGGAGGTCGAGGGATGGATCACGGCCTGCCAGGCGACGCTCGCTTCGGGTGAAGTGCCCGACGTGCCGATCGGTCCGCAGTGCCACGACCCTGTCGACTGCGATTTCCTCGGGTACTGCTGGAAGGACGTACCCTCACCGTCGGTCTTCGACGTGTACTACATCGGTAAAAAGGCGTACGAACTCTACGCGCAGGGGATCGTACGCATCGAAGAGATCCCTGCCGGTCAACCGCTTGACAGGCGCTCGGCGTTCCACGTCCAGGCTCACAAAGCCGGCCAGACGATCGTCAAGCCGGATGAGCTGCGTGCGTTCCTGGGCGAGCTGCATTACCCGCTGTACTACCTTGATTTCGAAACCTTCGCGCAGCCGATCCCGCCATACGATGGCCTGTCGCCGTATTCGAATATACCTTTCCAGTATTCGCTGCATCTGCAGAAAGAGCCTGGCGGGGAGGTCATGCACTCCGGGTTCCTGGCGGAACCCGTCGAGGATCCGCGCCCAGCGTTCCTCGATCCGCTCCTGCAGGAGACGGAGGGTGATGGCGACATCATCGTCTACCACCAGCCGTTCGAGCAGGGTGTCCTGCGCTCGCTGGCGGTGACTTTCCCCGATCAGGGGGGCGTGATTGAAGATCGCATCGATCGTCTGGTTGATCTGCTGAAACCATTCCGGGAACGCCTGTACTGGCATCCTGAGATGGGAGGCTCGAACTCGCTCAAGCAGGTGCTCCCGGTCTTCGCACCGGAGCTTTCCTACGCCGCGTTGGAGGTCGGGAACGGCGAGCAGGCAATGGACGCCTTCCTGCGTCTGGCGGAAGAACATGACCCCGATCGGATCAAGGCTCAGCGCCAGGCGCTGTGGGACTACTGCTCGCTCGATACGCTGGCGATGGTGCGCATCCTCGACGGGTTGCGAGGGGTGGTTGGATTGTAAACAGCTCTTGATGTCATCCCGAGCGACGCGAGCGTGGCAATCGGTTGTGGATAAAGGTTCACTAGCGGCCGGGATAGCCAGTTCAAACGATTGCTTCGTCGTTTTGTTCCTCGCAATGTCACAAAAAAGCGACGCGACGCCTCAACAAACAAGGCTTGGCTAAAGCATAAGGCAGGTTGAAATCGTCGGGGGTGTGCCCTTTCCGCTCCCATCGGTCTATTCCCCATGGCTTGTGTCTGTTGTTTCCCCTTCAATCCCCTTATTGCTCATGAGGTCTTCCTTCGCTGCGCATAAGAGTCCAGATTGAGTCTAGATACAGGAAAACCAGCTTTGCAAATGCAACCCTGGAATCGCTACTCCAGCCTGCGCGACTCGCTCCCACCGCCGGCGTCGTTCCGCATGCGGCTCGGGACGGAGGGCGGAGCAGCAGGCCGCAATTGCTATCCGGGTGGCGAGTCGGGGGCGTGTCTGATTTGTACGAACTCTCATTCGAGCGTAAACGTGATCTGGTTCGGGGTGGGGCGCTGGTTATCTGCGAAGTCGCCTTCGAGGCGGCCGGCTAGGGCGGAAGCAGGACTCGGCCGAGGAGAAGGTTAGTTCGAGCAGATCGCAACCTGCCTGATCTTCCTTCATCCCTCGGCTAAAAAGATCTACTCCGATTTCCTTGATGAAACCTGGAGCTCCCTGCTATTCCCCGTCGTTATGAGATTGAGGAAGCGAGCGTCAGCCGCCTTCCTTGACTTCAAATGCGACCTTCACAACCGCGCGGTATTCCGCGATCTTCCCGTTTTCAACCCGGGCGGTCTGTCCTACGACCTCCAGGCCAGTGATACCACTGACTGTCTCATGGGCATCTTTAATGGCATTGCTAGCCGCATCCTCCCAGTTGTTCTTCGAGGTGCCGATCAATTCGATCACTTTGATGGTTGCCATGTTCTCCTCCGGTTCTAAGCCCAAACGAGATTTTCATCTCCTGATTCGGCCAGGGAGTGCCGCCTGAATTGAGAGCGCATTCCGGCTTCGCCTAACCTGCCCTATCTACTATACCATCTCTAAAATCGTGCTTTCATACTTTCATCCAACCTATTGACTCAGCCGCCTGACAACTCGAGCGAGCCCTCCCGGGGTGCTTCGTACCTGTTCTGGAACCGCCTTCAGCCCCTGGCTGGTTGGGCCGGCTGATCCAGGAGCAGACAGACGGCGGACGCACCTCTTCGTGACCCCGGTCCTCTTTATTCGGGTTGCGCTCCTAGGGAACGAGTCCGGCCGGGACGCCCTCAGGATAGAGCAATTGAATTGCATCCTCAATCCGAACGATTCGGTTTTCAGGATTGGGATGGGTGCTGAAGAATTCGGGCAGGCTGGCCGTACTGGACTCGGCCAGGATTTGCATCACATTGATCATTGAGCGAGGGTCGTACCCCGCGTCGGCCATGATCTGAACTCCGAGGGCGTCAGCCTGGGTCTCATCGTCTCGTCCAAACTTCATGTTGACCATCTGGCCAACCAGAACCGCCATCTGGGCAATCTGCTGACTGCTCGGGTTATCGGGATTGTAACTGGCGATAAGCACCGCACCTGTGATTCCCTGGGTGAGCTGCATCTGCGCAATCTGTTCGGCACTGTGACGCGCCAGGACATGTACAATCTCGTGCCCAAGGATAGCTGCCAGCTGGCCTTCCGTCTCGATGAGATCGACCAGGGCACGCGTGATAAACACCTGCCCGCCTGGGAGTGCGAAGGCATTGACGGTTTGCTGGTCCGCCAACACATGGAACTCAAACGGGTATCCGGACGAAGCCGCAGCACTGCCTCGAACGAGATTCGACCCGATTTCACCCACTACTGCCTGGTATTCCGGGTTAGGTTCGAGACCGCCAAACTGAGCTTCCATCTCTGGGGCGGCCTGCAGGCCCATGGCGATCTCCTGGTCCTGGGTCATGCTTATATACTGATCCTCGCTCGTTACGGGATTGAATTGCTTGGATCCAAGGAACGAAATCACCGCAACGGCTACCATCAACACCGCAATACCGATCCGCAGGCAGCCGCTAGACGAGGCAGAAGCTCTGGGAGCCACACGTTGACGAATATAGGATCTCCTGGACATAAAAATCGCCTCCTAGATGTTAGAGACGGGGAAGGGAAGATCGTACTGATCGAGGAGCTCGTAAGCGACGCCGACCAAGCCTCCCAGCATCATGTGCGTCAGCATAAGCAGCCAGCTGCGCAGCGGATAGATCCAGGGGAAAAAGTAGCTCAAGGCGTAGATATCGATCACATACAAAGCCAGCCCGAGCAGTGCCCCTCCGACGAGACCCACGGCCAATCCCCAGCGGTGAATGACCAATACAATCAGGAATGCGTAGGCAAAAGTGAGTATGAAGTGGAGCACCAAACCCACGAGAAGGATCACTGCCGTGGTTCCCTCCGTCACCGGAATGACCTCCGGCCCGAGCACAAGGGAGGCGGTAATCCGGAGGATGAAGGTTGGCTCACCCAACATCACCCCGCAAAGCACGAGGCCAGCCAGCAGCGTCGTCAGGCTGGCGACAAGCCCGGCCACGAGGTAAGCGTGCCAGTCCAGGTGAGGTAGGGCCAGGAGCCCCGGACGGTGTCTCTTTTCCGTTTCCATGAGATGTCTGCGCGGGATGTCCTCGCTAGGTTGCAGTCGAGGAAAAGCGCTGCTCCTTTCCGGTAGGGGGAGTGTTGCCTCCAATTATCCACCCTTTTTTAAGTAGCTGGTTCGATAACTTTGCCCCGTGGGCCAATCCGATGCCAGGGGTTCGTCCTGTTCGCCGCCCGATGCAACTACGCTGAGTTATTGCCAGACGATCGGTATCATTGACAAGCCTCTGAGCTGCGATAGCCTGCATGGGAGATAGCTCAGGGATTCCTCGGCCCCCGGCCTCGGAAAGACATGCAGGTGCGGGCACCCCAGCCCTCCGTGCGATGTCGAGTCACCAATGGGGCAGGGCGCAACACATTGCGCCCCTACATGCGTTGAAGATACTTGGAGCACCCAGGTTCACTCCATTTACGGCTTCGGGAGTCCATCAGCGTTGCTGATGGCCACAAGCAGAGCTTGTGGACTCCTGATAGCACTCAAGCCAGTGCAAATCATCCAAATGAGTTGTCTCGAGGGTTCCGCGGCCTCCGGCCTCGGAAAGACACGAGAAGCTCAGCCTCCCTTCGCACACAACATCTTTAGGGGCCAGAGGGGCGAATGGGGGGTGACAAGCGAGATTCAAGCCAGAACCCGCCGTGCAAATTAGCAGACAACAGTTATTCAAACCCCGGAAATTAATCGAGGATAAAAGAAGGCGGCGTGCATGCACGCCGCCTTCTTTTTGAACTAAGTCAAATGCCAAGCTATGGTGTGCACGCCCCCAGCGATTGATCAAAAGGTACAGGGCAAGCGCTGAGCGGGTAGCAAATCGCCTGCGGGTCGTTCGGTCCCTGGTAGAGGCAGCCAGGGACGGGTGTCGGGGTGGGGAGCGGCGGCACCGGGAAGATGTGCAGTTCACTGAGATCGATTGCTGGATCGAGATCGATTTTCTTTTTCTCCACCCAACAGCCCACGCCAGGGAAGCGCGGGCTGTCAACGATCAGCCAGCGGGCGTTCAACCCGGTGCCGAGCAGCTGCACCAGCGTGCCAGCCTTGATCGAACTCACGACGTTGTATCCTGGTCCAGGTCCCGCCCAGCAGAGCAGGTCGACCATGACCGGTGGCTGCGGCGCCTCACCGGAGGTCGGCTCAATCCCCGTCAGTGCGAACGAAAACTCGAACGCGCCCACGTCACAACCGCCTCCAACTGGCCGGCTCGTCCCGCGCTGGTCGGAAATCGGGCAGCCCCCGCTAGCGGCGTCGATGGCCGGGCTGCCCTCGCGAAGCGCATGTGTTTGCGTCGGTCCGCCGTTATCCGCCAGCGGGTCCAGGCTCGGGTCACCGGTTGAACCAACGCCGAACAAACATGTGCCATCTGAATCGAGGTTCATCCCTGCCTGCGGGATCGGTGCGACACCTACGCGCGAACTGATCTCGCAGTCTTCGACGGCGTTTCCGGCGAGCAGGACGTTCTCCAACAAGGCGACGGCTGATCCCCCGTCGAAGGCGTTCAGTCCGTTGAAACCATTATCGGCAACCGTCACGTAAGTCATACGCAGCGCACCTGACGTTGCGGTGATCCCATTGTTCAGGTTCCCACTGATGGTTGAGTTCGACACCTGTATCGTGCCGCGGTTCTCGATTCCCATATATTCGTTGCGGCTGATGGTGGAAGCGGTGATCGTGGCATCCCCGTTGTTCCACAGCCCCGGGAAGTCATCCCGATTGCTGTCGATCGTTGAATTTTGCATCAGGAGCGAGGCCGATGGAAATACCAGGATCCCGCCGTTGCGGTTGCCTTCAATGCGGCTTGAGCGGATTGTTAATTGGCCGCGATTGTCGATCCCGCCGGGCACGCTGGTGTTGATAAATAAGGATCCATTCTCTGTGACGATCACATTCTCCAGCGTGACGACAGCTGCTGGCTCGATCAAGATACCAGGGCGGGGGTGGCCAGCGACTGTGCTGTCTTGCAGCACGAGCCGTCCTCCGCCAAAAACCCTCACACCATAATCATTGTCCTGTATCGTGCTTTCAATGACGGTAGCGTTCCCGCTGGAATCGATCTCAAGACCTGCGTGGTTGCCACCTAATCTAGGATCGATCGTATTGGTGTTGATGTCGACCCGGGTGAGTGTTGCATCGCCTCCGAGGACGATTCCATCCAGGCCGTTATTGAAAACGAGCGTATCGCTCATCACCACCGTACCGCTGGCTCTGATCCCTACCCCGCTGTTATCATGGATTTCGGAGTTTTCAATGGTCAGCGCTCCCGGCCCGCTCGCGATGCCGGGTCCCAGGTTTGAGCCGTCGATGTAAGGGAGCGCATCGGTGACGGTGACGTTGGTCAGGTGCAGCGAACCGTCGCTCATATGCTCGATCGCCCGTTGTGAGCAGTGGCGAATCACGCTGTTGCGGACGGTGGCGCTGCCGCTCGCCCGGATGCTGAGGCAGCCCCCGGGAGCCCTGCCTCCACCATTCTGGATGGTGACGTTCTCCAGGCGGAGACGGGCGCCATCGCGCACGGACACGCCGGTGACCTCGTTGTGCCCGTCAATAAAGGTCCGGTCGGATCCTTCCCCGATGATGGCCAGGTTGACTGTTACGACTACGATCGGCGTCGTTGCGTAACCGGCGCTGTCGGAATAGGTGCCGGCAGCTACTCGGATTTCGTCATCCTCGGTCGCTTTGGCGATAGCCCCATGGATGGTCCGGCAGGGATCCTCGGGAAACCTGCAGCCATTCGCATCATCTCCGTCCGGTGCTACATACCAGATGAGCGAGGTATGTTCTTCAGAGCGGGCGGAGGGGGTGACGGTCGGCAGCCGGCCCAGGATATCGCGGGCGAGGTCGGTCGGACCGCAGGCGAGAATGGCTGCAGTTATTGCGAGCACCACTAAAATTGGGGGTCGTTTTGAGCTGCTGTGTATTAAATTCATGTGTTTTTCCCGGTCCTTTATGAAGTTGAATGGGAGTTATCCCTGTTTCGGTAGGTACCTCGCGGGGCTCCTTCACCTTGTCTCTCCAGCTTGAGTGACGCAGGAACCGCGCCGGTCTCTTAGTGTTAATAACCCAAGAACATCCAGGTTCGGGTCCGCAGGCAGGGTATCGCCGGTCACCCAGGTACAAACACTTATTGCTTATGTATCTAACGTTCAGAGGGCAGAATTGTGACAATCTATACCAGGTATGGATGGATTGGCGCCGATTGTAGTACGGAAGAGGGACCAGGTAAAGGAGCAAATCGTAGGTGCGGTGTTTGGTCGTGCCCGTGATCCCTGTCTGACTACCGCACCTCCGTTAGGGCTGGCCCCCTGGATGTGAGTTCCCCACGGTCACCCTGTGGGGGACTGCAGGGGGGTGAAGCCGCTTGAAGGAGACTGACGAAGATCCTTAACTCTATCGAACAGCAACCAGCATCACATCTACTGCCCCAGCATCATTGCATGACATATAATTCCCCGAATCGATATAGAATCCAGTTAGATTCAATGGAGGCAGGAGGGTGGCCATGACGGAGCAAATGCCCGAAAAGGAACCGATGGATCGCTTTGAGGCACGGCGGCAGCGGCGTGCGGCCCGGCGTGCTGCCCGGGGGATGGGAAGCCAGGGTGGGGCGTGGATCGCCGGCGCGATCCTGATCCTGCTGGGCATCGTGTTTCTCGCTCAGAACCTGGGCGTTTCCGGCATCTACTTCAACAACTGGTGGGCAGTGTTCATCCTGATCCCCGCCCTTGGAGCATTTGAACGTGGGATCCATTATTACCGAGAGGCAGGCAACCAGCTGACCGGGCAGGCGCGCAGCGCGTTCTTTTCCGGTTCGATCTTGCTGCTGGTCACCGTCATTTTCCTGTTCAATCTCAACTGGACTTATGTGGGTCCGATCGTCCTGATCCTGGCCGGGCTTGGCTTTCTGGTCAATGGGATGCTTTCACGTCAGGAGTAGCTGTCTCCGGCTCACGGATTTTTTCGAACAAGGCAGCCTGCGGCTCAGTGCGGACCAGAGAGAATCTTCCTTGAGTTATGGTATGTTTTCCACTAGCCGCTGGAAATGAACATTTGGAGTAGATTCGGCACAATTGATGCTTTGCAGGCTTTCTGCCGCATGCCTTCGCCAGGCATGCGGTCAAGGCAAAGGTAATCTAGCAAGCAGGATAACTCTCACTCAATATTTAACGCGGAGGGAACCCGTGAAGAAACGACTGATGTTAAGTCTCGCTCTCGTCCCACTTTTCATCCTTGCCGGTTGTACGCCTGGTCCAGCCCCGACGGAAGACGTGCTCAGCACGGCAGTTGCGGGGACGCTGGCAGCTATCGAAGACACCCCGGTTGTTCAACCCGGGAATACGCCGCTGCCGACGGCGACCGAAGCCTCTTCTGGCGAACCGACTTCCGCCCCGCCGACGGACACCGTGACCCCAACCTCGACACCGATCCTGACCGATGCTGAGATGATCAAGGCTGCCGTAAACGCCTACCTCTCCTCGCCAATCGATCCGGCCACAATCACCGTCTCCGAGATTCAAGGGAATATCGCCCGGGGTGGAGTTCCTGGCGCCTACTTTATCGCCGCCAAGGAATCGGGAAGCTGGATTGTCATTTATGCCGGGCAATCCTCACCCTACTGCAACGCCATCAACCCTTATTCCTTCCCCGCTTCCTGGGTCTCACAGTGCCTGGCTGAGGATGGATCGGTCGTCGATCGCACCGGGGCTGGCGGAAGCGATTTCCAATCCCTGGGCGCGCCGACCTGGACCGATAACATGGACAGCTCCGGCCGCTGGTACCTGGTGAACACGTCTGGCACGACCTTCAAAATCGAAGGCGGCTATCTTGTCATGACCGCCCATGATGCTGGAGGGTTGGACGAGTGGGGCCTGGGAGCCGTGGGTGACCAGATGGATTTCGCCCTCGAAGTGACGGTGAAGACGGGATCCACCTGCAGCGGTCTCGACCGTTACGGCGTGATTTTCCGGGCGCCCGACCCGAGCCAGGGTTACGTCTTTGAGTTCTCGTGCGATGGGCGCTTCCGTTTATACGAATGGGATGGGGAAACCTACACCGGGATCCAGAATTGGAAAGCCAGTGGGGCAATCGTTGGTGGAGGGGACAAGACGAACCGCATGGGGTTGATCGCGGAGGGCGATTCGGTCAAGCTCTACGCCAATGACCAGATGATCGGTGAGTACAATATTCCCGATTACCCCTCCGGCCGGTTCGGGCTCGTCGTCGGCGCCAAGGATACGGCCGGCTTTAAAGCCAGCGTTGATGTGGTCAAGTTCTGGAGTTCCCTCGGCGGGTAGCATAACAATACCTACCGTTGGTATGAAAGCTGGCCATTAGCTTGATGGCCAGCTTTTTTCTTTTGATACGGAGCTCTCCTGCTATCAACCCGAATCCCGCAGATGTGCGGCAATGGGTTCTGGATGCCGGAGCGGAACGATTGCTTCGTCGCTGTGCTCCTCGCAGTGACACAAAGAAGCAATGCTTCGCCTCAACGAGCAAGCCTCGGCCTAAACATTAGATAGGTTGAAATCGTAGGGGGTGTGCCCTTTCCGCTGCGCTTCCGGGATGCTTCGCGAGGGGGAAACTGTAATGCGCCCCAAAAACTGGACACGAAAAACGGCTTTCTTAGATAACACTTGAGGGTTCACTCTCCTGGATGCTCTCCCATTGAAGTTCATACTCCATGGGCGTCAGATAACCCAGGCTGGAGTGAATCCGCTTGTACGTGTACACATCCTCGATGAACGCTCCGATCTGCCGATAGGCCTCCCGAGCGTCCTCATACTCCGATAAGTCCACCTCCTCTTCTTTGATCGTCCGGATAAGCCTTTCGGCGTGGGGATTTTGGGTTGGCTGTCCGACCTCGGCCATGCTGATCTTCACACCCGCCGCTCGCAGCCGGTTCACGTACGGCAACGACGCATACTGAATGCCCTGATCCGAGTGGTGGATCTCCGGCTTTCCCTGCGCCAGCGCCTTCTCCAGCGCTGTGAGTGTCAACAGGTGATCCAGTCGCCGGGCCAGATGCCAGCCGCGCACAGCCCGGGTGAACACATCCAGAATCACCGCCAGGTAGACGAACTCTCGCCGCAGCCGGATGTACGTGATATCCGCAACCCACACCTGATCGGGTTTGAGGATGTCGAGATCCTGGACCCGGTTCGGATAACGGCCCAGGGCGTGCCGGCTGTTGGTCGTGCGCGGTTTCAGCGCTTTCCGCTTGCGCTGCAGCCCCATGGCCCGCATCAGGCGGCGGATGCGTTTCGTATTGACCGGCCACCCCTTGCGGCGCAGTTCTTCCGTGAGACGTCGGTAGCCATAGACAGGCCAGGCCTCCGCCTCCTCCAGCAGGACCGATCGCAGAGCCTCCTCGTCCGGCTTCGCGGAGCGGTAGTAGAAGCTACTG
This sequence comes from Anaerolineales bacterium, assembly GCA_034430595.1. Lineage (GTDB taxonomy): Bacteria > Chloroflexota > Anaerolineae > Anaerolineales > E44-bin32 > E44-bin32. The sequence continues at coordinate 38,076 of DAOUEL010000010.1, read as the reverse complement.
CGGGGGAACCCCATCGCTTCGCACACCACCTTTACCGGATACTGTTCAGCCAATTCCATGGTTACGATTCGCTTCCGCCCTGCCGGGAGCGCAAGATGCTGGAGGCTTTTTTTAACACCTCAATCTCCAACGCCTGGCGGCCTGCCAGGCGTTCGAGCTCGGCAATCCGCGCCTTGTCTTCATCGACCATAAGGCTCGAGTCCTCGAAGATGCTGGCCGCGTTCTCCAGGAATTGGGCTTTCCACTTCGAGAGCAGCTGCGAGCGGATGCCGTATTCCCTGCATACCTCCGCTCCAGTTTTAACGCCACCGAGAACTTCCAATACGACCTGTGCTTTGAACTCGGGGCTGTACTTTCGCCTGGTCTTGGCCATGCCTGCACTCCTCTCCTGGACATCATACATTCCCTTATCGGGGTGTCCAAGATTCGGGGTGCACTACAAACTAGTCCCCCCACAGTCCCCTTGTGGGGGACTACAGGGGGACTTATCCTTCATCTGGCTTTGCCAATTTGCCCTATACAGATCTGAATATTCATGGTATAAAAGGATTAATAGGTTGCATGCACGTTCTGTCTGGAAGTCGAAAGATCACGGCCTGAGCTGCGCAAGCTCGGGCTGCTTTGTTTAACACGAAGCGACCACCGAGAACGAGTTAAGCACCTGTAGAGTACTTGCCTAAAGGAGGCAAAAAGCAATGTCAGAACGAGTTCTTGGTACGGTCAAATGGTTCAATGGTGGGAAAGGCTACGGCTTTATCGAGCGCGAAGGTGGCGAGGATGTCTTTGTCCACTTTTCAGCGATCGAGGGGGATCAATATGGATCCTACCGCTCACTGGACGAGGGCCAGAAGGTGGAGTTCTCCATCGAGCAGGGCCCGAAAGGCCTGCAGGCCACCAGCGTTAAGTCCGTCTAATACCAATTAGCGAGACCTTTCAAGGAGCTGCCCCATCCGGGGCAGTTCTTTTATTTTGGGCTCAGGCCTGGGATGAACATGTAGAAAAATGCACTCATACCATCCTTACCAAGGATTGGCTCGAAAATGATCGTGACCTGAGTAGAATGGGGTGTGGAAGGCTCGGATTACCCCGTTGGAAAGCTTCATACGCCTGGACCCTCCCGCTGAAGGGTGGTTGTTGGTATAGAATCATGTAGTGGGGTGAATGTATCATATTCCGACGTTTGGCCAGAGCCGCGTTTCCTACGAATCTAGCCCATCAACGGGCAAGGCGTGGCTTTTCTCTCGGTTGGGCTTCACTACCATGCGTACTCAGCATCTTCCCCCCGCAACCATCGACATGACAAATCAGGCTATAATAATCCCTATTCGTCCCTTTGCTGTCCAAGGGTACATAATAGAATGGGTGTTGGATCCACATCGCAGAATGCGAGATGACCCGGATCACTGCCTGTTCAACCGAGAAGTCCCATGACACCGAAGAAGCGTGATTCCATCCCCTCCGAATTGGCACTCGACCCGCAGCAGCTTAGCAAAGCGCTGGAGACCAAGCAAGCTGAGCTCGATTTGCTCAAGGGCATCCAGGACGGGTTAGCCGCCGGCCTCGACATCGATTCCATCTTCGAGCAGGCGGGGGAGCGCATCGTTCAACTCTTCCCAGGGAAGGGCGTCGCGCTGTACACGTACGATCCGGTCGAGCAAATGGGAGATGCTAAATTCATCCTTGAGGACGGTGTCCGCCATTACCCACCCCCGTTTAAATCAGGGCCAATCGCAAAGAAAGCGGCGGCAACAAAGAAGCCGTTGGTGATCTCAACCCGGGCTGAGTTCGATGAGATGGGAGCGATTACCGTACCTGGCACCTCCCCCTCGCTCTCCGGCATGTATACACCCCTGATCGTTAACGGTGTACCCGTCGGTGCATTGAACATCGAGAGCACGATCGAGGAGCACGCCTTCAACGATTCGGATCTCGAACTCGTAAGTACGATCGCCGCTTCACTCAGCGTCGCTCTCGAAAACGCCCGTCTCTTTGATGAACTGCAGAAACGCAATATCGAACTTAGCGAAGCGCTGGAACATAAGTCCGCGACAAGCGAGATCCTGCATGTGATGGCTAGCTCCCAGTCTGAGATTCAACCCGTCTTCGATGCTGTGGCAGAAAATGCTGCCAAGCTGTGCGAGGCCGATGATGTGCAGATCTACCGCGTTGAAGGGGACCGACTTCTGCAAGTCGCACATATTGGCCCACTTCCCGCGCTGCAAGATGGTGAATCGCTGCCGCTTTTACCCGGCCTTATCACGGGGCGTGCGGTCATTGAGCAAAGAACGATCCACACCCCGGATTCAGAGCAAATCTCCCCGTCGGAGTACCCCGAGAGCTATAAACTTCAGAAACGCCTTAAACACCGCTCGGTGATCGCGACACCACTGGTCCGGGAAGGGAGCGCAATGGGCGCCATCGTCGTACGGCGCAACCACGTGCAACCTTTCACGGACGATCAGATCGCACTTTTAAAGACTTTTGCCGATCAGGCTGCTATCGCCATCGAAAATGTGCGGCTTTTCAACGAAACGACGCGTCTGCTCAAAGAGACCGAAGAGCGCAACGCAGAGCTGGCCATCATCAACACCGTTCAGCGCGCGCTCTCCGCTCAACTCGATATTCGCAGCATTTATAAGGCGGTTGGCGAGCAACTGCGCCAGATCTTCGATACCCAAACCATTGCCATCTACTCCGCTGACCTGGAACGGCGGATCAATACATCCGAATACGCCTTTGAGAAGGGTCAGGAATTTGAACCCGTTAGCCACGCATTCACCTCCCTGCACGATCACCTGACGGAGCTCAACGAAACCTACCTCTTCAACGGCGATTTTCCAGAATTCGCGGCGCAATTTCCCGATTACACTCCTTCCCAGGGTGAGCTGCCTATAGCGCTGGTTGGAGTCCCGATCCGCTGGAAGGATGATCCCGACCACGTTGTCACACTTACGCTGCAGGACATCGACGGCGGGAAAACGTTTACCGATTCCGACGTTCGCCTACTCGAAACGCTCGCTGGCAGCATGAGCGTGGCGCTGCAAAACGCCCGGCTGCTCAAATTAACCGAACAACGTGCGGAAGAACTTTCCATCATCAATGGCGTCCAAACCGCGCTTGCTGACAAATTGGACATCCAGGCGATCTACGATGCAATCGGCGGCAAACTGCACGAGGTCTTCCCGGAAGCACAGGTCGTTGACATTCTCAGCTACAACGCTGAGAAGCAACTCTTCCTGCCGAGATATGTCCTCGAACGCGACGAGCGCTATGAGATCGAACCGTGGATCGTGAGCGGCTTCAGGAAACACGTCGTGGAATCTGGCAGCACGATGGTCCTTAACAGGGATGTAGGGCAAACAGCAGCGGAATACGATAACACCTGGCTCGGCGGGGGTGAACCGGCGAAGTCATGGATCGGGGTTCCGCTGAAGCATGGAAGATCAGTCACCGGGGTCATCAGCCTTCAGCACCTTGATAAAGAGGATGCATTCAGCGAATCTGATGTCCGGTTGATAGAGACTCTCGCCGGCAGCATGGGTGTAGCCCTCGAGAATGCCCGGCTATTCGATGAAACCCAAAGACTGCTTAAAGTCACGGAAGAACGCAATGCCGAACTTGCCGTCATTACCAGTGTGCAGCAGGGGCTGGCCTCCAAGCTCGACATGCAATCCATTTACGAGCTGGTCGGCGAAACCATTCGCAAAACTTTCGATGCTCAGGTTGTGGTTTTGAGGGGATACGATCTCCAGCTGGAGATGGAAATCGAACATTATGTGTTCGAAAAGGGGGAACGTACCGAGATTCCCCCGTATCCTTTAACACCCCTGGGAAAAATGCTGGTGCGAGAGAAGCAGGTCATCGTCATCAATTCCGACTTTCGCAGGCGTGTCAATGAATTAACCGGCGAAGATCCGGTATTGCCCGCGGGCGACATGCCGCTTTCCGCCATCTTCGTCCCACTCTTCCGGGGTGAGGATGTTGTGGGAAGCATCTCGCTTCAAAATGTGGATCACGAAGATGCCTTCGCCGAGTCGGATGTGCGCCTGCTTCGAACGCTTGCCAATGCGATGAGCATTTCGCTTGATAACGCCCGTCTTTTCGACGAAACACAGCGACTGCTGGCTGAAACCGAGCAGCGCGCGGCGGAGCTGCAGATCATCAACAGCGTGCAGGAGGCCCTTGCCTCTAAACTGGAGATGCAGGCTATCTACGAATTGGTGGGGGAGAAGATCCGTGAGATCTTCAAGGCAGATACGACCTTCATCGCCTTTCACGATCCAGATAAAAAGAATATCCTGGCACCTTACTACGCTGACAAGGGCGTGACCAATTTGATGACGACCCGACCCTATGGTAAGGGGTTGGCGGAAGAAATCATTGAATCCGGTGGACCGCTGCACATGAATACCGCCGAGGAGATGGATGCATTTGGCGCATACCATATCGCTTCCCCGGGTTCCAGCCAGGATTTGAACCAGTCCTTCCTCGGCGTACCCATCTTCCGTAACGGTGTACCGATTGGGGCAGCCAGCGTCCAGAGCTACCAACCTTATGCATTCGACAGCAACGATCTAAAGCTTCTCCAGACGCTGGCCAATTCAATGAGCGTTGCGCTCGAGAACGCGCGCCTGTTCGACGAGACGGAACGCCTGCTGGTGGAAACCGAGCAGCGTGCGGCTGAACTGGCTTCCATTAACACCGTCAGCCAGGCGCTGGTGGCGGAGCTTGACCTGGAAGTCCTGATTGACCTGATTGGGGAGCAAATCCGCCAGACTTTCGACGCAGATATCGTCTACGTGGCATTGCTCGACAGCGAGACGGACATCATCAATTTTCCTTATACCCACGGAGAAGAGCTGATCCCTCTCCCGCGCGGGGAGGGGCTGACCGGGAAGATCATCGAGACAGGCCAACCGCTTCTCATCAACAGCGAGATGGACAAGCGCCGCGCCGAGTTGGGTATTACGCTGATCGGTAAAAGAGCCCAGTCCTTCCTGGGAGTCCCCATTCGGATCGGCGGGCAAAGCCTGGGTGTGATCAGCGTCCAGAGCACAAGCCAGGAAGGGCGATTTAACGAGGGTGACCTGCGACTGCTGAATACGATTGCGGCCAATGTCGGGGCCGCCATTCGGAATGCACAGCTTTTTGAAGAGATCAAGCGGCAGAAGCAGTACTACGAAGCTGTGATCGAGAACAGCCCGGCGGCAATCGTTCTGCTCGACATGCAGGCAAACATCACTGGCTGGAATCCGGCTGCGGAGCGATTGTTCGGATACTCGGAAGGGGAGGCCCTCGGCCGGAACGTCGACGATCTCGTCGCACGTTCGGAGGAACTCCACGACGAAGCAGTGAGGTATTCCGATAAGGCACTGCAGGAGAAACAGGTGCATGTCCTGGCCAGGCGCACCCGCAAGGACGGTTCACTGGTGGATGTGGACATCTCGGGGCTGCCGGTTTCAGTCGATGGACGCTATGTCGGATTTATCGCCATCTACCATGATGTGACCGAGATGCAGCGGGCGAGGGAGGTAGCCGAGCAGGCCAGCCAGGCCAAGAGCGCGTTCCTAGCGAACATGAGCCATGAACTGCGTACGCCGTTGAATGCAATTATCGGTTTCACTCGCATCGTGCGCCGCAAGGGGGCGGATCTCCTGCCTGAGAAGCAGCTGGAGAACCTGGATAAGGTCCTGGTGAGCGCTGAGCATCTGCTCAGCCTGATCAACAGCGTGCTCGATATCTCCAAGATCGAATCTGGCCGAATCGATGTCAAACCCTCGATCTTTGAACTGTCACCCCTGGTCGACCAGATTCTTGGGACGAGCCAGCCGTTGCTACGGGAAGGCGTAAGTCTCAAGGCTGACATCATGCCCGACATCCCGGTGCTCCACACGGACCAGGAGAAGGTCAGGCAGATCCTGATCAACCTGCTCAGCAACGCAGCGAAATTCACCCACCAGGGCGAGATCGTACTGGGCGCCTGGAAGGATGGCGGGACCCTGCGGGTCGATGTCAACGACACGGGTATCGGTATCCCGCACGACTCGGTCGAACGCGTTTTTGAAGAGTTTCAGCAGGCTGATTCGAGCACGACGCGTGAATACGGCGGTACCGGCCTGGGGCTCTCGATCAGCCGCAGCCTGGCCCGGCTGTTGGGTGGCGATCTGACAGCATGCAGCATCCAGGGCGAGGGCTCGACCTTTTCACTCTCGATCCCTATTCAATTCAATGAAACTCCGGCCGCCGAACCCCAGCCACCTGTTCGAGAAGAAGTGGTCGATACCCTCAGCGGTGAGCCGGTAATTCTCTCAATCGATGATGATGATTACGTCCATGATCTGCTGCAGGAAAACCTGGGGGAGCGGGGATACCAGGTTGTCAGTGCCTGCACGGCAGAGGAAGGCCTGCGGCTGGCGCATGAGCTGAAGCCGTTTGCGATTACGCTCGATCTCATGATGCCGGGCAAGGACGGCTGGCAGGTGCTGCATGAGCTAAAATCTGACCCGGATACGCGTAAGATCCCGGTCATCCTGTTGACGATCGTCGACAAGCAGGCTTTGGGTTACCAGCTTGGTGCGGACGAGTACTTGGTCAAACCATTGGAAGAGGGCGCACTGCAGGCTGCCCTGCAGCGCATCAACGCCGATCGCCAATCCGATTCTGAAAAGCGAATGCTGGTTGTCGATGACGATCCGGATATTCCTGACCTGATCCGCCAGCTGCTCGAGTCTGCACATTATAAAATCGAGGCCGCGCCCGATGGGGAGGCAGCACTAGCCGCGATCGAGAGCCAGCCGCCGGATGTCATCCTGCTCGACCTGATGATGCCGCTCATGGACGGTTTCGATTTCCTCGAGGCGCTGCGTGGAGCCGGGCGAAAGATCCCCGTCATCGTGTTGACTGCAAAGACGCTATCCACGGCTGAACTCGAACTGCTTGAAGGGCGTGTCGAGCGAATCATCAAGAAGAATGGCCTTGAGCAGGAGCGGCTGTTGGGTGAATTGCAGCAGACTATGGCAGCGCTGCAGAACCGGCAGGCGGGGGCAGGGGATAACGTCGTGCAGGAGCAGGGGTCATGAAGAAGATCCTGATCGTGGAGGATGTCGAGTTGAACCTCGAGCTGCTCATCCAGCTTCTGGAGGATAAGTACGAGCTGGTCAGTGCTAGCGACGGTATGTCCGGGGTTGCGATTGCAGAACAGCAAAAACCAAATCTGATTCTGATGGATATGTCACTGCCGGTTATGAACGGCTGGACGGCTGTACAGGAGATCAAGGCAAATCCCAAACTTGCTATGATTCCAATCATCGGCTTGTCAGCGCACGCGATGAACGAGGAGCGGCAGCGGGCGCTTGAATCGGGCTGCGATGAGTACCTGACCAAGCCCGTAGATGAAGACCTTCTTTTCAAGACGATTGAAAGATTTATCAAGAAAGAGCAGGACACATGACCGAGAGTACCCGGCCGGTTCTCCACAATTCAAAGGGCATCAGCGATCGGCCAGCGAGAATACTGCTCGTCGATGACGAGCCCTTTAACCTCGATTTGCTTGAGCAAGAGCTTCTTGGTGATGGCCTGGAGATTCTTACCGCCACCGATGGCCGGCAAGCGCTCGACCTGATCGGCGAGTCTGCTCCTGATATGATCTTTCTCGACTTGATGATGCCTGGAATTGACGGGTTCAGTGTGCTCGAGCAGCTCCAGGCGCATGCCGAGTGGCGTTCTATCCCGGTCGTGATCGTATCCGCTGCCAGCGACCTGGAAAACATTGTACGCGGGATCGAGATGGGTGCCGCCGATTTCCTTCCCAAGCCATTTGAACCAGCTATCTTGCAGGCTCGTCTGAGCGCCGGCCTGGAGAAGAAGCGGCTGCGTGATCTTGAGCAGCAGTACTTGCTTTCAATGGAGCGGGAGCTGGAAATCGGCCGAGAAATCCAATCCGGTTTTCTGCCGAAAACGATCCCGCAGCCACCGGGCTGGTACATCCAGGCTCATTTCCAGGCTGCACGTGAGGTCGCCGGCGACTTTTATGATGTTTTCGAAGTTTCGCCTGGCAAGCTTGGGCTGCTGCTCGGTGACGTAACCGATAAAGGTGTCGGTGCGGCGCTCTTCATGGCGCTTTATCGCAGCCTGCTGCGGGTCACGATGCTTTCTGATACTTTTGCTGACGACCTGGAAGCGCTGTCCTGCGCGGAACCCGAGATCTGCCTGCTGCACGGTGTCCGCTTGGTCAACCGCTACATCGCGAAATTCCACGAGAACGCCCTGTTCGCCACGATATTCTTCGGGATCCTGGATACGGAGAGCGGTAGATTATGCTATGTGAACGCCGGCCACGATCCGCCCTACCTCCTCCGGGGTGACGCCATCCTGGGGACGATTCAGACGACCGGTCCCATGGTAGGGGCGATTTTCGAGGCTGAGTATACGGTCGAGACCGTCCTGCTCGAACCTGGCGACAGCCTGCTGCTCTACTCCGATGGTGTCCCCGATGCACAGGATGCATCCGGAGAGATGTTCGGAGCCAAGCGCTTCCGGGCACTGCTCGAAGGCGATCCGCTTTCTCCCGCGGACCGTTTCAGCGCCTTGCTCTCGGCTCTTGACAAGCATCTCGCTGACGCCGCTCAGTACGATGACATCACGCTGCTCATGGTCAGCCGGGAATCCTAGTCTGATATTGCGAACCCGGAAAAAGCAGCCGCAGCAGTCAGGTCTGGATAGGCGCTAGCCGCAAACGATGAAAGCTGCAAGCCGAAATGGTGTCGATATCGCTTGACGGATGCTTGCTCGCTTTTTCCTCTGCCCTCAACGAACCAGTCTAACCAGCAGAACTTCCTACTTCTGAGGCCGGGTAGGGTGACCGTCCGTTAATTTACGTACCGAATCTATGGGGCCGGACGGCTCGAGTGCTCGCTCGTAACCCTTGTCCCTGTATGCCGACGATGCTGGTTTCTTATCTCATATGCCTCGTATTCTGTGAAATTCTTATTCTCCGACCGATATTCGGGAAGTACGCTTCCCTCGTCAGCTCATAGAGGATTTTTATCGACACCTATACAGGTTCCCAATCTTGTTTGTGACAAGTATCACTAACTGGCCGCCTGCGATGGCGGTAAAACTTAACCAGTTCCGCAATTAAGCAATCACTTAATTGCTGGGGACCGGGAGTACAAGCATGTCGGAAGCAGAGGTTTGGGCAGAACAGACGGCAGATCTCTATCGTGTACTGGCCAACCCCCGCCGGCTGATCATCCTGTGGGCGCTCGAGCACCAGGAGCTCTCGGTGGGGCAGCTTGCTGAAGTGGTCGGGGCTTCGCTCCAGTCTACATCGCAGCACCTGCGTTTGATGCGCGAGCGTGGCATATTGTGCTCACGCCGGCAAGGTCAGACCATCTACTATCACATTGAAGGACCAGCCTGTCAGCTTGTTTCCTCCGGACTGGAAATCCCCTTTCCGCAAACGGAGCTAGGTATTCAATTTCCCGGCTCTAATCCTAAAGATCAAGGAGATCGATCATGACGAATGATGCTTTAGCCAATATAACTGCCGCCAAGGTCGTTGATGCACGTGCGATGGCCTGCCCGGGCCCGTTGCTCGAAGCGAAGAAGAGCATCGGCGAGGTAAAAGTAGGCGAGGTCTTGGAGATCTGGTCAGGCGATGCCGGCACGAAGAACGACATGCCTCGCTGGTGCCAGAAAGTAGGCCACGAATATTTGGGTGATGTTACCAGCGAAGGCTACGACAGACTGTTTATCCGCCGCATGAAGTAAGCCGCCGTGGCTGGTTGGTTCAGCAGCCAGGTTAACTGAGAAGGGCGATAGATCTGTATGGCGACGACAGAGAATTTCAACCACGATAAAACCAAGATCCTGATCCTGGCAACGCTCTCAGGTGGGTATGCCGGAGCGGATTCGGTTGGGCAGCTGCACGTCGATTACGCTCCGAATACCTACATCCTGCCGGTCAAATGCCCTTCGATGTTCCCTGAAGACTTTTATCTGAGGTCATTCAAGAAGGGCATCGATGGGATCATTGTGATGTACAGCGGCACGGATAGCCCCTACCGGGGTGGTCCAGAGCGTACAGCGCAATTGATCAACCGAACCTATGACCGCATGAAGGAGGCCGGCATCGATACGCGCCGTCTGCGCCTGACCGCGATCTGTACCGTCTGCACGAAACCCTTCTTAAAAGAAGTGGGCTTGATGAATGATGTGCTGGCAGAAATTGGACCGGTCGAGCGTGACCTGGCCGCTGCGAGCCCGGAGATGGCTGTATCCTGAAAAACTCCGTGGACCACGGACTCTGATGATGAAGGAGAAATTCAATTGGCATTAATTACTTTTGATGCGCTCGTAGTCGGTGGCGGAATCTCCGGCATGCAAGCAGCACTGGATCTGGCCGACCAAGGCTACCTTGTGGCACTGGTTGAGCGTGAGGCGAGTATCGGCGGCAAAATGATCGCGCTGAGCAAGGTATTCCCCACGCTTGATTGCTGCAGTTGTATCACTACGCCGAAGATGTCGGCCGTTGCCCACCATCCGGGCATCCAGCTCTTTACCTACTCCGAAGTGGAGCGGGTGGAAGAGAACGTAAACGGTTTCATGATCCAGGTTCTTCAAAAGCCGCGTTACGTGCGTGAGGACTTGTGCACCGGATGCAGGCAATGCGAGTATGCCTGCCCGATCTATCTGCCGAATCCATTCGATCTGAATATGAGCGCCACGAAAGCTGTGCGAGTCCCGTTCTCTACTGCTGTCCCACAAACAGCTGTACTCGATATCGATTACTGCCTGCTTTGTGGCAAATGCGAAAAGGCTTGCCCGGTTGAAGCGATCGATCTCACACAGACTCCGCAAACGATTGAGGTGCAAGCGACAACAATCGTTCTGGCAACCGGTTATGCAACCACGCCGCGTGATGCAAAAGCAGAATATGGAGCGGGAGCATACCCGAATGTCATCGATGGTTTGATGATGGAACGCCTGCTCGCACCGACAGGACCGTATGGCCGTATCCTGAGGCCCGGAGATGGCAAAGAACCCGAATCGATCGCCTATGTCCAGTGTGCCGGCTCGCGCGATGAAACGCTAGGGGTCGAATACTGTTCACGCGTATGCTGCATGTACGCCATCAAACAGGCCATGCTCATATCCGGATCACTGCCGATGGCTGACATCACGATCTACTACATGGACATCCGCACCTTTGGGAAGGGTTATGAGCAGTTCTACCAGACCGCTCGCTCGATGGGCGTCGAATTTGTGAAAGCTAAGATTGCCTCCATCCACGAGGACGAGCATCGGAACCCGGTGCTGCGGTTGGAAAGCATCGATGGAAAACCCAATGTAACCGAACGTACACATGATCTGGTTGTGCTCTCGGTCGGAATGCTGCCCCAGTACAACCCGCAAACCCTCTACGAGGTGCCTGTCGCCAGTGATGGATTTGTGGAGCAGTCCTCACCGAACTTATCACCCAGCCTGACCGATCGTCCGGGGATTTTCGTTGCCGGGAGCGCGGCTGGGCCGATGGATATTGTCGATAGCATTATCATGGCTGGGTCGGCTGCGGCGAGTGCAGCTGCCTATATCGAAAGTTACCTGACAAGGATGAACGGTCCTGCCCATATGGAACATGCGATGGAGGTCAGCCATGCCTGAGGAATTCACAGGTAGCGGCGTTGAAGAGAACAAGTCCGCCAGCACAACTGCTCCTCGAATCGGTGTTTATACGTGCTACTGTGGCGGCAATATCAGTGATGCGGTTGATTGCGAGCTGGTTGCCCGCACCCTGGCTGGTTTTCCGGATGTGGTTGTCTCACGCACGAACATGTCGATGTGCTCGGACGCCGGCCAGTCGATCATCGAGGATGACATTCGTAACCTGGGCGTTAACCGGGTTGTGATTGGCGCTTGTGCGCCAAGCCTGCACGAAGCCACTTTCCGCAAGGCGGTTGAGCGAGCTGGCTTGAACCGCTACTATTATCACCACGTTGGGTTGAGAGAACAGGACAGCTGGGTACACAGCCATGACCGGCTTTCCGCCACCGAGAAGGCTATCAGCCTGATGGCAGCCGGTGTAGCCAAGGCGCGTCTGCTCGAGCCGCTGGATGCAATCCGCTTGCCCGCCGAAAAGCACGCGCTTGTCATCGGGGGGGGCGTAGCCGGGTTGAGAGCCGCACTGGATATCGCCAGGCGCAATATGCAGGTTACTTTGATTGAGAAGACACCTTTCCTGGGTGGGCGTATGACCCAGCTTGAAAAAACCTTCCCCACTGGTGAGGACGCACGGACCGTGCTGGCCGGGTTGATCGAAAGCGTAGTTGAGGATCCGCGCATCACCATCCACACCGGAGCGCAGCTCACCTCCGTATCAGGCTACGTCGGCGATTTCAAGGTCAAAATCACGAAGCAATCGCGCGGCGTGCCATCCCAACTTGGAGAGCTGCTGATCAATGCCTGTGAAAAGAATGTGCCGGACGAGTTCAACTACGGGCTCACCCGGCGCGGGGTTGTTTACCGCCCTTACCCAGGCTGTTTTCCCCTTTCGGCAGCCGTCGATTGGGCAAATTACGATGGACTCCCGATCCAGTACGAGGGAGGCTCTATTGTTCTCGAAAATCAGCCGCAATCGATCGAGTTCACCGTCGGGGCGATCGTCATCGCTACTGGCTTTGATCCCTATGAACCTGCCACGGGTGAGTATGGCTATGGCGAGCTGCCGGAAGTGGTCACACTGCCACAATTGATCCGTATGCTCGCACTGCTCGAAGATGGCGCCAAGCTCGAAGTGAATGGACATGCCGTTCGTGACATTGTGCTGCTGCACTGCGTTGGCAGCCGCCAGATCGATGGGGTCCACCAACCACAGCCCGATGGGCAGGTCAACAATTACTGTTCACGCGTTTGCTGCACAGCGACCCTGTATGAAAGCTTGGAGCTCAAAGAGCGCTTTCCAGATCTGCACCTTTATGACGTGCATGAGGATATCCGCACTTACGGGCGCGGGCATGAGCAGTTTTATCGCCAGACCCTGGAAAATGGGACCGTCATCCTGCGCTATGTGGGGGACACGCCGCCTGTTGTTGAAGCCCTGGAACCGGGTGACACACATCCGCTCATGGTGCGGCTCGAGGATCAGCTAACCTGGGGTGAGTCGATCGAGATCCCGGCCGACATGGTAGTCCTGGCAGTCGGGATGATGCCACGCCCGGTCAAAGATCTGATCGACATGCTTAAGATTTCTCCTGGCAAGGATCGCTTTCTACTCGAGGTGCATCCCAAGCTGCGGCCGGTGGAGACGGCAGTACCGGGTGTGGTCCTGGCTGGCACGGCCCAGGGTCCGATGAACATCCAGGAAAGCTCGGCTGCGGCAGAAGCGGCCGCAGCTAAAGTTGCCGGTTTGTTGAGCCAAGGGCGGGTAGAACTTGAACCGTTTGTCGCCCATGTGAATGCCGAACTGTGCGAGGGCAGCGGCGCCTGCGTCGAGGTTTGTGCATACGAGAACGCGATCTCCTTGGAGACGATCCGGCAGAATGGCAGTGAAGTCCAGCGTGCAGTAGTACATCCGGCGAACTGCTCCGGCTGTGGTAATTGCGTCAGTGCATGCCCGCATGGAGCGATCGATATCCAGGGCTGGACCTTGAAGCAGTATGAGGCGATGGTGGATGCACTCGCACTTGACGTTCCCGTTGACCTGGAGGTGTCCTCATGATCGAAACGATAACCCCCCGACAGCGGTCAGAGATGTTGAAGGATCTACGGGTGCAGCATCAGGAGACAGTTGAAAAAACACAAATTCTGCTGCGTGAACAGAAGAAGATCCATCAAGCAATCTGCAAGGCACTGAAGGAGAAAGAGATGTCGGTGCCTGATCTGGCAATCCTGCTCGATCTACCACCGCACGACATCCTCTGGCATCTGACCGCTTTGAAGCGCTACAACATCATTGCCGAGTCGGAGATGTCCGGTGAGTATTTCCTTTACAAGATGGCAGAGCAGGAGGCTGGATGAAGACTCGCGTCGATCCCGAATTCGTCAATGAGCTCAAGCAGTATGGAGCAGTTGGTATCGAGAAGTGCTTCAACTGTGGTAACTGCACTGCGATATGCCCGCTCACAGACAGTGAGCACGCTTTTCCGCGCAACGTGATCCGGCTGGCACAACTTGGCCAGCACGAGCGCATCGCGGGCAGTCTTGATCCCTGGCTGTGCTATTACTGTGGGAATTGTTCGGATACCTGTCCCAAGGGAGCTGAACCGGCCGAGACTATGATGGCTGCCCGGCGCTGGTTGACAGGCCAATATGATTGGACGGGCCTGGCGCGCAGGTTCTACACCTCCAAGACCTGGGAAATGGGCTCGATGATCGTCGTCGGTTTGCTGGTTGTTCTGCTCTTCGTTTTGTTCCACGGACCGCTCGTCACGGATCAAGTGCGGCTGAACAGTTTCGCCCCCGTATCCACCATCCACCTTGCCGATTGGGTCATGGCGGGCGGGCTGCTGTTCTTCGTCGGCACAAACATAATAAAAATGCAACGAGTGATTCTCGGACGAGAAGGACGACATATCCCGCTGCGACTGTATCTGAGCGAAGCCTGGAGCATTGTTTACCAGTTCGCCACACAGAGCAGATGGACGACCTGCGCGCAGGAGGAGCAGGATGCGCGGCAGCGGCGGAAGAAGGGCTTTGCCTGGCTAAGCCATCTGCTGTTGGTCAGCGGCTACGTGCTGATGCTGGTGATGATCGTTCTATTCTTGCCCTGGTTCCAGACTGACAACCTGTATCCAATCACGAACCCTCAGCGTTGGCTGGGTTACTACGCGACTGCAGTTTTGTTATTGGGCGCGGGTACGGTCTTGTGGGGGCGGCTGAAGAAGGACTCTCAACAGCATCGTTTTTCACATGCCAGCGATTGGATATTCCCAATCCTGCTTTTGGTTGTCACCCTGACTGGGATTTTGCAGCACACGCTGCGTTATCTGGGTTTTCCATTGGCGACATACTACACATACGTTGTGCATCTCGCCTTCGCTGCACCCATGTTAATCCTGGAGGTGCCCTTCGGAAAATGGTCACACCTTTACTACCGTCCGCTTGCAATTTATTTTGACAGAGTTCGGGCACGCGCGTTTGAGCAAAAGCAAGTCGTTGATGGCGCCACTGTGCCAGCCATCTAAAACAGTGGAAAAAGTGTAAGGGCGAAAGACGAACATATTCAAAAGGAGGCCTAAATGGCTGAGAAAATGGTCGTGGTTTGCAATGGAGACGAAGCAAAGAACATCTTGCCAACGTTGATCTTCGCTTCATCCGGAATCGCTCTGGATTATGAGGTGCACGTGTTCTTCTGCCCGGCGGGTGCCAAGTGGGCTCTCAAGGGTGAGTTGGAGAGCTTAGGACATCCTAAAGGTCTGCCGGATCCGATTGGATTGTGGAATACGCTTATGGAGCAGAATGCAAAAGTGGTGCTGTGCGAACTGGCGTTGGAGAATAAAGGCATTGACCCCAAGGATCTGCGTGACGCACGGATCAAGATTGAGAAGGCTCCACCTTTCCTCATGGATGCCGATGGGGCATGCATGACCTACACATTCTAGTTAACTAGGTTCGCCGAATCCCGAACCGCATATATAAAAAATAACGGGCTCCCCTACTGGAGCCCGTTTCGTGCTCTGTGGACTAGGTCTTAGGCAGTCGGATTGTCGGATAACCGCAGCAAGTCAATGTTGGATTCGTCGTGCACAAAACTCCAGAACGCGTCTTGTGCCCGGTTCGAAGCTTCGAGCCTGTTTCGTACCATATAGATGGCTCGCCGCATATTAAGGCCATGCACTTGAATATCGACGACGTTGCCTCGATCGAGCGGGCAGGCAGAGGCCAACGTTGAGACGAAGGAGACCCCATAGCCAGCCGATACAGTTCGTACAATGGCCTCTGCATTCCCAAGTTCGAGGAAGACATTCAAGTCGTCCAGGCTGATGTCGAATTTCGCTAATTCGGTGAGCATTACCTGGCGCGTGCCTGAGCTAGGTTCACGTATGATCATGTTTTCGTTGAGAAGTTCTTCAGGCTCAATCGTGCGGCGGAAAGCGAGAGGGTGATTTGCAGGCACGATCAGGGTAATCAAGTCTTCTATAAATTCCTGTTGTTCAAGTGTGTCGTCGATCGGTTCAAAGCTGACAACCGCCAGGTTGGCTTCGCCGCTTAAAAGTTGAGGGATGGCACGGTCAGTTGTGCAAGCCAGGATACTTACTCGGACGCCGGGATGAAGTTTGCAAAAACGTGCTGCCAGTTGGGGCAGGATGTACTTGCCGGCGGTTGTACTGCAGGCGATGCGTAGGTGGCCAACAAAACCGCTTTGTAAGGATGATGCCATCTCACGAAGCTCGTTGGAGTCCTGGATCAGCTTACGAGCCCAGGGGAGTAAGGATCGGCCGGCTTCCGTTAAGTTCAGCCTGGATCCTCCCCGGTCGAAGAGCTCAACACCCAAATCTGTTTCCAGCAATTTAATATGGCGGCTGATGGTGGGTTGGGTGATGTGAAGATGTTTCGCAGCCTCCGAAAAGCTGAGCAGGCTGGCTGCGAGCAGAAAAGATTCAAGTCGTTGATAGTCCATCGTATTCTTTATCCAGCCCGTGAGCGGATTGCATGTGTTCTATTAATTTGATTATAGCGCAACAGGTGCCATCGAAACCGCCTGGGAGGAGGAAAATTATGCTACCATCAAAACCAATAGGGTTTGTCTCACTAATGAAAGCTTTCTAATAATACAACCGATCAGGCAGCCTCCGGAGGTTTTGTCCGAATGGATTCCCGCTTACTAACCCGCCTCGGCTGGACCCTCTTCGCCCTTGGATGGATACCTTTCGCAGGTATCTTCATCGGTCTGATCGGCTTCCCCGAGGGCAGCTACAATTGGGCTGAAGTTCCCACGCTCACACGCTACTCGATCATCGCCACTGCAATCACCTTCGGTTTCTCTATGCTAACATTATTGGGCTCGCCGCTGCTCAGCTGGTGGACGAACCGGCGGGTGATGAAATCGGGACAAAATGCCGAGGCGGAAGTGCTCGACACCTGGGACACCGGGACAACCATCAACAATAACCCGCTGGTCGGGTTCAGGCTGGAGGTACATCCCGGGACCGGATCATCGTTTACCGCTGAAACGGAGAAGCTTATCTCTCGGCTGCAACTCCACAAGTTCCAGCCCGGCGCAAAGGTCAAAGTCCGCTATGACCCCGAGTCGAAGGAGGTTGCTCTGCTCGATGACAAAACTCCGGGCTAAGCCATCCTCTCGCAGCCTATTCCCCTGAAAAGCCTCCTGCGAGGCCCTCAACCACTTCCTCAGGATGCAATCTTGACGGAAAACTATGAAAAATGTGACGTATGTGACCCGGCGAAGAAGGACCCGGCATGGATAATATTGGTATCTTTGCGATCGGATGCAGATGAGAGGAGCAGGGTATGGCTGAGCTTGACAACCTGGTGCAGGATTTCTTGACCGCGAAGAGCATCGCCGTCGTTGGGGTGTCCGACCAGCGCGATACCGGCTGCAACGCCGCCTACAAGCGTTTCAAGGAGGCCGGTTACACGATCTGGCCGGTGAACCCGCACATCAGCGAATTTCAAGGGGAAACCTGCTACCCGGATCTAACTTCGATCCCCGAGAAACCGGACGCAGTATTCATCCTCACGAACCCCTCGGTCACCGATCAGATTATCGAGGAGTGCATTGATCTTGGGGTGGAGCGGGTCTGGATGCACTGCATGATGGGCACCCGGCCCGGACTGGCGGCAAATATAACCAGTGTCTCGCAAGATGCCGTTCAGAAGTGCCGCGAGCACGGCATCAAGGTCATCCCTGGCTCATGTCCAAACCAGTTCCTCAACCCGGATTTCGGCCATCGCATGATGCGCGTGATGTGGCGGACGTTCGGGTTGATGAGGGTGAATTGAGCAGATTCGGCTAAACTTACCTTTGCTATCCCGTTAAGCTGCCAGGTGACGATGCGCTCTCTTCGCTCCTTCAATCCCCGACGGGCTTCCTACAGAGGGGCTCCTGGGGTCGATCTGCCTCGTTGCTGCGTTTCACTGCAGTTTGAACAGGAGGTCAGAATTGACGCTTGAAACGGATCCGGGTTCGGAGAAACGTGATTATTCGATCTCGCTGGTGCGAGCGAACCTGATCGTCACCCTCTTGTCACTCCCGATGGCAGCTGTGATGTATATGTTTTTTCTCTTCCTGGCAACACCTGTTCCTATCTCGCCTCCAGCGACTGCCGGCCGCTTGATGCTCTTCCTGGCGCTGCTCATCGCCGGCATCACGCTGCATGAAGTGCTGCATGCGATAGGGTGGATCATCGCCGGGCGGCTGCCGGTTTCCAGCGTCAGTTTTGGCTTTAAACTGCGAACCCTTTCACCGTACGCGCACCTGCGGGAGGCTGTCCCCGCCCGAATCTACCGGGCTGGGATTCTGCTGCCGTTCATCGTCCTTGGCCTGCTCCCGTATATCGTCGGGATCTTGCTCGCCAACCAGCTGGTGATGATCTACGGCCTGTTCTTCACCCTCGCTGCGGGAGGTGACCTGCTCGCGCTGTGGCTGCTGCGCGGTGTCCCAGGTGATGTGCTGGTTGAAGATCATCCCACCCGTGCTGGCTGCCGGGTGTACGAGCCATCGCAGAGTACATAGCTTGCGATCTGATTTAATCCGCAGTTAACCAGAATGGGGGATAATTCCTGAAGAAGGTGGACTCCGGCATTCGAAAAATGTTGCGTGCGCAGCGGCTGCTGGAGAACCCGTGAACCAGTAATCCCAATCCGATGCCAGCTGCCACGCACTAGTCATAAGGTGTGAGATGCTTAAGAAGACTTACGTGAAATCGCGTCAGATCTGGAAAGTCAAATTCGAGCTCCCGAAAAGCGAGTGGCCGGTCGGAGTAAACGTCCGAAGCGTTGCGCTCGCCGGTGATTTCAACAACTGGAGCAAGTCCAAGGATGCATTGCAGCTGCGCAAGAATGTCTATAGTCTGACTTTCGAGCTGCAGCCGGGCGAGTACCAGTTCCGCTATGTGATCAACAGTACGGATTGGTACAACGATTGGCATGCCGACGGCTACGTTCCAAATAACACCGGGAGTGATAACTGCCTGCTGCGGCTTCCTCTGCCTTAATCAGGCATTCTCTCATCCTGCGTTTCCCAGAATCCTGATTGCGGGCGTGCGGAACGAGGTCCGCGCGGGCGCGTTCTGCCCGCATTTTGAACGAATTCAGGGATTCCACAATTGGGAAGGCTGGCTTATCCCTGGGTCAAGGCGCTGCCTACCTGCAACATGACCCGGATCCATGAGTGCCCAAGTTCTCCGGCGTCAGCACTTGAAGCGTACTGGAGTGGTCTCTAATACAGATCGAAAACGGATCTGCTCTTTTACGCGTATAATAGCCGCCGATCCCATCGCTGGCGTCAGGACTAAAACAGGGCCGGCATGAGATTTCCATCATGACCGATCACTCACCGCAAGCCGGTTCTGCCCATGAACACGTGCGTTTCAACACCATCGTTAACATCTTCGACGGTGCCTTTTTCGGATCCGCACTCGGCTTTGCTTCCTTTATTACAATTATTCCTCTTTTCGTCAGCCGGCTGACCGATTCGGCGATACTGATCGGCCTGGTCCCCGCGATCCATGCCGTCGGTTGGCAGCTGCCGCAGCTGCTGACCAGCGGGCGCATCCAGGGCTTATCCCGCTACAAACCGATGGTTCTGGCGATGACTATCAGTGAGCGGGTGCCGTTCTTTGGCCTGGCTCTACTAGCCTGGCTGCTGCCGGGTATCGGCCGGTCAACTGCTCTTACCATCGCATTCGTCCTCCTGATCTGGCAGGGCCTGGGAGGCGGTTTGACGGCCACCGTGTGGCAGTCGATGATTGGAAAGATCATCCCGGTTTCCTGGCGGGGCGGGTTTTTCGGCGCCCAATCGTCGGCTGCAAACCTGTTCGCCAGCGTGACGGCGGTTCTCGCCGGTCAAATCCTTGAGCGCTTCACCTCACCACTTAATTTCACCCTCTGCTTTCTGCTGGCCGGGTTGAGCATGGCGATCTCCTACTTTTTTCTCGCGTCAACACGCGAAGTTGAACATGTCCCCTCGCGCGCAAATGCCTCCCGTCAGCAAGTTTGGGAGGATGTAAAGGGCATCCTGCGAAGCGATGGGCCTTTCCGCCGATTTGTCCTGATCCGGGCGATCTTCCAACTGGGGATGATGGCGTTTTCATTCTACGCTGTCTATGCTGTGGGTGAGCTGGGGGCGAGCGAGGGCCTGGTCGGCTGGTTGACCGGTATCTTGATCTTCGCCGATATGGCGGCAAACCCGGTCCTGGGCGCGCTCGGCGATCGCAGGGGGCATCGACTGGTGTTATTCGTCGGGGCGTTGGTCGCGCTGCTGAGCACCGCTCTCGCCGGCTGGCTGACCACGATTCCGGCTTGGTTCGTGATCTTTGCGCTGGCCGGTATTGCCACCGTTGTCGGGTGGACGACGACGATGGTCATCAGCCTGGAGTTTGGCACGCCCGCCGAGCAGGCTACCTACATCGGCCTCTCGAATACGATCATCGCGCCGGCCACGCTTGCGGCGCCCTTCCTCGCCGGGTGGATGGTTGAGTCTTTTGGGTATCAAACGATGTTCCGGACCTCGGCCGGGATTTTCATTCTCACCGCCTTGCTCGCATTGAATTTGTATCGTGAGTCTTCCGCCGTGAACAACTCCTTGACCAACCCGGGATAATCTAAAACTGGAAACATAGGTCTCCAAGAAACTTTCCGAATGGCGATACCGGGAACGATGGGCGAAAGCATGTTATATAATTCATGTGAATGGCTTGCGTCAATTCCAGGCAGGTGCACTTGCTAAAGTCATCCTTTCTCTTCGTCAGTCCGTCAATCAAATCACCCTGATACCCTTGTTCCTTGCTGGATAGTAAATTTCCCTGGAAGCAGTATGCTTCTATTCGATCAGCTGAGATCAAAACAGGAGTGGAGCAATGAGGCGATGGATCTTTCCGGGAGTAGGCCTGGTAACTTTGATGGCCGCCTTGCTGGCATGCTCGATAACCATTCCCTACGGTTCCGAGGAGGGAGCGATACGGGGCTCCGGGAAGCTGGTGTCGGAAGACCGCAGCGTTAGCGGGGTTGCAAGTGCGGAACTGGCGGTGAACGGGACGCTGCATATCGAATTCGGCGATCGCGAATCACTCAGGATTAAAGGGGAGGACAACCTGCTGCCTTACATTGAAAGCGAGATGCGCGGCGATACGCTTCTAATCCGGACTCAGCCGGGGACGAACATTCAAAGCACCCGCTCGATTGAGTACTGGCTGACTGTAACCGAGTTGACAGGGTTGAGCGTTTCATCCAGCGGCGACATCTTCGGTCAGGGTCTCGAAGGCAACCGCTGCAGTATCGATAACTCCAGTTCAGGGAGTATTTCCCTTGACTCGATCGACTGTACCACGCTGAACGTAAGTATTTCGAGCTCAGGGAAGGTGGATATCGCCGGCGGATCGGCCGAACAGCTGAATATCCGCATCAGCAGCTCCGGCGACTACCGCGCCCGTGATGTCGTTGGTAGTGACGCGGATATCACGATCTCGAGCAGTGGTTCGGCGACGGTGAACGTTTCCGAATCGATCACGGGCACCATCAGCAGCAGCGGCAATATTTACTACATCGGGGATCCGAGTATCAATGTGAGCTCGAGCTCGTCAGGGGGCGTTGAAAGGTTGGGCAATTAAATAGGCTTGTTCGAATCGATCCTACAGCGGAGGGGAGACCATAGATTTTGCATAGATCGGGCAGAGGTTTAGTGATTTGCCCGATCTTTATTTTTCGGGCGCTTGGGCACTCAATCGATGCGGTACTCCAGTCCATTACATCTGACATCCTGTTCGGGCTCTGCCTTCTACATCGATTTTAAATGTGAGCAGTTTGCGCCGGGAGGTAGCCGCGCGTACACTCTCTGTGTAGCTGTTGCATTTGAATGACGACCCCTGCTGATCATGGCCTGGAGAGTCCGTATGAAGTTTACCGGAAGTCGCCTCTGCCGTTCGCTCGTCATCCTGCTCACGCTCTCACTGCTGGCCGGCTGCAACCTGCCGCTTCCAAGAGCCGATTCGATTGCAGCGACCGTGACTGCCGCGCGAGCGGGAGCCCCCACCGCGGCCATCCCCTCGCCGGTTGGGCCAACGCCGGTTGAACCCACGCCGGCCGATTCGACACCGGTAGAACCACCGACCGCCGTTGGACCTAGCCCAGTGCCTGACACACCGACGCCCATTCCGCCTACACCCACCAGCCCGCCTCCCCCCGGAGGTGTGAGCCTGAACTGCGATGGGACCTACCAGCGTCTGCGGATTACCGATGGCGGTGCAAGCGGGAAGACAGTTTCCGTCGACAGCTGGGACGGCTCAAGCTGGGTGAATGTGTGGAATATCTTCGGCGGAGATCCGATGATCCGCCAGATCGAAGCTGAAGCCGGATACTACACCTTCGGCGCATGCCAGAAGCTGGTCATCGTCCCGATCCGGTATTCGGGGTCGGGTGCTATTCTCGAGCTTGGAATCCACGCCTGGAATGGGTCCGGGCTTTCACAAGTTTATTTCAACGATGGCGTGCATGGCAGCTGGAGCAAGGTCGGAGACAACGTCATCTTCGAAGAATCGCTCTACCTTTACGGTGAGCCGAACTGCTGCCCGTGCAATCGCCAGACGCTTCAGTACACCTGGGATGGAAGCGCCTTCGTGCAGACCGGATCCGCGATTACACCCACCTATGTCGGCACACCGCCGCCAATCTGCGTGCCGTAGCAGGGAGATTTCATGACAGATTGCATCTTGCTCTACGGTCACGTGTATTGACCTCAGGTCCACACCGTGCGGTCCGCACTCGACCAGGCTGGCATCCATTATAAATACATCAATATCCGCCAGGATGAAGCTGGACGTGTTCGTGTGCGAGAGATCAACGCTGGGTGCGAGAGCGTGCCAACGCTCGTGTTCCCGGATGGCACGACATTGACCGAGCCCTCAGACTATGCGCTGCAGCAGAAACTGGAACAGCTCGAACCACCGCCGGCGGATGTGGCCTAATCCACAGCCTCGATGCCTACGTTCGGAAACCTGCTTCTTGTCGTGTTCGGCGAGGCCCTTTCGTTTTCCGGTGCCGCCCTTGGAATACTGTTGCTGGAGGCGGTAATTGGGGGCTTCTTGTTGGATTGCTCGTACGGTGCTGCCGTGACCGTTAAACCATCCTAGCTGCTGAACGATGCGCTCAGTTTCAGGAATTCAAGCGCTGGCAGGCAGTGTCAGCAGGGCGGTTGTGCCCTGGCCAGCGCCGCTGATCAGCTCAAGATCACCGTTCATCGCCTGCGCCAGCGATTTTGCGATCGATAAACCCAGGCCACTGCCGGCGCGTCCGCTGCGCTCTACCTGGTAGAAACGTTCAAAGACATGATGCAGGTGTTCCTGGCTGATCCCAACCCCGGTATCGTTAACGCTTATTTGTACTTTTTCGCTTTGAATTGCGCTGGCCAGTCGGATTCGGCCTCCTGCCGGGGTATGGCCGATCGCATTATCCAGCAAGATGAGCAGCACCTGCCGCAGCCGAACCGGGTCAGCCAGGATCGTCCCTTCAGATGCTCCGAGCTCGAGAGTCACCTCTCCTTCAGCTGCCAGCGCCTCGGACTGCCGGACCAGCTCGGACAGCAATTCCCCGGCATTTACCGGCTGTAGATCCAGTTTAACAGCATCCGAATCCAACCGGGATAGCAGCAGCAGATCCGCGACCAGCTTACCCATGTGTTCAGTCTCCTGCAGGATGTCCTCTAGTTTTTCGCGCTGTGGATTACGCGCCGGCATTCCCCGCAGGGCAACCTCCGCGTTCGCGCGAATCAAGGTCAGCGGTGTGCGCAGTTCGTGGCCTGCATTTGCAACGAAGGTTTGCTGTTTGCGCCACGCGGCTTCCGTGGGAGAGATCGAGCGACCGGCGAGCAACCAGCTGCCACCACTCAGAATAAGCAGCATCACGCCACCCAGGCCGGCCATGGCTGTAATGAGCTGGTTGAGGGTGCTCTGCTGATCCTTAAGCGGTCGTCCAAGCTGGAGGTACGCAGGGTGCTCGCCGTCCCCAGAAATGGAATAGGTTAGCAGCCTCACCTGGGTTCCGCTATCCAGCTCTATCGTGCGCAGGTCGTGCCCGTTGATCAGCGCATTCTGGACGGCTGCCGGGTCGGGAGGCAAAGCCGGGGCGCTCGAGATCGAGATGGCCTGCAGCTGGCCCCGGTCATCCAGTGGAAGGGTGTAGATCGACGCAAGTTCACCGTCATACGCTTCCTCGCCTTGCTCGTACAAACCCGCTGCAGCCAGCTGCTCATGCTCGCTGGTCTCGGCCTCATGTTCTTCACCTTCGTGGATAATTTCAGCCGACGGAGGGAGTGTTTGAAGAGGTGTTGGTGATGCTCGCCGTTGGCTCCAGGTTTCAATCGCGAGCTTCAGCTCGGAGGGTAGCGGAACGCCGAGCAGCGTGAATTCCTGTGCCATGCGATAACGCAAGGCCAGATCCGTAGTAGCCTGGAAATAGCGTGCCACCAGCTGGTGAGTCCCGAACATCATCAAAGCGGTAAAGGCCAGCGCCACCAGCAGGTAAAGCAGCGTCAGCCGCAGCCGCAAGCCCCTAAACATGCTTGCTCTCCAGCCGGTACCCAACACCTCGAACGGTTTCGATCGGATCCCGTCGGCCAGGCTGGTTTAGTTTCTTACGTAAATACGAAACATACACGTCGACTGATGTGGTGAGCACGTTCGTCTCATAGGACCAGACATAATCGAGAATCTGCTCTCTGGTCAGCGTTTGATCTGGATGCCGCAGCAGGTATTCGAGCAGCTTCCATTCTGTATTTGTCAGGTCGAGCGAAGCCTCCCCGCGCCGCGCGATATGCGCCTTCAAATCCATGACCAGATCGCCCTGGCGCAGCTCCCACGGGTCACCCCCTTCGACAATCGTAAAGCGCCGGCCAAGAGCGCGCACGCGGGCCAGCAGTTCGTCAAATGAAAATGGTTTGGCGAGATAATCATCCGCCCCGCTGTCCAATCCGGCCACCCGATCTTCAACCTGAGTGCGGGCTGTCAACAACATGCAGGCCGTCGGGAGGCGGGCGCTGCGTACCGCCCGTATCACCGCCGGGCCGTCCCGCTCGGGCAGCATCCAATCGATGACGGCGACATCGTACGTCCCGCGCAGCGCAAGCTCGAGTCCGGATCCGCCGTCATAGGCGATATCAACGTCGAATCCTTCGTCGGTGAGGACCTCCCGGATCAATCCCGCCAGGCGGCGGTCATCTTCAATAAGCAAGATACGCATGTTTCCTTCCCGGCAATCTACCACAGGAAAATTGGAAAATGATTGGAATACTCGCCCCTTATTTTAATCCTCTTCCATAATGCCAGCCTTATCATCCAGTCAATTGTTGCAGAGTTTTTCGAGATCAAAATACGGGATCTCTGCCGTGGGGCTGGAAGCGCCACCTGAGATCAACATCGTTCGAATGAATGGAGGAGGGTAGACTGATGAATCGAAAAGCGCTCACCCTAAGTATTGGAATAACGGCCTTCGTGCTGATCACGATTGGTGGTGTCATTGCCGCATATGCTCAATCGAGAACAGCTGTGACACCTGAGGTTCGGGTTGAGGATGTGCTCAACGATCCAACCGTTCAGGCCGCGCTGCGGGAGCGTGAAGCTGCTTACCAGCAGTTGATTGATGAAGCAAATCAACGTCTGGCGGAGGTTTCTGCCCCAGTTGAAGAGACCATCGTCAATGAATATCCCGTCTCGGTCGGGTTGGCCGTCGCACTGGGGCAGGGGGAACTTGGCGGTGGAACGCTGCTGCGCCAGCCAGAGCTCGTGAGTTTCAATGGTCGTGCCGCGTACGAATTGATTTTCGATCGCGGCCAGGTCTACGTCGATGCGACGTCGGGCGCAATCTTGTACAACAGCGGTTCCGCCTCGCTCTTCGCCAATACCTCCGGTTCGGCCTCCAGGCATGAGGACGATGACGAACATGGCGGGTTCGACGATTAGGTTCGAGTAGGTACTTCATCTAATGAACCGGTACAGGATAAGGATGCGTTGTTATGCAGCAAAAATCAGGAAACAGGAAGCGTAAGTCCAGTCCGGCTAGCGGTCTCAAGGCGTTGATTTCGGTCGGCGCGCTGGCGTCAACGCTCTTCGGTTGGGGGCTGCTCGGGAAGCAGGGATTGGCCTCGACGCCGCCTTCCCCAGCTGTGGACCTGCGGGGCATTGTCGAGCAGATTCTGGGTGAACTGCCGACACTGCTGCCACGCAGCACTGGATCAACGTTGAAGCGGACCGCACTTCGTTCCGTCACTGCGCCGAGCCAGAGTTCATCCAGGCCGTTCCCCATCACGCGCACGCAATCCTCACGATAGGGGAGGGGAACGCGATGGAGCAGATCGAATTCAGAGCCATGGGGAGCGGTATGCTGGCCGTGCTGGAGGCAGAAGGGCCGCAAGCGCGGCATGCACTTTCGCAGGTCCCGGTCTGGTTTGAGGAGTGGGAGCAGCACCTGAGCCGTTTCCGGACCGATAGCGAGCTAAATGAGCTCAACCGCCAGGCTGGCGGCTGGGTCCAAGTCAGCTCTTTGATGTGGGAGCTGCTGGCTACCGCCCAACAAATCGAGAAAATGAGCGCCGGTTTCGTGACACCGGCCCTGCAGGGGGCGCTCGAAACCTTCGGCTACGACCGCAGCTTCGAGATGGTGGCGACGTTCGATGCCGGCTTGAATCTGACTGCTGTCAGGCCGCACGAGCTGAAGCGGCTTGAGATTGAATTCGACCTGGAACAACGACGGGTCAGGCTGCCGCCGGGCATGGTGCTGGATTTTGGGGGAATTGCCAAGGGTTGGGCTGCTGACCGGGCGTTAGAACGATTGAGTGATTTCGGGGCCGGGCTCGTTGATGCAGGCGGCGACATCGCCACAAGTCCGCCTTCGGAGTGGGGCGTTGCCTGGCCGGTTGGCGTGACCGATCCACACGCACCGGACGAGACGATTGAACTGCTTGCGCTTCAGGGCGAGGCGGTCGCAACCTCAGGCCGCGACGTCCACCGCTGGAAGCAGGGCGCAACCTGGCGGCATCACATCATCGACCCCCGCAGCGGTGAACCCGCAGCCAACCATGTACTCACAGCCACCGCTGTTGCCCCCACCGCCGTCGAAGCTGAAATGGCGGCAAAATGCATGCTGATCCTTGGTGAGGTCGAAGGCCGTGAATGGATCGATGCTCAAGCAGAATACGCCGGGCTCATGGTCATGGAGGACGGCTCTAGAATCATCAGCCCGCAAATGGCATCCTACATCTGGAGAAACTAACCCATGCGAAACCCGAATACATACGATGACGAAGAAGTCATCCCTTTGCAAAGTTTCATCATCCTGCTCTTCAGTGCGGCAGCAGGAGCTTTTCTGGCGGTAAGCATCCTGCCGGCCTTCCTGCCGGGGATCCTCTCCTCCGCCAGCGGGCAAGAGCCGAAAGCATTCTGGTATCTATCACGCTCAAGCGGTTTCGTCGCCTACCTGCTGCTCTGGCTGTCAATGGCTTTTGGTCTGGGAATTACCAATCGCATGGCGAAGCTGTGGCCCGGTGGACCAGCCGCATTTGACCTGCACCAGCATGTCAGCTTGCTGGGGATCGCCTTCAGCCTGTTCCATGGTTTGATCCTGCTCGGAGATAAGTTCATCAACACAACCCTGGTAGGGGTCGTTCTGCCATTTGCGATGGAGACCTACCGACCGATCTGGGTCGGGCTTGGCCAGACGAGCCTTTACCTCTCGCTGCTGGTGACGCTGACCTTCTATGCCCGAAAAAAGCTGGGTGGGCAGCGCTGGCGGACCATCCACCTTCTGAGTTATGTGGCATTCTTGCTCGTCATGGCCCATGGCCTGTTCAGCGGGACCGACACCACATCCCCCTGGGCAATATGGATGTACGCCCTGACAGGTGTATCGGTGCTTTTCCTGACCGTTTACCGGGTTCTGGCTGCGAGCCTGAAACCGGTGCCAGTAGTGCTTACAGAGCGTCGAAATGCTCAGCACCGTCGTCACTGAGAGGTCGTGACCTGGCGGCGTGAGCGAGTCAACCTTCACCCCGGATGCGGATCACAGGAACGACCTTTAAACTCTTATGAGTCCAAGCATCTCTAACCGGAATAGCCTTACCCCCCGATTCCCTTCAGCAAGGCTCCAACGATATAGGCGACCCCGGCGGCAAGCCCTCCCACGAGCAGCATCTCGATGCCGCTGCGGAGCGGGTGCTGGTGGGTCACACGCACCTTGGCTACACCAAGGCCGAGGAGCGCTGAGGCCGATAGTGTCAGCGAAACGGGGAATCGAATTGCAGGCTGGACGGTGATCAGCAAACCGAGCAGGTAGATCAAGAGCGGGGTGCTGCCGAAGAGAATGAACGAGATCAGCGTCGCCATGGCGTTCAGGAGTGGGTTGCGTTCATCGCGCAGCAGACCGAGCTCGTCAACCATCATCGCATCGACCCAATGCTCCTTATCACGGGTGATGATATCTACCAATTGCTCCGCCTCCTGATCTTTGTATCCTGAGGCACGGTAGAGTTCGATCAGTTCAACCCGTTCGCCTTCGGGATAATGATCGACCTCCCAGCTCTCCCGGGCGCGCTCTTTCTCATAGAACTCCTGCTCGCTTTTGGTCGAGAGGTAAGATCCGGTCGCCATCGAGAATCCGTCCGCGAAGAGATTCGCCAGGCCGAGGATGAGTATCACACCGGTACCCAGTTCTGCCCCGGCGACTCCGGATACGACAGCAAAGGTCGTGATGATTCCGTCCAACCCGCCGTACACGATCTCGCCCAGATAAGCTGAACCCAAGCCCCCGTGTTCTTCGGGCCCCTCCCGCACAGCCCGAGTGATGTTGGCCGGGTCGTGCGCTGCGCTTGAAAGGGATGGGTCCTGCTCCTCATAGCCACGCCGGGCTTGATCGAGGCGTTTCATCCAGCTCATATCAAACCTCCGCTTCGACAGCGATCTATTCAAATGCGAAGAGTGAATCTATCCGAAGTTGTTACCGGAGGGAAGTGATTCAGGAGATACTTTTCAGCATCGAGATGCCAATGCTCCCGTCTCGCTTGCGTGACTGAGTGGACGCGTGTATGACTCGCTCAGGAAAGATGCCGATATCGGCAGGGAGGGATCTGGCCATGTTTTACGAGCATTTGCTTTCCAAGTCAGAACGGTCAATTCAACAGGAAATTCGTGATTTTGTCCGTGAGCAGGTGCCGCATGAACTGTTGCGGCAACTGGACCGGGATGAAATTCAATACCCGCGCGAGTATGTCCGTGCACTGGGAGAGGCGAACCTGCTTGGTTTACGTTTTCCGATGGAGTGGGGCGGACGCGGGCTGCCCTGGACGGCGGAGGTGATTGCCGAAGAGGAGATCGGCGTGCTTGGGACGACGCTCGGCTGCGCGTATGTCATGCCCTCGATCGTGGGTGAAGCGCTGAACGTTTTCGGCACAGAAGACCAGAAGAAACGCTACCTGCGGCCGCTGCTAAATGGGGAGATCGTGTCGGCCGAGGCGTTGACCGAACCGCGCGGCGGATCGGATTTCTTCGGTGCCACCTCGCGTGCGGAGCTGAAGGGCGATACCTTCGTGATCAACGGCCAGAAGCGCTTCGTCGTCGGTGCGACCGAAGCCGACTTGTTCCTCGTCTATTGCCGGACGAATTTCGATGAATCGGCTCATCAACACGAGCGCATCAGCGCCATTCTCGTTGAGCGAGGATCGGGCGTGAAGACCGAATACCAGTACGGGTTGATGGGCACGCGTGGCGGCGGGACGGGCCGGATCGTATTCCGGGACGTCGAGGTGCCGAGAACTAACTTGGTTGGCGAGCTGCATGGTGGCGGAAAAGTCTTCAACCAGATGATGATCCCTGAGCGCCTGACCTCGGCGGCCGCCAGCCTGGGGGTGCGGGCGGCGCTGGAGATCGCAGCGCGCTACAGTGACAAGCGGCGTGCCTTCGGGGAGCGCATCCGTCGCTTCCAGGGGGTGAACTTCATGGTGGCGGATGCGATCACCCAACTCGATGCCGCGCGAGCGATTGTATATATGGCGGCGCGGGCGGTTGATACCGATGCACCCAATAGGAGGCGACTTGTGTCGGAAGCGAAGAAATTTGCCACCGACACCGCCTGGCGGGTTTCGAACCTGGCGATGCAGATCATGGGCGGCATCGGCTACACCGATATATACCCGATCGAACGCATGGTGCGCGACCTACGCCTGCCGCAGATCTGGACCGGGACGAACGAGATCATGAACCTGCTGATCCAGCATGAATACTACGAAGAGGTGCTGGGCGACGAACGACAGCAGCGCCAGGTCGAGCAGGACGCAATCAACAGCGAAGCGGAGGAAGAAAAGATCTACAACGACGAGGATATGTGGCGCGTGCATGAAGCTTAACGTCTCCGGGCTACAGGTCATACCTAACTCACACCCCGACCTATCGCGTCTTCTGCGGATCAGAGATGCCTGGCATTCAGGTGGCAGGTAGATCGAAAAGGATTACAATCCAGCCTGATCCCCAAGATGAGCTGTAAAACCGGAATGGAAAGCTCATCCCCAACGCTCAGGAGACAGAGCATGCCTGCCAGCTTCCAGGAATCACTCCGAAAATATGCCCAGGTGGCAGTACGCATCGGCAACAACCTGCAGCCGGGCCAGCGCCTGATGATCATCGGCAAGTGGCTTAACCGCGGCGTGCCGCTTGAACTGTCACCCCTGATTCGCGAAATCACGGTCGCAGCATACGAGGCAGGGGCGCCGTACGTCGATGTGCTCTACGGCGATCAGCAGATGGACCTGCTGCGGTATGAGTACGCACCAAAAGACTCTTTCGAGATTTACCCGGACTGGTTCGTGAACGCCATGCTTGGTTACCTGGAAGGTGGCGACGCGGTCATGGTGGTCTTCGCAGATGATCCACAGCTGCTGAAGGACCAGGACAGCGACCTGGTCAACCTGGTCACGAAGACGGCTTACAAACACCTGCAGCCTGCCCTGGGTTACATCACCGGCAACATCACCAACTGGGCTGGGATTGGCGCCCCGGTGCAGGGCTGGGCCGATATGGTCTTCCCGCAGGCTGATGAAGATGAGCGGATCGGCCGCCTATGGGAAGCAATCTTTAAAGCCTGCCGGATCGATCGACCGGATCCGATCAAAGCCTGGCAGGAGCATATTTCCGACCTCGCCGCCCGTGCGGACTATCTGAATCAAAAAGCCTATGACGCCCTGCATTACCAGGGGCCAGGCACCGACCTGAAAGTTGGCCTGCCGCAGGGACATATTTGGCAGAACGCGGGGATGAAGACCAAGGGCGGCATCCCGTTCACGGCGAATATTCCAACTGAAGAGGTATTCTGCTTACCGCATCGCACTCGGGCGGATGGCGTCATCTCCTCAACCAAACCGCTCAGCTACGCTGGAAACATCATGGATGATTTCCAATTGACACTGGAGGGCGGAAAAGTGGTAGGGGTCAAAGCAGGGAAGGGCGAGAAACAACTAAAGGACCTGATCGCGACGGATGAAACCGCAGGACGCCTGGGCGAGGTCGCACTCGTGCCGTTCAGCTCGCCGATCTCGCAATCCGGCCTGCTCTTCTACAACACGCTCTATGATGAGAATGCTGCCTGCCATATCGCCCTCGGGCGCGGCATCCGGGCTTGCCTTGATGGAGGCATGGACATGGATGATGAGCAGTTCAAACAGGCAGGCGGGAACCACAGCCAGATTCATGTTGACTTCATGGTCGGGTCAAACGAACTGGACATCGATGGCCTGACTGCAGAAGGCGGGAGCGAGCCGGTCATGCGTGCCGGCGAGTGGGCGTTCTGAGCCCCCACAAGAATTGGATTGGGCTGAGTGGGGGGCGGCCCCCCGCCCTCTCACTTTCGTTATAGCCTCGTTATAGCTCCTGTAAAAGCCCAGATCTTGTTTAGCTCCGGCCGGCAAGCCCGAAATTGGCAACCTCGTTGAGAAATGCCTAATGGCAGATACGGATGGAACGGCTTTGTTCGTGAAGGCAGCAGAAAGCGGGTTGCGAACAAGTCAGGAGTGAATGAGTGAATTCAGCACTTGAAGCTGCATTGAAACAAGCAAGAACGAATTCGGGCAAAATGGTCGAGGACCTGGCCGAGCTTATCTCGATCCGCTCGATCTCCAGCGATAAAGCCTTTCATGATGAATGTGTCCGATGTGCAGAGTGGATTGCAGATCGTCTCCGCCAGATATCGTGTGAGCGAGTGGAAATCTTCGAAACAACACGCAGCCCGATCGTGTACGCCTACAGAAGCGCGCCCGCACCGGATGCGCCGACTATTCTGATCTACGGTCACTATGATATCCAGACCCCTGATCCGCTCTCAGCCTGGACTAGCGATCCATTCAAGGCTGAAATAAGCGGGGACCAGCTTTTTGGACGAGGGACATCAGATATGAAGGGTCCGCTCCTGGCAGCATTCGCCGCGATCGAGGCGATCCTGGCAGCGGATAGTCTTCCGGTCGGAATCAAGTTTGTCATCGAAGGCGACGAGGAGACGAGCGGAGAACCAATGCGCTGGTTCTTGAAAGAGCATGGGGATCTGTTGATTGCAGATACCTGTCTGAACGTTGATGCTGGCATGCTCGGTGAGCGGATTCCTACCATCGTCTACGGCCTGCGAGGCAGCTCATCCTGCACGGTTCGCATAAAGGGACCCGAATTTGATCTCCACGATGGCATGTTTGGCGGTGTCGTCGAGAATCCAATCCAGGTATTGGCACGCTTGATCGCAGGTCTGCAAGATGAACTGGGTAGGATAACGCTGCCCGGTTTCTACGATTCTGTCAGGCTTATCTCCGAAACAGAACGCCGGGCGGCACAACGACACCCGCACGACGCTGGTTTCTATTTACATGCGAGTGGATCCCCTGGTTTGATCGATGATCCGGAATATTCGCCGGTGGAGCGGATCGGAGCCCGGCCCTCCATGAATGTACGCTGGTTCAAGGGCGGCGAGAGAAAGAACGCCATCCCGGTCGAAGCGGAGGCTCGCATCAGCTTCCGCATCGTGCCAGACCAGGATCCGCATGAAATCCACCGTATGCTTCTCGATTACCTTTCCAAGTTCATGCCCCCGACCGTGCACTGGGAGGTCGAGAATGTCATCACCGAGCCAGGCGTACTGGTCGATCTGGAGACACCGGGCGTGCGCGCGTTGAGCGCAGCTTTAAAGGCGACCTGGGGAGTGGACCCCATTTACCAGCGCATCGGCGGCAGCATACCCGTGGTTGGGGAGTTGAAGACCCTGCTCGGGATCGATTCGGCGCTGACCGGATTCAGCCTGCCCGAAGATCATATTCATGGTCCGAACGAACACGTACATCTACCAACTCTGTATAAAGGGGAAGAGGCAATCGTACGTTTCCTGTATACTGTCAGCGAAGGCGATTAAACTGAACCAACGAGCAGCACAGTAGAATCATCCCCGTACAAAACTGTGCTTGCCATTTAGAGATTCTAGCAAGGGTTCCCCACCAGTTTGCTTCGTCTTATGGAATAAAAACTGCGGCTGGTACTACATCTCCTTGTCCGTATCCCATTCGTCGTCCTCAAGAAGACAACCTGCCGCCTGCCTGATTCGGGCCAGGTGGCGTAAATCCTGCAACTAAAATGGCAGGTCGAACTTGTGAGCATTCCCTGCCGCCATGTTGGCTTGCTTCTTTTTGGTCGGCAGAGTTATGCGGAGTGAGGATGATCGTGGAAAAACAAGCATCTCCAGGAATGCCTGGATCGGTCACTGGCCCGAAGCCTGAGACAAAGGCAAGGCGTGTGGTTCAGCCACCCGAAAATGCGGGTTGGTGGGGGTTAGTCAAGTATTGGTTGAGGGAGTTGATCTGGCGTCGGCGGTACTGGCGATCACAACTCAAACCAACCCCTCGACCCGAAAACGGAAAATAATTGAGTAAGCAGAAGATAGGGTTAGATGTTAGATTGAAGCCCCCGTGATCCATGCCTACAAGCATGGATCCAGCCACAAGCTCCTGGCCAGTGAAGCGAATAGTTAGGTGGGTTTGGGAGTTGCGAATAGGCTTAACGGTTTCTCACCGGTGAGCTTATTTTTTTATTGTCCTTCTCTGCTCTTGCAGGTAAGATCCCGCTTTAGACTGAAGTCAGGAGGCGACTCTGTGGTAGATGTGCGCATTAAAAACCTCGCCCGTGTGATGGTTGAATATTCAACCCAGGTAGTTCCCGGAAACACGGTCCTGATAAGCAGCATTCCCTTTGCCCCAGCTGCGCTGCCCTACCTCCAGGAAACGGCACGTGCTGTGCTCAAGGCGGGTGGGCATCCAATGTTCGACCTCGATCCCGAGGGCTATGAAACACTTCTATTAAAGGAAGGCAATGACGAACAGCTGACCTTCATCGACCCCCGGGTGATGCTGGCGGCGCGTGAGTTTGACCGGGCGATCATGTTTACGTGCGAGGAAAACACCCGTCGAATGTCTGCCATCGATCCCGAGCGCCAGTCGCTGCGCATGGCCGCTTGGAAGGAGTACTTCGATATCACCTCGAAGCGCACGGCCGACGGCAGCTACCACTGGGTGCTGACATTGGTCCCAACCTCGGGTTATGCACAGGACGCTGAAATGGATCTGGAAGCGTTTGAGGAATTCTTCTTTCATACGACCTTCGCCGATCGTGATGATCCAGTAGGGTCCTGGATCGAGATGCGCTCGAAGCAAGAGGCATTGGTCGAGTGGCTTCGTGGCCGGAAGCTGGTCGAAGTAAAAGGCCCCCAGGTTGACCTCAGGCTCTCGATTGAGGACCGGCCGTTCATTAGCTGTCACGGTGACGAAAATATCCCGGACGGTGAAATCTTCACCGCCCCGGTTGAGGAATCGGTAGAAGGATGGATACGGTTCAGCTACCCGGCGATTTTCACGGGAAGGGAGGTGGCTGGCGTCGAGCTGCGATTCGAAGCGGGAAAGGTTGTAGAGGCGGTGGCAGATAAGAACAACGACTTCCTGCAGAGTATGCTCGACATGGATGCAGGTGCCCGCTACCTGGGCGAGTTTGCCATTGGGACAAACCATGCGATCGACCGCTTCACAAAGAATATCCTCTTCGACGAGAAGATCGGGGGCACGATGCACATGGCGCTCGGTTTTGGTTATCCCGAATCGGGAAGCAAGAACCAGAGCGCGTTGCACTGGGATATGATCACGGATATGAAGGATGGTGGCGAGATTCGGGTGGACGGGGAGCTCTTCTACAAATCGGGAGAGTTCCGAGTCTGACCCACTGCTCGTGAGCTTTGCTCCTGCCTGAAGGCCGGCAGGAGCTTTTGTTTATGCTGAAGTCTTGATTGCAGCTCTGCTTCCCAGCGCTGAGCCGGCAAGGGATCTGGCCATCGCAGTGGAGATGTTGCCACCGACTCGTCGGCCCCGGGTCGTTTGGCGAAGGTGCTTCAAGTCTAAGCATCCTCCAGCAGGGGTTGGCGGTGTGCAAGAATCAGCGTAAACAATCCGGCTCCGGTAAGGACCGCCGAGGCAGGGAAGATCGCAAAGAGCGAGCGCTGCGTGATCCAGGTGCCGATCGCAGGGCCGATCATGAATCCAAAGTTTACCGGCATGTAGGCGAAGGACATCACCCGTCCTCGAATGCGTTCAGTTGCCGAGGATGATAGCACGCTGAAAGAGAGCGCAAATACGGCTGAAACCACTCCGTTCAACACCGACCAGAGAATGGCAAACGGAATCAGATCGCGCGTTAAAGCGGGCAGCGGCCAGAGGATCAGGGCTGCTGCTGCACCGGCGAAAAGCACCCGCCAGTTGCCAAGCCGATCGGCAAGTGCGCCGAGCAGGGGTGAGATGAGCAACGTGGTAAGTCCGCTGGCCCCGATGACAAGCCCGACCGCAGTGCCCGGATCGGTGCCGGTGTAGATGTCGGTAATAACCAGGGGGATGTAGGTAAACGCAAGCATCCAGCCGCCAAATAAAAGCAGCAACGCCGGGAAGAGCAGCCTCAAGCGCTTCGATTCCCATACTACCCGCACCGACTCCCAGGCCATTTTTAAAAGCGGCTCGCTCTGACTCCCGCGGTATGTATCGCGGTAACCGATGGCCAGCCCGCCGATCACGATCAGCATGCCCACAAGATTAACCAACATCAGGTTTCTGAAACCATAGCTGTCGACGACCCAGCCGCCTGTAAGCGGTCCAAGGAATGCCCCGATCGGGGCGGCGCTGTTCATGACCGAGAACGCGAACCCTATCCGCTTCTGCGGCACGCGTTCAGAGAGCGTGGTCATCATCAAGCCGCTGTTGCCCAGTGCAAATCCGGTGATGCTGCGGGCGATGAAGAATAATGCCAGTCCCGGCGCCAGGCTGGCGAGCAGCGCTGCCAGGGCAATCACACCGAAGGAGCGGATAATGATCGGTTTGCGTGAATAACGATCGGCTAATGCACCCCAGAAAGGCAGGAATGGCAGACCGATGCCATTCGATACGGCCGTCATCCACCCGACCATCAGCAGGATTTGCGCATCTTCCGTGATCCCAAGCCGGGGTAAAAATAGAGGCGTGAAAGCCAGCATCTGGCTGTAGAAAACCGTCTCGGCCAGGCTTGCCAATGTAAACAAGCTGAGAATGGGCACCCAGCTTGAATTGTTCCTTGGAGCAGATTCGACTCTGGTCATAGAGTGAATTCTAATTTGACTACCTGTAGAAAGACAGGATCACGACGCAGCATGTGCGGAGATGAGGAACAAACCAAGCGGTCCACCACTTACGATGCGCTGTTTCTCAATCATATGGCCTGCACGTTTGACCAATGCCGGTATACCACCCTCCCGCATAAATTGGCGGTAGTTGCGGAAGTGCTCACATCTTGCTGCGATCTCTGAAATGAGAATAATCACCTTCGCCCACCAACCCTGAAGATCTCCGATCGAACTCGGGTGGTGCTCGATCAACGGGGTTGTACGATGACCGTATGTGCTTCATTCTTCGGATCATGCCAATACTGCAGCCGGCAACCACTCGGATCGAATACATACGACCCGTCCGATACCTGGATTCGGCAGCCCTGGGGGTAGTGCAGGGTGGGAATGTAAATTTCTGTCGGGGCAGCCATTGCGGTCGTGCTCCTGAAAGAAAAGCGAAAAATCCTGCGTTTCATATCAAAGCTCAGCCGCAGCGGCTCGCCAGCGGTACAGAGCGGGTAAGGGCGAATGGCTGCCTCCAGCGCCCGTCCGCCGGAGTTCGTATCTAATGGATCACGCTGTTGATCGCGGCTGAAGAGGCTCAGATCCTCTCCATTCCACTGATCCCCGCGTTCGTTATCGTTATCGGCGGTATAGTTCCACAGCGTACAGCTCAGCAGGTTCGACTCGATCGCCTGGAAGCTGCGATCGAGAGCGTCCGCCTGGGCGCTGAAATCGCCCGTACGGAATGCTCGGCCGTGGTCGAGATCGAACGGGATCCCGAATTCGCCCAGCAAGACGGGGATCCCCTCCAGTGTATTCGCCGCTGCGCGTACCCGCCTTTCGAGCTGCTCGTGAAACGAGCGCTTGATCCGTTTGGGGCCAATTAGAATTTTCCCGCTGTCATGATCGACGGCCAGGAAGCGTTTGAAAGACTTCAAATAGAGCGTAAAACCGTCGTACCAATGCGGTGCGTAGACAACGTTTCGGGCATCGTCTGAGCCCCACGAGAGTGAACCATGGCGCTGTTCACTCTCAAGGAAGATCAGCGCATCTGGATCAACGGCTCGAATCGCACGTGCGAAGCGGTTTGCAAAAGGGCGGTAGAAATCGTGATCGAAGTCAACTTGCTTGCCATCCACTCGGGTGAAATGCTCCGGGCGCAGCAGCTTCGCATCCCCTCCTGCTCCCTGATCCCAGACGCCGTTTTCGCGCCAGATGCAGTTC
>DAOUEL010000009.1:0-13819 GCA_034430595.1 Anaerolineales bacterium | reverse complement strand
TCATGTGGAACTGTGAAAAACTCGCGGTTATAATGGGCCAGCCCCGGAGAGGTGCCGGAGTGGTTGAACGGGGCGGTCTCGAAAACCGTTGTAGTCCTTTGGGCTACCGTGGGTTCGAATCCCACCCTCTCCGCCTGATGGACCCTTTGAATCGCCCCGTTTACGCAGGGCGATTTGCTACCAATCCCCCCGAAATGAACCCTCGAAGATATGAATCGTAAGGGCGGGGTAACCCCGCCCCTATAAAAATGTCACCTAGCGAGGAATACGAAGCGCCTTTGAATCGACGTAGGGGCGATCGGCCGGTTGTCCCTACGACGCCAGGAAATAACTTTTTACGGATTTCATCCTCACCACCATCGACACAGAATTCTCCTGATTTACACGTAGGGGCATGGTGGCGCCATGCCCCTACGATGAAACCGCAGCCCTGAATCCTCTCTGTAGCTTCGAATATTTCAGCTTCCTCCCACCGACTTTAAGAACGCCTGGTACTGGCGGCGGTAGGATTTGAACGCCTTTCGGCCGGCGGCCGTCAAACTGGCGGACGTGTTCGGGAACTTCCCCTTGAAACGCTTCTTAATCTCGATGTAGCCCGCCTCCTCCAGCGCGGTCAGGCCTTTGGAAAGCGTGCCTTTGTTCAGCTCGGTCTCCTGCTCGAGGAAGGTGAAATCAGCGCTTTCGCAACCGGCCAGGACGGCCATGATCGCCAGCCGGGAAGGATTGTGGATCATCCGGTCAAACTTTGTTGGGAGCGAGTAATCCGTCATCTCAGGTTATGCTTCCCCTTGGACTGGATTTTGCGCAAGGCGCTGATACCGGAAATTGTAAGCCCGAGCGCCCAGATCACGCTGAAGCCCATCCATCCAGCTGCCGCAGACACAGGCGCAACGACAATCAACCCCGAAGCCAGGCCAGCCGCGAGACCCAACCAGCGGTAGCGGTTCAGCTCAAGCGCTTGTCCGAGCATGAAATATATCAAGCCTGTCGCCACACCAGCGGAAGCAATGACCAGCCGCATGCCGGCATCCAGGTCCATCGGGTCACGACTGAGGAAGAACATCCCCGCGATGAACATGATCAGCCAGACCGCCACTGCCAGGACCGAGATCCTGCGGTCGACCTGCCAGCGCAGTGGTTCAATCTGACCGAGATCCTTCCAGAGCGCTTCCCGGCGATAGCGCATGATCAACCTGCGGACGCCAAAGGTGATCACCACGAACAACGCGAACAAACCGACCAACCCGATTACCGTCAGCTCCTTGTTCTCTTGCAGCGCCCGGACGTAGAGGCGGATACCAAACGGCGACATGAACAAGGCCGCCATGAGGCCTGCAAGTAAGAAGACCAGGGCATTCTGCAGATCATTCAGGCCATCTTCAAATTCAAGCCGCCGTGTTCGACGGGTCAAACCGTCAAGATCCACATACTCCTGCATGTCAGCCTCCATTCACCTGAGCTGCCCGAATTCTATAACAATTAGTTTCCTTTGTCAACTTGTTTCCATTTATTCTACGAGGGGTTTGTCCGGACTGGGAACTCGGTAGGGGCACGGCGACACCGTGCCCCTACGTATCACCTACCCTTTGACCTCAGGGGTGTAAGGCCGTGCACTCCTGATAAGACGATAGCTCGTGGCTATCAGATGGCGTTCAGGATTCGGTTGCCAGTCCCTCCAGCCGACAGCCTGCCCGAATACGTCGTAGGGGCGGGGTAACCCCGCCCCTACGCGATATTCAAATCGCTGAGATTCGGGTGAAATGGATAGCTCGGATCGATGGCCCGTCTGCAGGACGCCGGTCAGGATTCGATCGCCAGCCCCTCCAACCGCTCCAGATCACGTTCCAGTACGTCAAATCCACCCTGCCAGAATGCTTCGGAGGACATATCGATTCCCGCCTGGGTCAGAATTTCCTGGGGGGAGGCCGAACCGCCGGCACTGAGAATCTCCACGTAGCGAGGCTTGAAACTCTCACCCTGCTCGCGGTACTGCTGGTAGAGCGAAAGCACAAGCAGTTGCCCGAAGGCGTAGGCGTAGACATAAAAGGGAGCAAAATAGATGTGCGGTATGGCGACCCACTCGTATTGAAAATCCTCGCTCAGGTCAAGCGCATCGCCGAACTGCTCCTTCAGGTTGTCGAGATAGACCTGGTGCAGTTCATCAACCTGGGCTCCGGCGGCGATGCGGTCATGGGC
Organism: Anaerolineales bacterium; assembly: GCA_034430595.1. Taxonomy (GTDB): domain Bacteria; phylum Chloroflexota; class Anaerolineae; order Anaerolineales; family E44-bin32; genus E44-bin32. The sequence goes on along the minus strand of DAOUEL010000009.1, from coordinate 11,623 downwards.
TTCGCGCTCAAATAATGCAAAGAACGCCTGGCGCATGATCGTGGCATAGGCGTCATCCATGCGCTTGAAGAGCAGATCGCGTTTGACAGTTTCATTCGCTTCGGTGGCCAGGATCTCGTCCACCATCATCATCTCGCCGAAGGTCGAGGCTGTCTCGGCCAGCGGGAGCGAGGCGCTTTGTGTGAGGGAAGTGTGGTCAGAAGCCAGCATGGAGTGAATCGCATGACCCAGTTCATGCGCCATGGTGGCGATATCGCGCGGCTGGCCGACAAAGGATTGCAGCACCCATGGCGTCAGATCCGGTGTAACCGTCGAACAGAACGCACCGCCTCGCTTGCCGTTTCGCACCTCCGAGTCGATGTGCCGCTTGTCGAACACCTGCTGTGCCAGTTCGGCGAAGCGCGGCTTAAACGAGCGAAAACTGTTAAGCACCATCCCCACCGCGTCCGAATAATTGTAGGTTTTCTCGGCCTGGGCGACCGGCGCGTACAGGTCATAGCGACGGATCTTATCCACCCCCAGCCAGCGGGCCTTCAGCTTGAAATAGCGGTGGAAGAGCGGCGCGTTGCGTTTGCAAACCTCGAGCAGCGTCTCAACTACCTGATCCGGGATGTCGTTCGCTAGATTGCGCATTGCGATCGGGGAAGCATAGCCGCGCAGGTCGACACCCTCGCTGCGCCAGTCACGAACAATGTACTGGTAGATCTGCCCCAGGATTGGGGCATCACTCTCATATACCCGGTAAAGCTCCTGGTAGGCTGCCGCTCGCAGCGCTGGATCGGGACTGTAATAGTAGGCGCCCAGTTGTTCGCGGTTGAGCAGTTTCTGCTCACCATCTACCTCGAGCTTGAAGGTGTAGCGGTTGGTGATGGTCGTAAATAGGCTGACCAGTGCGCTGACTCCGTTGACATCCTTCAGGTTGATGATCTTCTCTTCCGGTTCGGAGAGCGTGAAAGGCTTCTGCAGACGAAGTTTCTCGAGCCAGTAACGGTAATCGCCTGCAAAGCGGATCAACTTCTCCGCCATCCCGTCATCGAGACTTTTCCACCACAGTTTAAAGAACATGCTGCGGTTATCGGCCTCGGCTGCTTTCTGCTGGATGCGCGCCTGGAATGATTGGGCTGCTTGATCCTGGGTGTCTCCCGAAAACAGCAACCCGGCAAATCCGCCCAGGCGGCTTAGACGACGATCGATATCCTCATAGGCTTCCAGGACTTCGTAGAACTCCTCGCCATCCAGCCCGGCGTTAAGCCGTGGGCGGAAATGCTCGAAGTCCGCAATTGCGCTCTCTAGACCCTCGACCGCGATCTCCACCTGCTCCGATTCGATCGCCGGAAATAGATCCTCCAGACTCCAACGTTCTTGTTTGTATTCGATCTTCTCGGCCATTGTCAAAGACTCCTAACTGGTGCGATGGAACGCTGTCAGAATGCTAAATATTAAAGCGGACATGAACAATGTCTCCGTCCGCCACGGGTCCTTCTTTCCCTTCCAAACGCAGCTTGCCCTGCTTGCGGGCTTCGCTGAACCCGCCCAGGTCGAGCAGGACGTCCCAGGGAATCACTTCTGCCCGGATGAAGCCGCGTGCCAGGTCAGTGTGAATCGTGCCGGCCGCGTCAAGACAGGTCGACCCAGCGGGCAGAGTCCAGGCCCGAACTTCATCCTCACCGACAGTGAAAAACGAAATCAAGCCCAGATGTTCATAGCAGGCTCGAATGACGCGCTCCCGGCCCGGTTCCGCAATGCCGTATTCCTGTAGAAACGCACCTTCCTCTTCGGGCTCGAGCTGCGCGATTTCCATTTCCAATTCACCCTGCAGTCCCATCAGCGGGAGGTCCTCTGATGCCGCAGCCATCGGCGGCATTTCTTGCCTCTCACCCAGGTTGACCAGCACCAGCGCGGGCGTCAGGGTCAGTAATCCAAAACCCTTCAATGCGCTGCACTCGGCACCCGAGAACTCGATGGAACGTAAAGGCTGCTCTGCCTCGAGAACACCCAGGGCGCGCTGAAAGAGGTCAATCTCGCGCTCGACCGTCCCCCGATCACGACCTCCACGCTCCCGCTCTTCCTGCAGCCGCTCCAGGCGCCGCTCGACGGTAATCATATCGTGCAGCACAAATTCCTCGCTCAGCGCTTTCAGGTCTTGCTGCGGGTCAACAGCTCCCAGCGGGTGCGGCACAGCCTCCGATTCGAAGGCGCGCACCACGAACAAAAGACCGTCCACCTGGCTGAGCGTGTTCAGCAGAGCTCCCGGCAGACCTTCCTGTCCGGCTCCGACCGCCAGGCCGCCAATATCGGCGAAGGTTACCTTGGCATAGGTTGTTTTCTTGGGCTGGTAGAGTTCGGCCAGCGGCGTCAAGCGTGGCTCGGGGACATCGACGGCCGCGCTGTGCACCTCCATGCGGCCGCTGCCCTCCAGAGCTCCGGTGGGCAGTTTACCCCGCGTGAGGGCGTTGAAAATCGTTGTTTTCCCGCTGGCTTCGAAGCCAATGATTCCTAAACGCATAGGCGGCATGGTTGCGCGCCCGGTGGGCGCGCCTCGATTTCTTGACCGTTAACTTCCGTTTGACTATACTTGCCTAACGCCGGAGTGGCGGAACTGGCAGACGCGCGCGACTCAAAATCGCGTTCCTTCGGGAGTGTGGGTTCGACTCCCACCTTCGGCATCGAAGATTATAGCATAGCGGCCCCGGCAATCTGCATGCATGCCGGGGCTTTGCTGACTGTTGCTCGCGCCCCCGCTCTATGGCACAATGCCACCCACTTGAGATAAGGGTATTCATGCGCTTCAGCTCACGTTTATTCGTCGGCTTGTTCATCGGCCTCCTGCTCGGGGTGCTTTACGGCTGGCTCATCCGCCCGGTAGAATACGTTGACACCGCACCGGATAGCCTGCGCGCCGATTATCACAGTGAATATGTCCTGATGGTCTCAGAAGCCTACAGCGCCGACGTGGACCTGGAGCTTGCGCGTGTGCGCCTGGCTGCCCTCGGCCCACGCCCGCCAGTCAATATCGTCATCTCAGCCATCGATTACGGCCTCGAACATGGCTATTCTCAACTCGACCTGGAGACGCTCAACCGGTTGGTGGTCGACCTGCGTGCCATGCCGCCTTCGGCGGAGATCGACACACCATGAGGACACGCTCTGGTCTTGCTCTCGCTCTCGGGGTGATGATCGGCCTGGCGGCTGGCCTGTACTACAGTTGGGTGGTCAACCCGGTGGAATACGTCGATGCCTCCCCTGCTTCACTGCGCCAGAACTTCAAAGATGATTACCTGGCCTTGATTGCCTCGGCCTATACCCATACCGGTGACCTGCAGCGTACCCGCGCCCGCCTGGCCTCGCTCCAGCTTGACGACCCAGCCAGCGCACTCAGCCGCCTGGCCCAGAGCCGGCTGGCCGCTGGCCGGCCCGAAGCCGAGGCACTGGCACTGGCCCAGTTAGCGGCGGTGCTTGGCCAGCGCCCGGTTCCAGGAGTGGCCACCGAGGCAGCGCAGGACACGCCCACCCCGGCGGTCCCCACCGCTAGCCCGACCGCCTCCCCAACCGTCACCCGCACACCAACGCCCTTGCCGACGGCAACCCCGGGTGCCCCCTTCTCCTTAATCGAACAAGAGCAGCTCTGTGATACCCGCCTGGATGAAGCACAAATCCAGGTGCTGGCGCTCGATGCCTCCGGGGAAGGCGTCGCCGGCGTCGAGCTGCTCGCCATCTGGGATACCGGCCAGGACCGATTCTTCACTGGCCTCAAGCCGGAATTAGGCCTCGGTTATGCGGATTTCACGATGCGCCCGGGCGTGACCTACACGCTGCAGCTGCGCGATGGTGATCGGCCGGTGTCCGACTTGAGTGCGCCAGAATGTGTGGACGATTCCGGGGAGACCTATTCAGGCTCGTGGCTGCTAACCTTCCAGCAGCCGTCATTACCCTGATCGATACGTATGCTTTAAAAATGAAAATGCCCGGTTCGCAGGCCGGGCGCCGGATAAACCGGTTGAGCTTTTGTTCCGTCACTCGCCATTCTCATCATGCTCGGTTTCGCCCTTGTCCTGATCCTCTTCCTCCGGGCCCAACCCGAGGTCGACTTCTTCTTCCATGGTGATCTTGCCCCGCAGGAATGCCCCCTCCTGGGTCGAGAAAGCGCTGGTCGTGACGTCCCCCCACACCCGGCCGCTGCTCGTTATCTCTACCCGATGGGCGATTACATCGCCTTTCAATGAACCGGAAATAATCAGGGTCGAGACCCGCAGCAGCTCGCAGGTCACTCGTCCGCTCTCGCCGATGACGACAATCCCACGCAGCGCAATTTCCCCGTCGAAGGCGCCATCGATGCGTACGCCGCCAGTTCCAGACAGTCCACCTTGAAGCGTCAGACCCGATCCAAGCACGGAGTCGACCCGTTCGGGTTGTGATTCCTGCTGGCGTGGTCGATCATCTGCCCTGCGAAACATTGTCTCCTCCTGGCGAGATCCGGAGCATAAAGCCTGAACCCCGGAGTGTCAATCCATAGCCCGGGTCAGGGATTGTCCTTGAGCCAGATCAGCGGCGCACGGCAGGCCACCGGCCGCATCTGCCTGATTCACAGCCCGAACAATCGCTTGCGCCAGCACCTCGGCGGCATAGGCGCCGACCGTGCTGGCATCCATCTTTTTCGAGCCGGTCGAGAGGGCAAAGATCGTATCGCCATCGTAGGCGGTATGCGCCGGGCGGATTGTCCGGGCAATCCCATCCTGCGCCATCTGTGCCACGTAATTGGCCTCGTTCTTGTCCAGGCTGGCATTGGTTGCAACCACGCCGATCACCGTGTTTCCACGCCCAGCGAGGCGAAGGGCGAGCCTGCCTGGTGCCTGTTTCATCAACTCCAACGTATTGGCAAACTGCCCTCCCCGGCCGACTTTCAAGGGACCGATGCGGGTAGAACGGGTCCCGGCCAGGATGGACCCGTCGGACGGGTCAATGACATCGCCCAGAGCGTTGACGGCTACGATCGCACCTACCCGGACGCCCCGGCCAAGATCGATACATGCTGTTCCCAGCCCGGCCTTCGTCGCCGCGCCCGGCCCAAGTATTTTGCCGACGCTGGCGCCCATACCGGCGCCTACATTGCCTTCTGCCGGCGGCTGGTTCGTCGCTGCCTGGCAGGCGGCATACCCCATCGCCGCATCCGGGCGCACATCCGCCGATCCGAGGTCGAGGTCAAACAGAATCGCCGCTGGCACAATGGGAACTTTGGCCACCCGAACGTCGAAGCCGACGCCGGCCTGCTCCAGGAAGCGCATCACACCTCCAGCTGCGTCTAGTCCATATGCTGATCCACCGGCGAGCAGGACGGCATGCACCCGTTCGACCCGATGCAGTGGCCGCAGCAGATCCGTCTCGCGCGTCCCGGGTGATCCGCCCCGCTGATCGACGCCCCCGACCGCGCCATCCATGCACAGGATGACCGTACAGCCGGTCAGCGCCTGCGGGTCATCGGCATGCCCGACTAGAATGCCCGGCACGTCCGTAATTGAGCCTGTACTCTCAGTCATACTGAACCACCTCAGACAGAGCGCTATCCCAGTTTGTACCCGAACTTGCGCAGCATAGCTTTACGTTCAGCAACCTCCGTCTCGTTTTCCACGCCTTTCGGCGAACAACCATCGATCACGCCCAGCACGGCCCGCCCTTCACCGCTCTCGACGAGGACCACCTCGACCTGGTTGGCTGTTGCGCAGAAGATTCGACATACCTCGGGAACGGCTTTCACGGCGTTCAACACATTTATCGGGAACGCGTTCTTCAAAAAAATCAGAAAACTGTGTCCGGCCGCGATGGAGAGCGCGCTCGTTTTTGCCAACTGGATCATATCGGGTGAGGTCCCGCTTGTCCGCACCAGCGCTGGTCCTGAAGCCTCGCAGAAGGCCAAACCGAATTCGATCCCCGGAACCGCGCCGACGAGCGCTTCGTGCAGGTCCTCAACTGTTTTAATGAAGTGCGACTGCCCGAAGATCAGATTGACCGATTCGGGCTTCTCAATCGTGACAGTGAACAGGTCCATTGCATCCTCCGCCGTCCGTGGTTAAGGGGTCAAGATAACGTCAATGGTAGCACAGACAGCCACCCCGAAGATGATTTTTTCGGTCACCATCCTGGCTTCACAGCCTGGTCCAGGTAGGGAGGTGTTAGAATCACGTCCCACACCTTGTGCATTCGCGCCAGGGTCCTATGACCGATCTCCTGCCACTCTTCCCACTTTACAGCGTGCTTTTCCCCGGCATGCCGCTGCAGCTGCAAATCTTCGAATCCAGGTACAAGGACATGCTGCAGCGTAGCCTGGCGGGTGATCACACTTTCGGCGTGGTCCTGATCAAGCGTGGCGTGGAGGCCTACGGCCCCACTCCTGAGCCCTACCGGACGGGCTGCCGTGCGCTGATCCATCAGGTCCAACCGCTGGCCGATGGGCGCACCAGCCTGGTCGCAATCGGGCAGGAGCGTTTTAACATCACCTCAATCGAACAGGACCAGCCTTACCTTGTCGCCCGGGTTGAGTACCGGACCATGCATGAAGGCCCGGCGAGCGACCTGCGTTTGTCTGCGGCCGGCGTTGCAGACCGACTACTGCGCTATGCGCGTTCCCTGAAGTACCTCGGGCAGGATGCAGTCCTCGAGCTGCCCGACGACTGGCAGGGGCTGGCTTACCGTGTATGTTCCTTGCTGCAGCTGCCGCTGGACGAGAAGCAGGCTTTGCTTGAATTGGACGACCTGGGGATCCTGCTGCAAGTCCTGCAGAGGAAACTGATGCGCGAACTGGCCCTCCTGCCGGCGCTTCTCGCCAGCGGTCCCGATGAAGGTGTGGGCTCTTTCGGATTGAATTAGTGCCCGATCAGCGAGAGTTGCCCACTGCGAGCATATCAAGGAAGCGGGCTTGATCTGCGGGATGCAATTTTTTGGCAGCCAGCTTGAGCGTCGCCCGTTCTGGATGTCCGGGCTGCCGGGAAGCCCTTTCCAGCAGGAATTCGCGCCCGAGTTCGTAGTCACGCTTGATCAGCTCGCGTATCGCCCAATCAACAGCCTTGCGGATGTATTTCTCCTCATCGTCGAGCAAACGCTCACACAACCTCAGTGTCCGCTCGTTGAGGGAGCGGGCTAATGCACGATCGAATTTCCCTCGGCGCAGGAGAACGGTGGAGACGATCGCAACCCTCCTGACCCAGAAATTATCATTCCCGGCCCAATCTTCAAGCTGATCCATATATTCGGCATTCTCAGCCAGCGCTTGACCTGACAGAGCAGCGCAAAGCTGGTCGCAGGTCTCCCAATCCTGCACATCGGGTAAGAACGCCTCCGCCAGGGACCAGCGTTCCTGCGACGGCAGCTTTTTCATACCCGCCAGCGTGAACAGTGCGATCATGCGGTGTTCACGGCTGCCTCGTCCCCAGCACGCCCGGGCAAGCGCGACTAAGGAAGCCGGTCGGCCCTTGAAGACCAATGCAAGGCGGGAGGCCAGTGTCCTGAGATCCGGGACCCGTACGCCGATAACATCGCCCGCACCCGGGACGATTGTATGCATGCCCAACTTGTATTCTTCATCTCCTGCGAGAGCGCTCAGCGCCTGGTCCAACTGGAGCAGAACCTGTTCCGGGTCCCCGTTCTCAGATGCAGTGAACTCAATTGTTCCTGGATCAATCATCGTCCAGCTCCATGGAAATCTGCTCACCGGGGACTGCCGGACCCCCTCCAAAATCAGCCTGTACACCGAGCAGCGAAGCGAACTGGCGCACGCTTTCCGGACTGTGGCCGGCGAAATGGTTGTTGAAAAAGCCATAAACGTCGACTCCAGCGGCGAGAAATACGCGCACCCGCTTGGCCCACGCAGCCAGCTCCTTGGAGCGATCGATCTGAATTCGATCGAACTGTTCGATATCCTTACGTCGTCCCAGCCAGCGAATGACGGTGAAATCGGCTGTAATCCAATCCAGGCGCGGCATGTAATGCAGGTCTTGCAGCACGATGGCCACGTTGTGCTCGGAAAGCATTTCGCCGAAATCCGGCGTCAGCCAAGCGCGGTTGCGCACCTCGACCGCGTAGCGCGGTCCTTCGGGCAGGTTGGCCAGGAAATCTTCCAAGCGGTAGCGCAGGTCGGGTGTGAAATCATAGGCAAACTGCAGCGTCAGCACCGCCAACTTTTCCTCAAGCGCCTGCATCGTCCCTACGAACGCTTCGGCGTCGCCACCTGCGTCCTCAAGCTTTTTATCGTGGGTGATCAGCCGGGGAAACTTGGCGGCGAAGCGGAAATCTGGCGGAGTGCGCTGGCGCCAGCCAGCGACGGCGGTCGCACGTGGCGCGCCATAGAAGGTCGAATCGATCTCGACCGCCTTGAAGCGCTTGGCGTACGCTTCCAGATAAGCCCGGCGTGGTGTGCCTGCCGGGTAGAATGGGCCGACCCAATCGTCGAATGAAAACCCCTGTGTGCCCAGGTATAGCCGCCCCTGTGTCTCCGCCATGACCCTCAGCTGGTAGGCGACTTCGCGGCCAGCATGCCAATCACGCGCTCAAGTACGGCCTCAGCCACATTTGCTTTGGAGGTGAGCGGCAGTTCCTGAGCGCCGTTCGAATCAAGGAGCGTGACTCGGTTGGTGTCCACCTCGAAGCCCGCCTCGGGCGAGCTGATGTCATTTGCCACGATCAGATCGACACCTTTCTCCTCTAGCTTGGAGCGTGCGTTCTTCAGCAGGTCCTGGCTCTCGGCCGCAAATCCCACAATCACTTCTGGCCGTCCGCTTGTCCGCCGGTTTTTAACAACCTCGGCCAAGATGTCCTCCGTTGCTTCCAGCGTCACCGGGGGAATACCCTCGCTGCGTTTGATCTTCACCGGGCTCGGGCCAGCCGGCCGGAAATCGGCAACAGCAGCCGCCATCAAGAGCACATCAGCCCCACTCATGGCATCCACCACCGCAGAACGCATCTCGGCAGCGCTGATAACATCAACCCTTTCAGCGCCAACCGGTGTGGGCAGGTACGTCCGTCCCGAGATGAGCGTCACCTGCGCCCCGTGATCAAGCGCAGCCTGCGCCAGGGCATAGCCTTGCTTTCCGGAGGAACGGTTCGCCAGCACCCGCACCGGGTCGAACGCTTCCTGCGTGCCGCCGGCCGTGACGACGACCACCCGGCTGGCCAGCGGACCATCCCGGCCGAGCGCCTGCCGGATGTGCCCGAACAATTCTTCGGGCTCGAGCAGGCGCCCCATTCCGATCAATCCGGAGGCCATGCGGCCTTCCGCCGGTCCGGCGAAAATAACCCCCCTCTCGCGGAGGGTCCTTACGTTATCTTGAGTTGCTTGATGTTCATACATGCCGACATCCATCGCCGGCGCGATCAGAATTGGGCCGCGGGCAGCCAGCGCGGTCAGCGTGAGCAGCGAGTCGGCCTGCCCGGTGGCGAGCTTGGCGATCGTATTGGCCGTCGCCGGCGCGATGACGTATAGATCCGCCGCCTCCCCCAGGCCAACATGCAGCACATGCGCTTCGTCCCCCCATAGATCGGCCTCGCCATAGGCCCGTCGTCCGGTCACCGATTGAAAGGTGAGCGGGGTGACGAACTGGCGCGCCGCCGCGCTCAGGACGACGTCCACCTGCGCGCCGGCCTGGGTGAGCATCGAGGCCAGTTCAACCGCCTTATAAGCAGCGATCGAGCCGGTCACGCCGAGCAGGATCTGGCGCCCGTCCATTATCCGTATCCTAGTCATGCAAAGCCTTCCCTCAATAACATCCTGATGGTACCGGCGGCTGACATCGTCTTCACTAATTATGACCGATTTTAATGCTCGTAATCTCTTTCGCCTATCTCGCGGGCCTCAGTGGGGATGGATGATGAAATCCTCAAAGTTCGGGGTTGCTCCCGAGGAGAAAAATGGAGTCGCCCTCACCCATGGCTTGAATAGGTAATGGGTGCGGCCATATAGCAACGGGATGATTGGCATATCGCCCATCAGGATCTTCTCGGCCTGCCGATACATGCTGACGCGTTTCGCAGGGTCAGGCACGCGCCGGGCTTCCATCACAAGCTCTTCAAACTCCTTGTTTCGCCAGCCGGTCTCGGTAAGCCATGAGCCCGTCCTGAGAAAGTTGTCCGGGTCGGGATAGTCCGCCATCCAGCTCATCCCATAAACATTGGGGGGTGAACTGTGCATCCTTTCCAGAAACTGCGGCCAGTTCGGTTCGCTCCAGCGAATATTCACCCCCAGGATATCCTGCCACTGCGCCTGGGTATATTCGGTCATCCTTCTTGCCGCTGCTGAGCCAGCTAAGGCTTCCACGGGCGGAAAATCACCTCCAGAGAGGTAACCAGCCTCTTTAAACAACTCGCGTGCACGATCAGGGGAGAAGGGAGCACTGATATCGTCGGAATGTCCCGGCAAGCCGAGTGGTATGAAACCTCCAGTCGCTGGAAAGCCCACCCCATCCATCAATACATTGGCAATGAAGCTCTTGTCGAGTGCCATTGCAAAAGCCAGACGGACTCGCCGGTCATCGAAGGGCGGGCACCGCACGTTGAAACCAATGTAGGCAGTCGTCAGGTCCGGGACGGAGATCAGGTCCTCTGAAAATGTCCTGCACTTCGCTTTCGCTTCACTCATGACGATGGGAGGAAGGTAAAGGACATCGGTTTCGTTCTTCTCGTAGCGCTCGATCGATTTTCCTGGAGCGGTAACATCCAGATCCAGCTTGACCTCGATCCGTTCTACATTGCCCAAAACGTCCCCGTAGTATTCCGGGGTTCGCTGCAGGATAAGTGCATTGCCTGGCTGCAGGCTTTCTAAAAGGAATGGTCCATTGCCGACGATGTGCTCCGGTGCCGCCCAACCTTGAGGGTCCTGGCGGACGATATGCTCCGGTATGGGAAATGAACCCGGAAGAGTCAGAAGATACATAAAATAGCTGCAGGGTCCCTCGAGTGCCACGACCAGCGTCTGGTCATCGGCAGCTTTAACTCCAACGCGATCTGGATCTGTGATTTCCCCCAGGTTGTAGGCTCGCGCATTCTGGATATCATGCAGATAGATATCCAGGGGCGATTGATTTTCAGGGTTTAAAATATTCATCCACGCGAACACAAAGTCGCTCGCCTTCACTCGCTCACCATCACTCCAATAGACGTCATCACGCAGGTGAAAGACATATTTCTTACCACCATCAAGCACATCCCAACTGCTGGCGATATCCGGGGAGACATTGAGATCCAGGTCCACCTTGAGCAGTCCTCGGAACAACTGCTTGATAATCATTATCGAGGTAGAGTCGGGGGCCAGCGTCGGGTCCAGGGTAGGAATGTCAGACAGCTCAAACCTTAATGGGTTGGCAGAGAACGGTCCGGAGGGTCTAGCCTGGACTTTGCCGAGTTCCCTCCCGAGCGCAAATGCTTGATCATAGGCTTCGCGCGCGGCGTCAAACTGGAATGCGCTGTGACAGGTCAGGCCGAGCTTCATCAGCACCTTGACCGCGGTTTCATCCTCTCCCATCTCCCGTAACACAGGCAGCACCCGGTGGTAATACTCGATTGCTTCTTCATTGGCATACGCCAGGCGTGCCTGGTCTCCCGCGCGGAGCAGGTAGTCCCCGGCTTTCTCGAGCGACCCGGC
>DAOUEL010000008.1:0-29469 GCA_034430595.1 Anaerolineales bacterium | reverse complement strand
GCCGCTAGCTGCGCAGATATTGTGTCCGAAGCAGGTAATCGAGCCATATAAAGGCAATTCCCGCGCTCGAGAGAAACACAAGGATGGCATTGGCAATCGAAAATTTTTCAAGCGTGGTGCCGAAGATTATGATGATGCCCACTGTGGTTATAAGACCAAAGACCAGCGAAACAGCCCAAACAATGACTCGACGAGCGTTCATACGGTAAGACTCCTCCAATGGCATTCTCGTCCCGGGGATGAAATTCTATCCCAGCCGGCTCGTTAGCGTCAAGTCAAAGAATGAGCGACCCTTATTCTATTTGCAGGACATCGGTGAGGTTAGCTTCTAGCTCACTGGCGGAGAATGGTTTGGCGAGAAACCCTGAAGCGCCGGCTTCCAGCGCGGCCTGTCGATCGCTGCTGGAAGCTTTCGCGCTGACGACGAGCACCGGGATTTTCATCGTGCGAGGATCCTGGCGCAGTTCACGTACAAACTGCAGGCCATCGATTTCTGGCATCATGATGTCGCTTAGAATCGCGTCCGGTCGCTCACGCAGCAGGATTTCCCTGGCGCCCAAGACGCCGTTGGCAGAGGTGGCAATATACCCGCTGGCGATGAGGATTTCACAGACGACAGCACAAAATGCAACCTCATCATCTACCACCAACACCCGCAGCGCCCGGCTGGCAGACGGTAGGCTTTCCAGAGCTTCTTCAACCATATGCGATCATCCCCGTGTTATCTGTGCATCCCCTTTGCACCTGAGCAAGTTGCAAGAGTACGGCCACTCCCGAATTAAAGTGCCGCAAGGACTGAAAACAGGGACAGAAAAGCAAGAACGGACACTGGACCGAGAGCGCGATCTCCAGTAACATCCCACCAGCTCGAACTCGATAATCCTTCAGCTGAGAGGTCCCATGCAGCAGCTCCGAGAATCCGTCGAATCGAAGCAGGGAAGAGGCTGCCTGGTGTTGTTCTCTATCCTATGGCTCTCCTTCTCACTGTTCTGGACTTTCACCGCATGGAAATCCGGCGCCGGCATCATGGCGCTTTTTGGTCTGCCCTTCATTGCCATTGGTGTCTTCCTGCTGGTCGGTGGGTTCTGGCGCAGGATCGCAGGCGTGCGGATTGGAAAGCCGAAGCTGACGGCTTCCAAGACCACCCTCCAGCCGAACGAAACCTTCAGCGTGCGATACGAACAGACATTTCGCTTGCCGGTGGATATTCTCGATTCGCGCGTGGAACTCATCTTTCGCGAGACAGCGACCTATCGTCGGGGGACGGATACTTACACGGAGGTGCACGAAGAGGTGCACGACTTCTTCGAAGCCCCGATCGGGCACTTCAATGCCGGCCAAGCGACGCAAAGCGAGGGCCGGATGACAGTCCCCAGGGATGCGATGCACAGCTTCAAAGGTACCCATAACAAACTGCAGTGGCTGATGCGCGTGCTGGTGAACGCCCAGGATTGGCCGGATGTGAAGGACGAATATGAACTCACAGTCCTGGCGGAGGATGTATAAATGGCGGACGTTGAGCTGAGCATCAGCTTCCTATCCCCTGAATCGACCGGCAGCGTTCCCGCTTTCAGACCGGGCGAAGTGATCCAGGGCAGCATCCAGGTAACGCCGCCAGCCGATCTGAACTGCCGGCATCTGTTGGCACGCTTACGCTGGCACACGGAGGGCCGGGGCGATCGTGATGAAGGGGTTGCAGGGCAGGAGGATCTCTTCCAGGGCCAGCTGCGGGGGGGTGTGTCTCACTACCAGCGGTTTCAATTCACCGCACCGCGTGAACCGTGGAGCTACAGCGGCCATTACGTGAGCCTCGTCTGGGAAGTTGAAGCATCCCTTGATCTTCCTCTGGCGCGCGACCCTCGGGCGAGTGCCCGTTTCATTCTTGCTCCGGATTCCCGCCGCTGAGTTCCAGCAAGATTCGCAGCGCTCCACGGTCAATCTCGCCCGCACTCTCCAGGCGTTGAAAGACCTCGTATAGAGTGCGTTCTATCCTCCGCAGATCACCGCCGTAGAGCTGTGAGAGCAGATTCACTGCCCCCGGGTTGAACCATACAGGCAGGTTTTCCCCGGTTGATGCGGAGCGGATACGTGCAGTGAGCAGGTCGCCAAGCTGGGTTTCGTTGAGGGGTGGAATCTTGACCGAGACGGTTGTACCGGTCTCAAGCCGTTCCACTTCGGGCACCAGATCGACGTGGCAGCTGAAGATCAAACTTGGCAGATCCCCGTGCGCATGCAGTCTCGTATGGTAAAGGCGCCGGCGGGAGCGGGCCGGCAGCCGTTCGATCTCGTCGATCAGAAGCGGATCGCCATAGATCTCTGAAGCCTTTAGCCAGCGGGAGTCGGGGGGAAGAAAGACGTAATGTGGATCCCGGCCGAGCGTGAGTAGTTCCCGCTTTATTGCGAGCAGCGTGCTTGATTTTCCCCGTCCGCTTTCGCCGAGGATCTGCACGACCGGCGTGGATTGATCAAGTGCTGCTCTCACGGCCGGATGGAGCCAGGCCAGGGCGGCCCATTCATCTTCGGTCAGCGCGCTGAATGGGTTCCTCGCCAGCCCCAGGCGCTCAAAGGGGAAGAAGCGCTGTGTGAGGTCATTACCCATGGGCGTCAGTCTACGATGATTGCGAAATCTCCGCAGGTGCCCCAGGGTGTGATCCTATTCAACTTCCGCTGGCGAGCCTGGAAATGAACATAGACTGGTGCTTGATCGAGCTCCGGAAGAGCTCTGAAGTGTTCCCGATCGCCGTAGCGAAAGGCTTGCAGGACTTGCGGCATGTGGTATTCGAAGATCGAAGCCCGCCAGGCTGCGCCACCCAGGACCAGCCCGCCACTGACGTGGCAGTAGAGATGCAGCGCGGGGCTTTCGTCTCTCCTCCACTCCGCGAGCACCTCATCACGCATCAAGCGCGTGTAGAAGCCTGAAATCTGCTCGCGGTCGAAGTCTCCACCGATGGTAAGGAAGAGCTCCCCTGTGCGATCGGAGTGTGTGAGGGTGTAACAGCGTGGAACTACTTGCGCAACTGGAGGCACAGGGTCCAGGAAACGTACACTCAATTTCGATGGATCAAGCTTTGTCATGTGATTTTACGCGGCCTTTAAATCGGGCGGAACTGAGGTGCTCAAGGCAGCAGCTCGTTCGGCAACCTTCACTATCAGGCCAGAGAAGATCAGGCGGTGGACTGGATAGAGCAGGTACCAGTAGAGCAGCCCGGAAAGCCCTTTGGGAGCGAAGTATGCGGTTTGCATCAGCCTTCGATAACCGCCGACCGGCTGGACTTCAAACTGCAACCAGGCCCTTCCAGGCACCTTCATCTCAGCCCGCAGAAGCAGTTTTTGATCCTGTACCAGCTGTTCGACACGCCAGAAATCAAGAGCGTCACCGACGCGCAGCGCTTCCGGATCACGTCGGCCGCGGCGAAATCCGACCCCGCCGATAAGCCTATCGAGAAGCCCTCTCAGGTGCCATGCCCAGTTCGCGTAAAGCCAGCCGCCATCACCACCAAGTGTGCTAAATGAAGCGAAGATCGCTCGTGATGGGAGCTCCAGCTCGAGCGAACGGCGTTCGATAATCATGCCCTCTTCAGTCCTGAGTTCAACCGGTGGCACGTCGCCCTGACTGGTCGAAAGGGCATCGCTCCATGCGGTTTCTAACGTCCGCGCTCGCAGGTTGAAAAGAGCCTCTTCGACCGCGTGGTCATAATCCATGAGCTCGACGCCGGGGAAAGTGCGCCGGGCGAGGTCATTGCGCACGATCACTTCGTTGCGCAAGCCTTCAATCAGCGGTCGGGCGATGACGGCCGGGATGGGTGTGACCCAGTGCACCCAGTTGGAAGATAAGCGTGGGGTCAGGACCGGCACGGGTACGATCCAGCGGCGCAGGCCGCGCACACGGGCATACCCGGAGAGCATCTCGCCATAGGTCATGACTTCCGGCCCACCGATCTCGAAGATCTGGGATTCTTCGGTTGTGAACGAAAGCGCCGCCTGGAGGTAATCGAGAACATTGCGGATTGCGATCGGCTGCGTGCGGGTGAATACCCAACGGGGTGAGATCATGATCGGCACGCGTTCGGCCAGGTAGCGGATCATCTCGAATGAGATGCTGCCGGCACCGACTACGATTCCGGCCCGAAACTCAATCACGGGCACACCGCTCGAACGGAGGGCTTCTCCAGTCTGCTGGCGTGAGCGCAGATGGAGCGAAAGGTCAGCGGCCGGATCGCCGAGCCCGCCGACGTAGATGATGCGCTGTACGCCGGCTTCAGCCGCGGCGCGGGCGAAGTTCGATGCAGCTTGCTGATCACGGGCATGAAAATCGGCTCCGGCGAGCATGCTGTGAACCAGGTAGTAGGCTGTATCGATGCCCTCAAGCGCCGGGTGCAGTGACTGCGGGTCAAGTACATCGCCCCTGACGACCTGAACCTCGTCGTACCATGATCGCCCCTGCAGCCGACTGGTATCGCGTGCCATCACTCGCAAGGCATGCCCTGCGGCGAGCAAGCGCGGCACAAGCCGCCCGCCGATGTAGCCGGTGCCGCCGGTGACGAGGATACGTCCGGGCTTCCGCCCGCCGTCCTGCTTGTCAGGCATAGGCCTTCCTTTTCTAGCCACCCGCGAGCGTCGCCCCCGCGTCGAAGCGGTAGCCCTGGTGATAAAACGTGCCCATGCAGCCGCCGGGGTGGACATGTGCTTCAAGAACAGTCACGTCCGCTCCGGTGCGGGTGAGGGCGGCTGCCGAAAGACCGCCGATCCCCGCTTCAACCACCACGATCCTGTTCATCGCCGGCATCGGCCGATCAGACTCTCAGCGGCGGCGGGTGCGCACCCGCAGTGCCAATACGGCCAGCGCATACATTGCCGTGCCCAGCAGCAGGCAGGCGAGCAAGGCCCGGCCGATGACAGCCCCGTCCCAGCCCTGGTTGAGAATCGAGCGCATTGCCTCCAATACATAGGTGATCGGATTGATGCTGGCAGCCGTCTTAAGCCAGCCTCCGAGCAGTTCCAGCGGTACGAAGGTCGGTGCTAGGAAGGTGAGTGGAAAGAAGATAAAGCCCGCGCCCTGGGTGGCCGCCGCGCTGCCGCTGCCGAGGGCGGCCGATACCGTAAAGCCGGCAAAGCCCGTGCCGAGCAGGACTGCCAGTCCGATGGCGGCGTAGAGGCCGGCGATACCGGTCGCCGATTTCAACCCCATCAGGAGTGCGACCAGGATCACGATGTGTGCCTGAAGGCCCAGGATCAGCGCCCCGGCCAGGATCGGGCCAAGCAGCAGGGCTGCCCGGCTGATCGGGGTCAGCAGGAGCTTGTCGAAGTAGCCTGTTTCGATGTCGCGCACCATGTTCTGCGCTGCCACGCTGGCTCCCGATAGAGAAGAACTGACGATGGAAAGCGGCAGGATGAAGCCCAGGTAGCTGTTCGTGCCCAGGTTGGGGATGAAGCCCGAGGCGGTCCCCAGCGTCGAATTGTAGATGACGAGGAAGAACACGCTGATCGCGATGGGCGGCAGCAGTGCCGAAGGCGTGCGGAAGATGGTCACCAGCGTGCGGCGGGTTACCAGGAAGAGCTGAACTGGAAACGAAGCATGCGGCGAGCTCGTGTTGGTGATGGGTGCGTTCATGGTTGATTCGCTCATAATTTTCGTTATCCTTCAGGCCATCAAGGCCTGGGGTTCAGCTTCGATCTTGTCTTCAATCAGGCTCTGCCCGGTGACTTTTAGAAACACGTCATCCAGCGTGGGCTGGGTGAGGGTGAGCGAGATCGGCTGCAAAGAAGCTGCCTGCAGCTGGTTCAGGACTTCCGGAATAGCGGCCGCCGCGCCGCTCATGTATAGGCGTAGCGTATCGCGGTCGAGACGTGAACCGGGGTAACTCGAACCGATGATGCCCAGGGCACGTTCTGCCAGTCTGGGGTTTTCGAAGGCGACGTTGATCGATTCATTGCCGAGGGAAGCCTTAAGCTTGGCGGGCGAGCCCTGAATCTGAATCGCCCCCCGATCGATGATAGCAATTTGATCTGCCAGCTCGTCGGCTTCCTCCAGGTACTGTGTCGTCAGGAAGATGGTCATGCCCAGCGACTGGTTCAGCCGGCGTACTTCATTCCAAACATCGCGCCGGCTGGCGGGATCGAGCCCGGTCGTTGGCTCATCGAGAAAGAGAATCTCTGGCTCGTGGACCAGCGCCAGTGCCAGGTCCAGCCTGCGGCGCATGCCGCCGCTGTAGGTCGAGACGCGTCGGCCGACGGCATCTGTCAGCCGCACCAGCTCGAGCAATTCCACTGCACGCTGGCGTGCGTCGGAGGAATTCATCCCAAACAGCCTGGCCTGGATCGTAAGCAGCTCCATGGACGTGAGCAGCGGGTCGAGGCCAACCTCCTGCAGGGCCACTCCGGAAATGCAGCGCACGTCATCCGCCTGGCTGACGACATCATATCCGCCGACGGTTGCCTTTCCTGCGCTGGGCAGCGCCAGCGTAGTCAGGATTTTGATCGCCGTGCTCTTGCCGGCACCGTTCGGACCTAGGAAACCGAAAACGCTACCGGGCTCAACCTGGAAACTGATCCCGTCGAGTGCGATGACATCTCCGCGATACCTTTTGGCGAGATCCTTGACAACAACTCCTCGTTCGTCCACCGCTCTCTCCGTCCTCTTCATCGATAGGTCGATCACCCAACTTGGACGAAACTTAACACAAACTTAGACAAATGTCAATATATAATTGGACAATAACTTGACAGTCCGACTGTGTATCTCTCCCTCGGGTTGATAGCATTCAGCCACAGAAAGCGCGAGAATGGCAACGAGCAGCAGGGCAATTGAGTGGCGGTGGGTTTCGGCATTATTGATTTACAACGCGCGACAGGGACATGTTCGCGAGATACCTCGGGCAGAGCTCGAGCTGCCAAGGGCGACCGTGGGCGGTCACCGGTCTTAGGCAGGATGGTTGCAAAGGTCCGAGCGCATCGTGCCGGGCGGGGGCATCAGGGGCGAGAGGTTCGAGAGGTTCGCTTGAACCGGAGGAGTGAGAGAGACCATGAGGATCCGTTTACTTCTTGTTGGTGGGGGATTGGCGGTAGCGTTGGCGGTTGCGGCGTGCTCGGGGTCGGAACCGACGGCCGAACAGGTAGGTGACGCCGCACCCAGTGGAGGGGCGAAGGCGACCTCCGCCCAATCGGCAGCAGTCGGGCTCGAGCCGGGTACGACTAGCCGGGATTTCGAATCTATGGATGTATGCACCGTGTTCCCCGGAGACCAGCTGGCTGCGGCCGTGGGTGCCGAATTGGGCAAGGAACCACAACCGACCAACCTTGGCAAGACGTATCCCGCATGTTCGTACTGGCTGGTCTACGGTGGATCGACGGGAGCCATCGGTGATGTTTACATCCTGTACCTGGAGTCGCCCGACCATTTCGACTTGAGCTACCCAGCGATGGAGGATCCCCAAGAGATCGAGGGGATTGCCGATCGGGCCGCCATCAACTACCGAAGCGATGCCGAGGACTACGACCTGATTGCCCTCTTCGAGGGCGATATCGTGATCGAGGTCATTGGCGAGGACCAGGCCATGGTTCAGTCGGTGGCGGAGTACGTTCTGCAGTACTTGCGCTAACGGTCGTCCTTGGCCAGATGGGGTGGTATTCGAGGCGCAGCCTGACATGATCGTGCACAAGGCAGGTCCCATCCTGTTGCGCCTCGAATCGGTGCGTATGTTTCCAGGCCGCAAATGGACCCTCTATCTGTACATCGTCAAAGCCGGACGAATCCAGGCTCTCGATGCGCGCTTGCCAGCGCACGGGCAGCGGTCCGAGCCAGAGCGTGAAAGCCATTCGACTGTCCTCAGTCATGCATTGGGGTGCATCAACGTCGCGCATGAAGAGGAAAGGCGGCGTGATTGCCAGCAGTGATCTGGCCGATAGGTGAAAGGCCAGGACTTCTTCTAAAGGTGCCTTGAGGATGAAACGATGATGGTAATCCATGGCCCGAAAATCCCGGCGAGACGGCTAGCGTCCGAGAAACTTCCTCAGGGTCTGGCGAACGGTGAACTCGCGCATATATTCGGATGCGGCCTCAGCGGTGAAGGCGCGCGGTTCCGCCACGAAGCGCCCCAGGACGTTCTCGGACGTGACGTTGCTCACCGCCAGCAGCTCGAGCAGGCTGCTCGTGACGGGCGGATTGGGCAGTACGGCCTCCATCACGCGTACGGCAAGACGCAGGAGCGGCATTGGGAAGCGGACCATGACTCTTCGCGCCCCGATTGCCTCCAGCGTGCGCCGTTCGATCTGCTCGAGTGTCAGGACCTCCGGTCCACCAAGTTCATATTCCCCCCGGATGGTGGAAGGATCCTCCAGCGATTTGATGACGGACGAAACCACATCCTCCACCCAGACCGGCTGGAAGCGTGCCTCCGGGCCACCGACGATCGGGAAGATGATCGGCGTGAGCGGCACGAGACGGGCAAATGTGTTTGCGAATTCGTCCTCCGGTCCCCAGATGACCGATGGACGGAAGGCGGTCCATTCCAGATTGGAGGCGGCGACATACTCCTGCGCACGGCCTTTCGAGGCCAGGAATCGGTAGGGCAGATCAGGTGCCGCGCCAAGCTGGGAGATGTTGATAAAACGGCGCACATCGGCCGCGCTGGCAGCGTCGACCATGTGGACCGTGCCCTGTGTGTTGACCTCTTCATAGGTACCGCGCCCGCGCTCGATTGCAATCGCCACGGTGTGGATGGTCGCATCGAGGCCCATCATCGCTGGTTTTAGAGTCTCGGGTTGAGTGACATCACCTTCAACAAATTCGATCGGTAAGTCCCTCAGGCGCCCCTCACGGCGGGACCTACCGATGTCATGGACCAGAACACGAACTTCAGCTCCGCCTGCGACCAGCCGGCGAACAATGTGACTCCCGAGATAACCCGAACCGCCTGTTACCAGTATCATCGTCAACTCTCCAGCTTACTTGCTGCCATTTCCATTGAAATCGTCACGATTGGTCATTTTCTCAAGGAAGGTCGTGATCGGTTCCCCGGCTTCTCCGACGACCTCCTGCACGCTCTGCTGGTAGGCTGCTAAGTACTCGTCGAGGGCGGGTTCGGGGATGCCGTAATTCCGCAGCAGGCCGCGTGCCCAAACCAGATCTTTGGATACCAAGGACGGGTCGCCAAGACGCAGTGCGGCCAGGAAATCCCGTGTCAGGTGAAGATTGGCGTTGGTCAATTGAACCGGATCGAGCTTCAGCTTGCGCATCGCCTGGCTGAGGTTGGCACTGAGGGCAGATTGTCTGTCGCCCATCGTATCAAATGCCATTTGATATTGATGTGCGATAGGTGAGACCTGTGGGGTTTCAGGACGCAGTTTGAGAAGCTGCTCGACCGCCTGTGGGGCTTCGCCGAGCGTCTGACCCAGGAAGTGGCCGGCAATGCGGACGCGCAGGTCCGGTAGGTCGTTGAAGATTCGCCCGCCAAATGCGAAGATGATGCCCTGTTCGGCGAGCAGAGAGGCAAAATCGATCAAAGCAGCTGCTGTACGCAGCTCATAGGCTGACATGATAACCAGGTCCGGGTTGACCCCCTCCAGCGCGGACTCGAAGCGGGCAAAGGGGACATCGGCACCCAGGAACAACGCACGCCTTCCCTGGCGGCGCAATAAGTAGGTAAGGAGCAGCGGGCTGAAGGTGTGTTCATCTTCAGGTGGGCAGGCTACGAGCACCGTGCCGGGCATGGTGGGGGGTGGGGCGGACGCCAGCAAGGCCTCAACCCGGCGCAGGGCCAGGGCGGAAGCGAAGTGTTCCTGCTGCACCGTAATCTCGCCCTGGTACCATCCCTCCCCAACCTCGGAGAGCCCTTTTACGAGCAGTTCAAGGCAGACCCGCTCCGGTGAAAAGCGGCCGAAAGCCTGGTTGAGCACGCTTTCCGCCTTTTCCTCGTCGAAATCCCGGCAAGCCGCGATCCACGCTGTACGAAGTTCGTCGATCGCTTCCCCGCCGGTAAATGTGAGTTCTGCCGCGTGAGCCGAGACACCATATGGCATAGCCAGCAGCGGATCTTTTCCGCGTGCCTCGAGCGTTCGCCACAAGTCAACCGCGCGGCTGATGCTCATACCCTCTTCCTGACGTGCGGTGAGCCACTTTAACGTTTCGATATCGCGGGGCGTAAACAGGCGATGCCCACCGCTGGTCCGCTGCGGTTCCGGCAGCCCGTAGCGCCGCTCCCAGGCGCGCAGCGTATCAGGCTTGATGCCCGTCTCGCGCACTACCGCTTTCAAGTTGTATGTCGGCTGTTCCTCGGCCATGGGTCCACCTTCTTCGAAACATTATTCCAGCGAATTCAAGATGGACAGTACTATACCAGCCTGTAAAGATATTGTCAAGAATTTTTCAAGGAACGCAGGTGACAGTGATTGCTGCATGATGCGGGTTTGGTGCTGAGATGTTCCGCTCTGGATCGGGTGCGGCATTTTCTTCGGAGGCGTATTGATATCGGAGCCTAACCGTCGCCCTGGCGTGTGTCCTATGGGGGTGGGCTTGCGATATGATCTGGCTTTCCCGGACCAGACCGGGGGCCGACATAAAGGTGATAAAATAGTCATGAAACAAATATCTTGTTAAATATCGAGCAGTCGAGACAGGCTTGAATCAGCCTGCATGACTGTGCGTGGAGGGTATCAAGTTGAAGCAGAAAACAAATCACAACCGTTGGCTGGCCTGCGCACTCGTCCTGAGCATGCTGCTGACGGCATGCGGGGCCGGAGGCGAGCCGGCGACGCCGACCTTGAGCATCGAGCAGATCCAGACTCTAGCGGTGGCAGCCTTCGCGGCCGATCTGACCTCGACCGCGCTCGCCATGCCGTCGAACACCCCAACAGCAACTGAGACGCCGACTGCAACGATCACCAGCACACCCGAAGTTTCAAACACGCCAGCCGCCACAGCGACCGGGAGTGGGGTCATTCCCACCAGTTCTTGTTATGGGTTGACGTTCGTCTCCGACGTTACCATCCCGGATAACACCAACATGACGCCGGCGCAGAAGTTCACCAAGACCTGGCGTGTGCGCAACAACGGCAGCTGCGCCTGGGAGGCGGGCTTTAAGTTCAACTTCACCGGGGGGGAGGCGATGGGTGGCTCTTCAATCACGCTTGTGGATGCTGTCCAGCCCGGGAAGGAGACCGAGCTCTCGGTCGCCTTGACCGCTCCCAATACAGCCGGCACCTACCGCGGCAACTGGCGTATGACCAATGCCGGCGGTACCTATTTTGGTGACGAGGTCTACGTGCTGATTGTCGTGGGCGGATCGACCCCTACGGCAACGACAAATGCGACCGCGGCCCCGAGTCCTACGCCCACGGCGACTCCGACAATTACCAATACACCGGAGGGGACTTAATCTGCAGGGCGGTCGGGTTCCGTTTTGATTTAGGGGTGATTGATATCAATCGGTAAGACAAGGCAAGATCCCTTGAAAACAAATCGGCCAGGCTTCAAGCCCTGGCCGATTTCATTTTAGATCTATTGGTGCCCCCAGGGGGATTCGAACCCCCGTCTTAGCCTTGAAAGGGCTACGTCCTGGTCCCCTAGACGATGGGGGCAACGGCGCGATTGTACCATTCCGCCGCGGCGGCGGTCAACGATAGAGCGGGATAGGTTATAGGGCACGATTCTTGTGGACAAAAGGGTGATTGGATTTGGGGTGGAATTGGGGTAGGGTAGGGTTTACGGGGGTAACGTGAACGAACTTAGGCCCCTGGCGGGGTTTTTCTTTTTAACCGGATCCTTCCGGGGGTTTCCGGTACCGGGCCCGGTTGGGGCTGGGGTTGAAGGGGATTTCGGGTTTCCTTGGCCTTGCTTGGGCCCTATCTAAACGCTGCCCTACCCTAGCTTTACGGGGAGGATAAAGCCGCACTTCCTCTTCGCTGCCAACTAATCCAGCCTGCACTCGATCGATCTCATTTGCTTCTTTACCAATATGAAGCACATCCGCAACATGCACTCTTCGTCGAACGAGAAGGCCCCGGCTCAGGTTTCGACAGTTTTCACCCTTGTAGGAAAGGAATTTCGATTCCGGCTTCTGGCCATGCCTATCGATGAGCTCGCGAAATGTTAGGCCGGGAAGCATTTGACCATCCAGGTATTTCCTGTGTGGGTGCCGTATCCAGTACACCTCATTATTTTGGTCTCGAATGTTTACCCATGGTCTCTGTGATGGGGATAAATCGCTTGAAAGCGAAACCAGGCACACCTGGCCCTTTTGCTGCGCTTGCCTGAGTGCGATCGCAGATACAGGGGTTTGGTCAATCGAGCTGAAGGGTTTATCGCTTGCTGCGTTTCTTCGTTCCCTTACCCCGGTACGAAGGTGCCGTGATCGGTGCGATCTGCACCAGGCGCCTGTCCATCAAGCGCGACTGCAGGCGCGGATCGATCTCATCCAGCGTGTCAACCGTGGTGATGACGGTCGGCAACCCGGCGTTGTAGCGGAAGTTAACCAGCTGGTAGAGCTTCTCCTGCACCCAGGGCTTGGTGGCCTGCGAGCCGAGGTCGTCGAGTACGAGCAAGGGTGCGCTGCGGATCTCATCGAAACGCCGGTCGTAGGACACATCCGAGCTGGGGCTGAAGGTCGCCCGCAGGTGGTCGAGCATATCCGGTACGACGACAAACATGACCGGGTAGCCCTGGCTGGCGCGGTAGTTGGCGACGGCCGCGGCCAGGTGGGTCTTGCCGCTGCCGTAAGGGCCCATGAGCACGAGCCAACCGTCCGGCTCCTCAGCGTACGCTTGTGCCATCTGGAAGGCTTCATCGAGCGTATTCAGGTCGGCCCCCGGCAGCTTCTCCTCTTTCCGCAAGCTGAACGTGCCAAAGGTTTGGCCGGTGTGCAACCCGAGGCTGGAAAGCTCATGCTGTCCGGTGTCATCAACCGGCCGGCGGTAATCCGGGGCCAGGATGCGCACATGGGTCACCAGCTCGGGATCCGAGAGACGAGAGCGGACGCGGCCCTCGAGTTCATCAAGCGCCAGATTGGTCGTGACCACAAGCGGCAGATGGTTGATGTAGCGGTAGTTGAGAATCTGGAACAGCTTTTCGCGCGCCCAGGCCGTGGCGCTCTGCGTGCCGAAGTCGTCCAGGACCAGCAGCGGGGCTTCACGTACCTGTTCGAAGCGCTGCTCAAACGTGACATCCTCGGCGCCATAAGCGAAGCGCAGCTGGTCGAGCAGGTCGGGAACGGTCAGGAAAAGCGTGGGGATACCGAGCTCGACGACCTGGTTGGCGACGGCCGCCGCCAGGTGGGTCTTGCCGCAGCCGTAGCCGCCCTCGATCAGCAGCCAGCCCTGCAGGCTGGAGGCGAAGGTCTGGGCCTGGTTGAAAGCACGTTCGAGCGAGTCGGCCTGGTGCGTTCCGATGCCTACCCGGCCGCGTGGGCTGAAGGCTTCGAAAGTCAATTCCTTCAACTCATCGAGCTGGCTCAAGCTGAAGAGCAGATGGCGCATGCGCGCCCGCACATCGGCCGCGCGGCAAGAACAAATCTGCAGCCGGCCGAAGTCGGGGTGGTCGATCGGCAGGTCAGCGCGCAGATAGCCCGAGCCGCCGCAGTGCGGACAGTTCGGGTCGCCCAGCGTTCGGCGCAGGGGCTCTCCTTCAGGAGTCCCAGTAGTCGGCGAGCTTGCCCTGGATGTAGCGGCGGCGAGCCTTTTCAGAGTCTCCTCGATCTTCTCGCTCATGCCTGCCTCGCTGCTCCCAATCCTCGAGTATGGCTTCGATGTAGCGCCATTTCCTGACGTTGTTTTCGACCGCAATCCCGATCGCTTCCTCGATCCATTCTCCCGGGAAATTGTCTTCGGCTGCCCGCAGGCGGTCGGCGAGCATCGGCGTCAGCGGCCCGATGTTCTGTTCATAAAGAGTATAGACGTTTGGCCGCTCGATGGCCATGGATAGCGGCATGGCCGGATCTCCGCTGGGGGTCCACTCGCCGGCCTCGACCGCCGCCAGTGCGGCCCGGCCCCTGGCACTATTGAAGAAGTAGAAATGCTCCTCCCCGGATGCAAGCTCAAGCATCACGTGCAGCAGCGTGCCGCGTACGACGGCTCGCTCCAGGGCTTCTCCCAGGGCGGCTTCCGGCTGAAGGCCGGGCCTTTCGAGCGCCGCCATCAGGCTCTCGTCGGCGGCCATCTCGCTGCGCTGCAGGTATCGGAAGCGACCCTCGCGCCGGGTCAAAGCCCAGAAAGCATACAATGTTACCTGCAGCTCACCGAGATCATCAATTTGCGGCAGCAGTTCGCTGAAGAACGCGGCCGGGATGGGGATCAGCGGCTGTTTTCCTGCAGGGAATCCTGAAAATCCTGAAGGGGTCATGGCGCAGTGGATCAGCCTAAACCGCGGCCAGGTCGACCGGGCGGGTGGCGGCGTTCTCAAACTTGGCCAGCGATTGACGGAAGACCAGCTCGACGCTCCCCACGGGGCCGTTGCGGTGTTTGGCGACGATGATCTCGGCGATGTTCTGCTTCATCGTGTCATCCTCGTACTGATCCGGACGGTAGATGAAAAGCACCACGTCGGCATCCTGCTCCAGGCTGCCGGATTCGCGCAGGTCGGAGAGGATCGGGCGCGGTGGGCGGCGGGATTCGACCGCCCGTGAGAGCTGGGCCGCGGCCAACACCGGGACGTTTAGCTCGCGCGCCAGTGCCTTTAAGTTGCGCGAGATATACGAGACTTCCTGCACCCGGTTATCGATGCGGGAATCGCCGGTCATCAGCTGCAGATAGTCGACGATGATCAGGTCCAACCCCACCTCCATGTGCAGCCGGCGGCACTTCGTGCGCAGCTGGAGCGGGGTGATGGCGGGCGTGTCATCGAGATAGATCTGGGTATCCCCGAGCGCGCTTACGGCCTGGGTGAAGAGCGGCCACTCGTCATCCTGCAAGTCGGCCAGCCGCAGGCGCTGCGAATCGATGCCTGTTTCCTGCGCCACCAGGCGCTGCACCAGCTGCTCATTTGACATCTCGAGTGAGAAGAGCGCCACGTGGCGTTTGTGAATCTGGCTGGCGTTTTTAGCAACCGACAGGCAGAAGCCGGATTTACCCTGTCCCGGGCGGCCAGCGATGATCAGCAGGTCGCTTGACTGCAGCCCACCGAGCAGCCGGTCGAGGTCGATGAATCCGGTAGGTACCCCCAGAGTCTCGTCTTTATGGCGGGCGAGGTAGTCGATGCGGTCGTAGTATTCGCTCAGGACACGCTTGATCGGCTGCAGCTGGTGTGTGAGCCGGCGTTCGCTGACGCCGAAAATTGACTTCTCTGACTCGTTGACAACCTCTTCGATCGGCGTGCCGCCCTGGTAGGCCAGCTTGGCAATCTGGTTGGCGGCAGCCAGCAGGCGGCGGCGGGTCGCGGTTTCCTCGACGACCTTCGCATAGGCCTCAGCGTGCAGCGAGGAGGGCACATTATTGATCAGCGCCGTCAGGTAGGCCGGACCACCGGCCTCGTCCAAACGTGACTGGCGTTCGAGTTCTTCGGATACGGTCAGGATGTCGACCGGTAAGCGCTGTTCGTGCAGCGAGGTAAAGGCTTCCCAGATCCAGCGATTGCGGTGGAGGAAGAAGTCATCCACTGAGAGCGTATTGGCGACATCATAGTAAACCTCGGGATTGACCAGCACCGACCCAAGCAGGGCTTCTTCTGCCTGCCGGTCGTGTGGCATCTCGTGTCCGTCGCCAGAACTGCTGGATTGAAGCCGAGGTGGAAAATCCGTCATCGCCCTTCCATTGGGACCCTGCTTTGAGCTGATCTTGATCCTCGTGAAGAGGTTATGAAAGTTTAAGCTAGGGCGCAGCCCGCCTGATCATTTTACTAAGTGCAGGAATTACTCTTCGTCTTCGGTGTCCGTCGATTCCAAATCATCCATGTCGAGCGAGTCCATGAAGTCCTTAAAGACTTCCAGGCGTTCGTCCGGCACCTCGCCGGCAGGCTCGCTCTCCAGGTCAGCTTCCGGCACGGTCGAGGCTTCATCCATGATTTCCTCGGCTACGTAAACCGGAACGTGTACACGGACGGCGAGCGCCAGCGCGTCGGAGGGACGCGAATCGATCGACATTTCCTCGCCATTCACCTGAAGGACGATGCGGGCGAAGAAGACATTTTCACGCAGTTCGGTGATATTGATGCGGGTTACCTGTGCGCCCAGATCGGTAAGTACATTGCGCAGCAGGTCATGGGTCAGGGGGCGTGCGACCTCAACGTCCTGCAGGCTGAGAGTGATCGCCTCGGCTTCATATGGACCGATCCAGATCGGCAGGTAGCGATCCGAATTGATCTCTTTCAGGATGACGATCCGCTGCTGCGACATCAGGCTGACGCGGATGCTGTCGATTTCAACCTCTACCATCCTGCTCGCCTCCAGGCGTACTGTGTGCCGGAATTGAGGCGATTATAACATGCCAACCGGGCTTGAGCTCCTGATGAGATGGAAGTGGAGAGCTTCTAAAGCTATACTGTACCCGGGTTGAACTCGATCGGAATTTCCACACCTGGAGGTCGGATGTTCGAAGGCTTGCTAGCCCCGAAAGGCGTGGTCGTTGTCGGTGCGTCTCGCGACCCGGTCAAGCTCGGATATGGCGTTGCGCGCAACCTGGTCGTATCCGGTTACCCGGGCGCGATCCATCTCGTCAACCCGCGCGGCGGCTCGCTTTTTGACCGGCCGCTGCACCCGGACTTAGCGAGCGTACCAGATCCGGTTGATCTGGCTGTGATCATGATCCCGGCCGGGTCCGTTCCGGCTGCGCTGGAGGACTGCGGGTTGCGCGGCATTCACTATGCGATCGTCGGGGCCGGCGGTTTTCGTGAGACCGGGGCTGAAGGCGCCGAGTTGGAAGAGCAGTGCCTGGAGATCGCCCGCCGCTACGAGATTCGCGTCCTGGGTCCGAACTGCATCGGCTACCTCGACACGCACCTGCCGATCGACACCAGTTTCCTGCCGCTGCCAGGCCCGATCCAGGGCGAAATCGCCTTCCTATCGCATTCCGGTGCAATCTGCGAAGCCGTGATCGATTGGGCGCGCGGGCAGGGTTTTGGACTCTCACGCCTGATCAGCCTCGGCAATCAGATGGATCTAAACGAGGGCGACCTGCTGCCGGCCACGGCGGCCGACCCCAATACACACGTTGTGGCGATGTACCTGGAAGGGATCGGCGATGGCGCGAGCTTCATTCGGAGCGCGCGCAAGGTAACCCGCTCCAAGCCGGTCGTAGCGATTAAAGTCGGTCGGTCGGCGGCAGGGCGGGCGGCGGTCGCCTCCCATACCGGTGCGCTGGCCGGGGAGGATCAGGCGTTCGATGCCGCCTTTCGTAAAGCGGGAGTCATACGTGCCCGACACTCGGAGGAGATGTTCGACTGGGCCCGGGCGCTGGCGTGGTGTCCGTTGCCCCCGGGACCGCGCATGGCGGTGCTGACGAACGCCGGGGGACCCGGGGCGATCGCAGCCGACGCACTCGAGGAAAATAGTTTGCGGCTGGCCAATCTGGATCAGGGTACGCATGACCAGCTGGCGGAATTCCTGCCGGTGGCAGCCAGCCTGCGCAACCCGGTCGATATGTTAGCCAGCGCAGGACCACGTGAGTATGCCGATGCGCTGCGGCTGCTGCTGGACGATCAGGGTGTTGACGGAATCATCGTCATCCTGCCCCCTCCGCCGGTGACAACCGCTGCCGAAGTGGCTGGCGCAATCATCCCCGTTATCCGCTCGGCAGCCAAGCCGGTCGTGGTGGCACTGATGGGCGAGGGCTTGATTGCCCATGCGGCGCAGCTCTTTCGCATGGCGCGTGTGCCCGACTACCGCTTCCCGGAACGTGCGGCCTCGGCGCTGCGCGTGCTGTACCTGCGCGCCCGGCAGCTCGAACGGGTTGAGGAAGCAGTTGTGCCACTTTCAGGAGTCGATCGGGATCGTGCAGCCTCCACGCTGAAGGGTGCCCGGCGCGGGGAGGAACGCTTTCTCGATGCCCAGGATTCGCTCAACCTGATCGCAGCTTATGGCCTGCCAGTGAGCCGCCAGGCTGCGGTGGAGAGCCTGAACCAGGCCCTGGACCTGGCAGGAGAATTTGGCTACCCGGTTGTATTAAAGATCAATTCGCCCGATGTTCCCCATAAATCCGACCTGGGCGGTGTGGCAGTCGACCTGCGAACCGAGGCCGAGCTGCGAGAGGCCTACGCTGCGCTGCAGGAGCGATTAGGAACAGCGCTGCCCAAACTGGATGGCAGCGGATTTATCCTGCAGCCTCAGGCCAGGCCTGGTCGGGATGTGATCCTCGGCTTCGTTCGCGATCAGCAGTTCGGACCTTTGCTGATGTTTGGCTCAGGCGGTGTGGAGGTGGAAGCGCTGGGGGATGTGGCATTCGCACTGGCGCCGCTTACGAAGGAAGAGGCGGCCGGGATGCTGGATGCGACCCTGGCCGGGAAAAGGCTGCGAGGCCTGCGCGGGCAGGCGCCGGCCGACCGTGAAGCGGTGATCGATGCCCTCTGCCGGTTGAGCCAGCTGGCGCTTGATTTTCCCCAACTGCAGGAACTGGAAATCAACCCGTTGCGGGTCTTTGAAAGCGGGCAGGGAGCACTGGCCCTGGATGTCCGGGCGCGCTGCAACGGTTGAAACCCAGCCGATGAAGAGTACAGCGATATTTACTAGAATATAACTATACAATAACTTGACAAATAATCGAAATCCTGCTAGGATGTTCCCATCACAGTCTTAGCAGGAGAAAATCATGTTGGTATTGAACGAGGAACGTGAGCTGGTTTACCAGGAGGCACCGAACGGGGTATTCCTTCCCGACGGTGGCAAGATGGAACAGGTTATGGCTTGGCGTGCGGGACAGGCGCCCGATCCGGTGATGTTGGGTGCCGTCCGCACGCTGCTCGATGGGATCGGTGAGAATCCCGAGCGGGAAGGTCTCCTTGATACACCCAAGCGGGTAGCAAAGATGCTGCGCGAGGTTACCAGCGGCTACAGCGTTGATCTGGACAGTGTGATCAACGGCGCCATGTTTGAAGAGAGCAACAGTGAGCCGATCGTCGTGCGCGACATCACCTTCTACAGCATGTGCGAACATCACATGCTTCCCTTCCATGGGAAGGCGCATGTGGCCTACCTGCCATCAGGACGAGTGGTCGGGTTAAGCAAGATCCCGCGTGTGGTCGAGATCTTCGCCCGCCGGCTCCAGGTACAGGAGCGCATGACCGATCAAGTCGCTTCCTTCCTGTACGATAAGCTTGAGCCACGCGGTGTCGCGGTTATCGTGGAAGGCGTCCATTTCTGCGCCGTGATGCGTGGGGTTGGCCAGCCGGAGGGTGTGATGCGAACACAGGCCGCAAAAGCTGAGTCCGAGGATCTAAGGCGGCAGCTGCTGTCTCTTGCAGCCGGAGAACGCTGATCCCGCCAGGGGGATGGATTTGGCGCCGGATTTCCGGGTCGCCAGTTTGAGGAGGTGGCAGGATGACGGTACGTATTGTTACAGACAGCACCTGTGATCTACCGGCGGAAGTAATCGAACGCTACGGGATCGAGGTCGTACCGCTCTATATCAATATCGGTGGGGAGAGCTACCAGGATGGCGTCGACCTTTCCCGTGAGCAGTTCTACCTCCAGCTTCCGGGCTGGAACCCCCCTCCAACGACAGCGGCACCCGGGGCGAACGTCTTCAAGCATTTCTATGACCGCCTGGCAGACGAGGGCGCGAGCGAAGTGCTCTCGATCCATATCTCGATCAGCTTGAGCGCAACGCCAGATGTCGCCCGTCAGGGCGCCGAACTGACGAGCTCGGTGCCGGTTACGGTGTTCGACTCACGCCAGTTGAGCCTGGGAACCGGCTTTCTCGTTGAGCGGGCAGCCCAAGAGGCGCAGGCTGGAAAGTCGGTCGCGGAGATCCTGCCGCTCTTAGAAGAACAAATCAAGCGCACCCATGTGTTTGCCGCGCTTGACACACTCGAGTTTTTACGGCGCAGCGGACGCATGAACGGGACTATCGCAGGCATCGGGAGCCTGCTTAAGGTCAAGCCGCTCTTGAAAATGTACGATGGTGTCCCTACCTCCGAACGTATACGCACAAAGGAGGCCGCCCAGCGCAGGCTGCTGGCGCTGCTCGAGGAGCGCATGCCGGTCGAGCGGATCGCGCTCGTCCATACCCATGCCGAGGAGCAGGCCAGGGAGCTGCTCAAACGGGTCGAGAGTGATCTCCCACAGGGGAAGATCGAGTCAGTGGACATCACGCCGGTCATCGGGGCGCACATTGGCCCTGGGGCGATTGGCTTTGCCTTGTTGGAGGTAAAAGGACATTGTGAATAAGTGAGAGGTTGCCGCTGTTCCTGAACCATGACAAATTCGAACGATCAGGAGTCCTGCCCCCACATCAAGTGTGGGGCAGTTTCTCTGTGTCGAACCACCTTCATTGCATTTGTTGGGAAAGGGCTTTCGCGAGTTCGGTTGCGATTCGGGCGTTCTGGCGCAGCAGTGCCAGATTCGCACCCAAAGTCGCACCACCGGTCAGCTCGGAGAGACGAGCCAGCAGGTAAGGGGTCAGAGCCTGGCCGGAAATCCCCTCCTGCCCGGCTTCCGTTTCAGCCCGCTCGAGTGCATTTTCAAGCACTTCCGGTTCAATCGCCTCTTCCGGTGGGCATGGCACGCATACCAGCGCTGCCATGTCAGGCGATAGCTCCCAATGTGTCCGCAGCAGGAGGGCTAACTCTCCGACGGTATCTGCGCGCGCCGGAACCGGCAGGCCGCTGCTCCGGCTGAAGAAAGCCGGGAACTCATCTGTCTGCCAGCCAATGACCGGCACGGCGGCCGTCTCCAGCCATTCCAGCGTGCGGGGCAGGTCGAGAATCGACTTTGCCCCGGCACAGACGACAGCCAGCGGGGAGCGGGTCATTTCGGGCAGGTCGGCAGAGATGTCGCCGGATCCCCCCCGGTGAACTCCACCGATTCCGCCCGTGGCGAAGACGCGAATCCCGGCTTCATGGGCGAGAGCCATGGTCGCGGCAACCGTCGTGCCGGCAGACAGCCGCTGGGTGCGGGCGATGGCCAATTCGCGCCGGCTGGCTTTGATGGCTTCCTGGTCGAGCGCAAGTCTTTCAAGGGCTTCGTCGTCCAGGCCAACGCACAGCTCACCGCCAATGACCGCGATCGTGGCCGGCGTACCGCCGGTCTCGCGCACGATGCGTTCCAGGCGCCGGGCGAGTTCCAGGTTGACGGGGCGCGGCAGCCCATGGGTGATGACGGTCGATTCGAGTGCTACAACAGGTTGGGAGGCCTTGATGGCCCGCTCAACTTCCGGCAGCAGTTTGATCCAATCAGGGTGCACGTGAACGGTTGGATGGTTCAAGTTGATCTCACCCCCGACGCAGGGCGGGCGTTCTTACAGCGCCTGGAACGCCGTGCGTTCAACGGAGTTCTTCATACAATCGTTCAAGCGAAAGATCCGGGGATACTGTACCAGAAGCGCGCAGCGTCAGGGCGGCAGCCGAGACACCCAGCCGAACTGCCTCATCGAGTGGGATTCCGTTCAACAAGGAAAAGATGACGGCTGCGCTGAGCGCATCACCAGCGCCCGTTGGATCGACGATCTCGGTTTTCACGGCCGGAATGTGCCCGCTGGTGTCGACCGTTGCGTAGCTCACGCCGAATTCGGCCATGGTGATGATGGCGATGCCGACCCCCTGGCCAACGAGATGCCGGGCGGCATCGATCACACTGTTGCGGTCGGCATGCTCCACGTGAACCGGGCATAGTGCGCTAGCTTCGAATTCGTTGGGAGCGATCAGCCACAGCCGATCGAGATACGGGCAGAGCGCTTCGGCCAGCCTGACGGAAGTCGGGTCGGCCGCGACCGGCGTCTTTGAACGGTAGGCGAGTGCGATTGCCGCCCGCAGGGTACGCTGGGGCAGATTAGCAT
Source organism: Anaerolineales bacterium (assembly GCA_034430595.1). Taxonomy (GTDB): domain Bacteria; phylum Chloroflexota; class Anaerolineae; order Anaerolineales; family E44-bin32; genus E44-bin32. The sequence continues at coordinate 7,563 of DAOUEL010000008.1, read as the reverse complement.
CGACGAAGACCGCCGCCGCATGTTTGAACAATTCCCGCCGTTCACGCAGGTGTTCGGGAGGAATGGCTGCGATGACTCGCATGTCATCGATGCCGACCTGCAGGTTGCCCTGCTCGTCAAGTACCGCCAGGTAGAAGCTGGTGGGTTCTTCTTCGATTAGCAAGCAGTGCTCGACGTTCACACCCGTTCCAGCGGTCTCATCCAGCAGACGCTGGCCCTGCCGATCGGAGCCTACAGCTGTAATCAGGATCACTTCGGTCCCAAGCCGGGCCAGATTTTCAGCCACGTTGCGGGCTACGCCACCGCGTGACATGCGCATTCGACCCGGGTTAGACGTACCGAGCTGCAGGGGAGCATTCGATCGGCCAACAAGGTCGAGGCCAGCCGACCCGATGACCAGCACCGGGCCTTCACGGAATTCGGGCTCTGCGTTCACTCGCTCTCTCCCCGGCCGAGGACCTGGGGCCGGTTTAACCGCTGCAGATGAGCTGCTACTTTTTCAACGAGCACCTGGTCCTGGGTATCCTCCGGGAGGCTGGCAAGCAGCTGCTCCAGTTGGCGTTCCATCAGCGCCAGGATTTCATAGCAGCGGTAATTCTCGGGCAGCTCACCACGCTCCCATGTGCTAACCCAACCCTGCAGGATTTCTCCCGAGAGCTCGCGATAACGGGAGCGCCGCTGTCGTTCGAGATAAGCTGGAGAACGGTATAGGCGCAAACGCTGGTAATCGCGCCAGGCAGCGATCAGAGTCCGGCCGGGGTCGATTTCACCGCGTGGATCAGCTCCAGGTACCAACCCGACCTGCCAGATTCCAACCCCGATCCAATCCAGTTCCAATCCCAGATAACGCAGCCGGCGCGTGAGCGCTTCGGTGTGGAAATGTTCGGTCAGCGACCGGCGGGGGATCTGGAATTGCCCGGGTTCTGTCTCATTTTCAACATCCTGCTCGGTCCCCGGTTCAAGCCTGCGGTAAGGCTGCAGGGCGAGCAGGCTTTCAAGGGAGTGTTTTCGGATGAAGGTCCGGAGCTCGCGTTCAGCGATGCGGGCCAGCAGGTCATCGGGAGTTAACGCCCGCTGCTCGAGAATCGGCTGCGTATATACGAGCCGCCGGATGCTCTCCTCGTGGAAAGGATAGGCATTTGCCAGGCTGCGTTCCTGGCCGCCGCCGTACACCCTGAAAACCATCTGTACATCCTGCGCGCTGAGGGGAACTCCATCCCGGGTCTCGGCAAATGTCTGCTCAAGGCGCACGATGCGATCCCGAAGATCGACCACTTCGCGCAAACGTTCAAATCCTTCGATGAATGCCGCCGGACGTTGTGCGGATGGCGTTTGAGAGCCCTCGCCAGCTCCATTTTTCGCCGGTGCAGCTTGAGGAAAAACATGTGGGATTCCACTCTCGGTTTCAAAGATTGCCGCGAAGCCGAGATTGACCTGAACGTAGCCCGGTCCCCCGATGCGCGTGATGGGGTTGTTCGCCTCCAGCTGCTGAACGTTTTGGCGATCGATGCGCAATCGTGGATAACTCAAACCGAAGAGTGATCCCAACAGGTAGCGAAATGCGATCCCGGGCGATTCGAGTTCGAACAAGTCAGCCAGGTACAGGGCTCCAAAGACGATGCCAGCCAGCACGCCGAGCAGCACTGGTAGGAGATGCAGCAGGATCTGGGGGTTAAAGAAGGTACTGGCGATGTTAACAAAGGGGAAAAGCAGTGGCGGTAGAGTCTGAAGCCAGTCATAGGGGATCTGGCCCGGGTAGCCGAAAATCACGATCAGAATCAACCACAGCGCAGCCAGGGTGATGCCGGCCAGGACGAAGCGTACCAGGGCTGCGGTTAGATCACGGCCTAGGAGCAAGCGCAGCACGGTCTGCAGGCTGGAGCGGAGCAATGTGCCTTCCTGCGAGCCCTCACGTTCGAACATCTTCAGGCTCCGCCCTTCTGGCAGTTGTCGCCCAGGCTTTCAACTTCTTCAATCATCCGTTCCAGGCGCGGGACCAGCAGATTGGCATCCGGCAGCGGGCCATCGGGTGATGTGAGCTGACGGGCTTCCTGCAGGATGAGCAGCAGCGTCTGCTTGCGGCCGGGTTGTTCACCGGCCTCAAGCGCTTGATCCAAACGCCCGGGAATCTGCCTCAGGAGTTCAAGAGCTGCTTCGGCTTCACCCAGCCGGCGGCTGCGCTCAACCTCCTCGCGTGCTTCTTGAAGTGCGGCTTGAATCTCTCCATACCAGGCTTCATGCCACTGGAGCAAACGCTCGCGCTGGACATCCGCCGGTGGTCGCAAGTTTCGAATTTCGAGTTCAATTGGGCGGACACCACGCGCGGCCAGGATCTCGGCCTCGATTTCTGGCTTATTCTCCTCCGAAGGCGTGCGCGGGTTTTCTGGCGAGGGGATCAAGCGCTCCTGCAAATGTTCCGTAATCTGGGCCATGATCGACTCCTCGCCAACCGCATCGGCCAGGAGTTCGTTCATCGACCAGCGTTTGATCTCCTCCCGCCACACGTCCGCCATAAGCATCAATGGCAGGTCGTTCCAACCCACGTCCTCGTAGTCGCCGTAAACATGGCCGAAGACCGCTCGCTCCACAGAAGGTGCATGGAATTCGTAAGGTGGTTTCTCCGGGTCACGACCTTCACGCGGCTCGCGGCGGTGTCCGGGATCGATCATAAAGGTAATGCTGAGGTCAGCTGAAACCGGAATGCCATCGCGAGTGATAGCCAGCGAGCTGCCGGTGAGCTTGCCTTTCTTTGCCTGGGAGCCTGAATCTTCAGCCTTGAGCGAACGCTCCTGGCGGCGCAGGTCGACTGCCTCGGCCAGGCGCTCCCCGGGCTGGGAGAAGACCACTCCCGGGCCGGCCGCGCGCGTGAAGGCCGTGTCGGTGCGAAGGACAATCGCGCTGGCATGGTCGACCAGAAATACCCCCGGCCCACGCCGACGATCCTCACCGTGCGCTTGAACTGCATGCCCGTTGCGAACATAGGTCACAGGACCTCGCTCGCCCAGCACGTGCCCCAGCAGGCGGTCTGCGACAGCCAGCCGCTCCTGGATCGATTCGACCGGGAGCACGAATTGTGCACTGAGTAGGAGCGTGAAAAGAAAAACGAGCAGCAGCAGGTCGAGATCGAGGATCAGGCTGAATACTTTCTCTGCACCTTCACTGTCACCGAAGAGCAGCAAGTTGAGCAGCAGGATCGAAGTGATCGTCAGGAAGCCCAGGGCCGCGGCCGGAAGGCTGCGCGACCCGGGTCCAGCGATGAAGAGGATATTGATACTGCGGTATTCGAGGTAGGTCAGGCACAGGAAGGCAAGCGGCGGGATGGTGAAGAGCATCAACCGCGGAACAGCCGGGTCAACTACCCGGCCCTGAATATACAAGTAGAGCAGGGCTGCTCCCAGGGTTCCCAGAACGAGCAGCACGGTCGGTCGGCGGAAGAAAGGTACTCTCTCCATATGCGCGCCGATTGTATCCTAAAGCAGGGTGATGGCCAAACGGCGGGCTTATACAGCGCTTTTCGCGCTTGCAGTTGGAGCACAGCCGAGATAATGTAGTTGGGGATAATTGACTATCCCAGCGGAGGGATTGAAATGGTTACACGCGAATCAGAATTGATGCGGGTGCTCAAGGCTCTGGAAGAGGCAATGCCAAAGGCTCACTGGATCGCGCTCGTCGATAGCGATGGTCTGCCACTTGCCTGTGTGCCCGAAAATCCACCGGTTCAGGTTGATCATATCTCGGCCATGAGCGCTGCCGCGATGGAGACAGGCCAGCGTGTGCTGGATGAAACGGAGGGTGGCCAGCTGCGTTTTACGACTATTGCCGGTTCAAAGCGTCAGGTCCTGATTGTGATGGTGGATGCGAAGCGCTACCTGGCAATCGGCCTTGAACCCGATCGGCCTTCGACATCGACCTTCGGTACCCTCGCTCGCTGGGTGCCTGAAATACTCTCGATCGTTAAAAAGCGCTCGATGGAAGCCTAACTCACACGATCAGGCAGGCGGGCAGAAGGTGAAAGATGAAAGGGTAGACCGCGACTGCCTGCTGCCGTTGAGTGTTAAGAAAACCGATGGACCGCGAAGTTATGAATGAGAATTTCGGAGGTATTGGATGACTACGATGACACAGGCCAGCAATGCACCCGCCATCGAAGCCAGGACGCCCTGGTTGCGTACCCGCCGCTGGGACCTAACCTTCATCACGCTGAGTGTGATCCTTGTCGCCGTTCCATATGTGTCATACATCATTTTGCTCAAGCTTGAGCCAGTCCTCAATCCCGTGGCGGGCCTGCTTGGAGCCGATGTCGAATCCTTCAGCCGCAACCTGGTCAACGCCACCGTAGCTCTCCTGGTAGGCGGCCCCCACATGTACGCAACCTGGACCAGGACGGCGTTGGACGTCGAGTTCTTCGCAAAACACCGGGTGCTTGTGTTCTCTTCGATGGTCATCCCCCTGATCGTCATCAGTCTGGCGCTCATCAATTTGCAGCTGCTGCTGACAATTTTCTTCCTGTGGGCCTCGATCCACGTGCTGCATCAAATCATCTACATCAATGACCTGTATGAAAACCGGCGTGAGGCCAACCTCTCTCTCTTCTCTCGCCTGGCAGATTACGGGGTCATTCTGACCGCACTTTACCCCCTGGCCGCCTGGAAGATTTCGACCGGACAATTCGCAATCGGCCCTAACAATCTCAGCGAGATCGTCGGGAACATCGTCCCGCTCGGTCCCTGGATGGTATGGCTTGCTGGTGGCGCCTTCGGTGTGGCGTTTGTGACCTGGGTTGCTAAAAGCATCTTCGAATGGCGACGCGGCATGCTTCACGTCCCGAAGACAGTCTTCATCGCTCTGACCGTGACGGCATCCTTCTTCGTTCCTGCGCTTGGAAACCTGGATACAGCATTCCAGGGGATGAACGTCTGGCATTCGTTCCAGTATCTGGCCTTGACCTGGATGCTGAACAACATGCGCTATGAGCGAGGCGATCTTAAGGCCTCGACATTCGTGCAGCGATTGTCGAAAGACGGCTCTGCCCGCCGTTATTACTTATTCAACATGGCGCTAACGATCGCTGATGTTGCGCTGGCGGGTATCATTTTCGCCGTGATGAGATTCGCCTTCAACCAGCCCTTCGATTATGCCTTCGACCGGGCTTACTATATTGCCGTGCTCAGCTTTCTCTGGATCCACTACTATTTCGATCACTATCTTTTCGCCCAACCAAAGGTAATTCGGGCTGGCTGATGCGGCCCTCTGATCAGGACCGTGTAAAACTGGAACCGTATAGGCCGCCTTCGAATGGCTTTATTGAAGACCGGATGCCTGCGAGCAGGAGAGTTGCACGATGTTGGAGCGTGATGCGAGATTCGGGGATGGGCCAGTTAGCCCGCAAAGACAGCAGCCAGTAGATTTCGCTCCGCCACCTGTTTGCCAGGTGTGCGGCAGGCAGGACGAGACGATCCGGCTGGTGATCCTGCCGTATGTCATCAGCCTGCTGGTAATCACATTCCGCCGGGCGTGGGTAGGGGTTTTCTGCTGGCGGCACCGCGTCATTCGCCAGGTCCTGGCTGGTTTGACGACGGCGTCACTTGGCTGGTTAGGCATCCCGTGGGGCTTTATCTACACCCCTGTCGCGCTGTTCAAGCTTGCCCGGGGAGGCGATCAGCCTGCGCAGGATAACGCACGCATGCTCTCAGCCCTGGCCGAGTACAAGCGCCAGAAAGGCGAACCGCATGCTGCGCTGGCGATTGCTCAGGAAGCCCTGAAGCTGCAAGAAGGGGAGGGTGTCCGCCAGCAGATACGTGCGCTGCACAAGGATCACCCACTTTCGATTTCCCGTCCTGGGCCGATCAGCCCGTTCCCCTTCCTGATCGCGCTGATCGGTGCAGCGCTGACCGGCATCCTGGTCGGCACGGTCGATCAACTCTTCACGCTGTTCTTCAATTTCATTTTGGGGGATGAAATCAACATCATCGTGGCGCTGCTCACCTGGGCTCCGCTTGTGGCCATGACCTTCGTCGGTGGCATAGTGATCGCCGAGCTGGTGCGTTGGGCGATCGAGAGCACGCGCACAGAAAGTATGACCCTGGCGCAGGTCGTCGCATTCCTGTGCGCAGCGCTTGGCTGGTACGGCATCCCACAGGGCAGCCTGATCACTGATTTCATTTCAGCGGTGATCGGCGGATACCCGATGGGCTCAGTGGGAGAATTCATCCAGACCACGGGCAACGTTATCACCCAGGGCGGGATCTGGATGGTGACCGACGCCCTGCGAACGGAGGGTGCCTATGGTGTCATCTACCTCGGCATCCTGATTATCGCTGCGCTCTACTATCTATGGATAACGATTTCCACTGCCCGCGAGAGCGTGCACTGGCTGGTGCGTCTCGAGCTGGTTGAGGGCGAACTGCTCGAACGCCCCGAACGATCGCTGCTGCCAGCCTGGGCTGCGGTCGGCGGGGTCGTGGTCGCGATCGCTCTGGCGACGGCCGTCTTCTTCGATAGCGCCAGCCTTACCGGCGGAAGCCCGGAGGTAGCCGCCCAGCTCGAGCTGGCTGATTCGCTCTATAGCCAGGCTGATCTCCAGGGTGCGGCAAATGCCTACCGGGAGGTCATCGCGCTCGATCCCAACCTGCTCGAAGGACACTTGAGCCTGGCGTGGGTGCTCTATGAATTGGGTGATTTCGAGGGCGCCGTAGCCTCCTTCGAAGAAGCGAGTAATGTTGCACCCGCTTCACCCGATCCGTCGCTCGGGCTGGGTTATGCGCGTCTTGCACAGGGCGATCTTGAGGGAGCGGAAAGCGCTTTTCAGACCACACTGACAAACAGCACGGACCCCTATTTTGCAGGGCAGGCCTACTATGGGCTCGGTACGATTGCCGATTCGAGGCGCCAACCGGATGCCGCCCTTGCCTACTATGAGGAAGCCGTCCGGCAGGATTGGAGCCTGACCTACGCCCACCTCGACCTGGGCTTGAGCTACTACGCCCATGCCGAATTTGAAAAGGCTGTCGAGAAGGGCACGGACCTGCTGGCGCTCGCACCGGATTGGGGCGCGACGCACGCGTTGCTGGGCATGGCCTACCAGCAGCTCGATCGAATGGATAAGGTCGGAGCGGAGGTCGATTGGGCTCAGGATCTCGACCCGCAGGACCTGTACTCCATGATGCTGCTCGGCAACCTATATTACTGGCTGCGGGATTTTGACGCAGCCCAGGCGGTGCTCGTTCCGGCGGTCGAGTCCTATCCAGACAATAGCTATGTGGTGAACATGCTCTCGGCGGTGTATGCCGTGACCGGACAGCTTGGGGAGGCAGCGAGGCTGCTGGATGATTTCGACGCACGCATCCCGGATGTCCCTGATATTCCTCAGGCACGAGCCTATCTCCAGCTGCAGCAGGGAGATTTGTCGGGTGCATGGTCTTCCCTTGAACAGGCACTGACGCTCGGTCCACAGGACCCGATGACGCTGCGGGATATGAGCTTCGTGAAATTCCAGCTTGGTGAGCCGGAGGAGGCCCTGCGCCTGGCTGAACAATCGATTGCGCTTTATCCCTACGACGCAGC
>DAOUEL010000007.1:0-8318 GCA_034430595.1 Anaerolineales bacterium | reverse complement strand
GTGACTGCAGCGGGCTGCCGGTCGTATGGGGCCCGCCGCCCGGGGTGTGCTTCCTGATGCCGATGGGGCCGGTCGATGTGCACGACATGCCGGACGCCGCGGCGAGCATCATCGCCACGCTCACGGTCGATGACTACGTCGCCATTGATGGGGTCAATGCTGGCGGTTGGGCTCATGTGGACTTTGCTCCCGGCAACACCGGCGCGTCACTCACCGGCTGGGTGGCGCCGGCCGATCTCAACATGAATGGCCCCTGCGATTTCAGTGCGACGCCGACGCCGGTCGGCGCGGCGATCTCCGGATTTACGCCTGACACGACGCAAGTCTACTCTGGTCTAGGACGCTGCACGCCGGAGCAGGTCACCTTCAACGCTCACGTGGCGGATCCGTCTGCGGTCAAGGTGGTCGTGTTCTTCTACCGCCTGCAAGATGTCGATAGCGGTGAACAGAGCGATTGGTCGACGGGCCAGGCAATGCAGCAGCAGGGTAGCGGATACTACAGCCTGACGCTCACGGGCTCGGAGCTGGTGGGAAGCAGCGGTTTCACGCATGCCCATGTGCGCTACCAGTTTGCGCTGCAGCCGAAGAGCGGCGCGATTGTGCGCAGCTCGGTTTACGACGACGTCGAGCTGGCTCAGTGCGGCATTATCAGCCTGCCGGCGCTGATTCTTGTCACGCCGACGCCAACGCCGATTATTGTCAAGTGATCAGCCGGGCTTGATAAGGCGGGCTCAGGATGCGAAGGTTGCGCGGCGGGCGGTGGGCAGAGCTTTTACCTGCTGGCTTGCGCTTGACACCTGAGCAGCGCGCCACGTAGAATGTCCGTGTAGCTTTGCACAGAACGAGAAGAGATCCGTTCCAACGGACGCCGAAGGGGCAAATCGCATGTACTCGTGCGGTCATGCGGTGAAACTCTCAGGTACAAGGGACCCGTTCTGGCCGCGACTCTGGAAAGTCTTCGGACACCGAAGGGGCAAATCCCGAACCAGGGATGAATCTCTCAGGTAAATGACAGAGGGCGCACACCCGGTCTTAGGTGTGCGCCTTTGATGTTTTTCAAGCAAAATAAAAGGAGAAGGAGCATAAGATGGAGATCCCCAAGGATTTGAAGTACACCGAAAGCGACGAGTGGGTGCGGGTGGAGGGGAATATCGCAACGACCGGGCTCACGGATTTCGCCCAGGACCAGCTTTCGGATATTGTCTATGTCGAGGCGGTGGCCGATGTGGGCGACAAACTGGAGAAAGGTGAACCGCACTCGGCGGTCGAGTCGGTCAAGGCGGCAGCCGATGTCTACATGCCGGTCAGCGGCACCATCACCGCCGTGAACGAGGCACTGGTCGACACGCCGGAAATTGTCAACAGCGATCCATACGGTAAGGCCTGGCTGGTGAAGTTCGAGATTGAGGATCTTGGCGAGCTTGAGACCTTGATGGACGCCGCTGCCTACCAGAAGCACCTAGAGGAGCGTGAAAGCTGATGGCTTATATTCCCCATACCGAGGACGAACGCCAGCAGATGCTGGCGGCGATCGGCGTGGAGCGGATCGATGACCTGTACGAGGCGGTCCCGGCCGATTTTCGTTTCCCGGATCTCGATTTACCCGAGCCGCTCTCCGAAATGGAGGTCATGGATGAGCTGATGGCGCTGTCTGAGGCGAACCTGGAAGTCAGGCATGTTTCAAGCTTCCTCGGAGCAGGCGCCTACAACCATTTCATCCCCTCCGTCGTCGACCACATCCTGCGCCGCAACGAATTCTATACCGCCTACACGCCTTATCAACCGGAGATCTCACAGGGCACGCTGCAGTCGATCTTCGAATACCAGAGCCTGATGTGCGAACTGACCGGCATGGAAGTATCGAACGCTTCGCATTACGACGGAGCGACGGCGCTGGCCGAGGCGGTCATCCTGGCGCTCAACCATCATCGCGGCAAGCGCAGTAAGGTCGTGCTCTCCCCGACCATTCATCCGCAGTATCGTCAAGTGGTGCGGACCTATACCCAGGGCATGGGATTGACGCTGACCGGTGATGAGGACTGCGAGAATGGCGTGGACGAGCTGAAGGCGCTGCTCGATGAGGACACGACTCTGGTCGCGGTCCAGTATCCGGATTTCCTTGGAAACTTGGAGGACTTCACCGCGCTGGGCGAGGCGGCTCACGCCGTCGGCGCGCTGTTTTGCGTCGTCGTCAACCCGCTGGCGCTGGGCATGCTTAAACCGCCGGCCGAGTTCGGCGCCGACGTCGTGGTTGGCGAAGGCCAGCCGCTGGGCATCCCGGTTTCGTACGGTGGACCCTACGTCGGCATCTTCACCACGCAGGAGAAGTACGTCCGCAAGATGGCCGGCCGGCTGGTCGGCGAGACGGTCGACGTCGAGGGCAAGCGCGGCTACGTGCTCACGCTTACCCCGCGTGAGCAGCACATTCGCCGTGAAAAGGCGACCTCCAACATCTGCACCAACCAGGGCCTGATGGCGCTGGCAGCCGTCGTGTACCTGTCGATGATGGGCAAGCACGGACTGCGCAAAGTGGCGGAGCTTTGTTACCACAAGGCGCACTACGCTGCAAAGCGCATCGACGAACTCGAAGGCTACAGCGTGTGGAACAAGAAACCCTTCTTTCACGAGTTCGTCGTCCAGTGCCCGCGGCCGGTAGCCGAGATCAACGAGGGCCTGCTGGACATCGACATCCTCGGCGGCTACGACCTGAGCGAGGAGTACCCGCAGTTGAAAGACCACATGCTGGTCGCGGTGACGGAGATGCTCTCGAAGGAAGAGATCGATGACTTCGTCGACGCCCTGAAGGAGCTGAGCCATGACTGAACCCCTGATTTACGAACTCTCCTCCCCCGGGCGCGTGGCGGTCACGCTTCCCGAGCCGGACGTGCCCCTGAGCGATATGCCGGCCGGCCTGGTGCGCGAGGATCTGCCGCTGCCCGAGCTGTCCGAGGTCGACGTCGTCCGGCACTTTGTGCGTCTCTCGCAGCTCAATTACGGCGTTGACATCGGCCTATACCCGCTCGGATCCTGCACGATGAAATACAACCCCAAGCTGAACGAGGATGCGGCCCGGCTGACGGGCTTTGCCTTCAGCCACCCGCTGCAGGATCCGGAGACGGCCCAGGGCAACCTGGCGTTGATGTACTCGTTGCAGGAGTGGTTGAAGGAGATCGGCGGCTTCGCCGGCGTTTCGCTCCAACCTGCCGCCGGGGCGCACGGTGAGCTGACCGGCATTCTCATCATTCGTGCCTACCACCAGGATCGCGGCGACAGCAACCGCACCAAGATCCTGATCCCGGATTCGGCGCACGGGACCAACCCGGCCAGCACGACGATGAGCGGGATGGAGGTGATCGAGATCCCCTCCGACGAGCGCGGCAACATTGACCTGGCGGCGTTGAAGGAACAGTGCGACGAGTGCGTCGCCGGCCTGATGCTCACCAACCCGAACACGCTCGGCTTATTCGAAGAGCACGTGAAGGAAGTGATCGACCTGATCCATGGCTGTGGCGGGCTGGTGTACGGTGATGGTGCCAACATGAACGCACTGCTGGGCATCGTCCGACCAGGCGACCTGGGGATTGATGTGCTGCACTATAACCTGCATAAGACGTTCTCCACTCCCCACGGTGGTGGAGGTCCGGGCTCGGGTCCGGTCGGTGCTGCCGAACATCTGGTGAACTTCCTGCCCGGTCCAGTGGTGGGCATCGTTGAGGAGGGGGATGACGAACAGCCGCCGCTCTATGGTCTGGTGAAGCCAGCGAAGAGCATCGGCCGCGTGAAAGCATTCCAGGGCCACTTTGGCGTGATTGTCCGGGCCTATGCCTACATGCGCATGCAGGGCAAGAGTGGCCTGCGCGCCGTTTCGGACTACGCCGTGCTGAACGCGAACTACCTGCGGGTCAAGCTGCGCGATACATATACCGTGCCCTTCGACCGCATCTGCATGCATGAGTTCGTTGCCGAGGGTCACTGGGCCGACGCGCCCGATATCCACGCGCTGGACATCGCGAAAAGGCTGATGGACTACGGGTTCCACCCGCCGACGAACTATTTCCCGCTAATCGTGCCCGAAGCGTTGATGATCGAGCCGACAGAGACGGAGAGCCTGCGCTCGCTCGATTCGTTCGTCGAGGCGATGATCGCCATCGCCCGTGAGGCGCACGAGGATCCTGACCTGCTGCACGGCGCGCCGCACGATGCGCCGGTCGGACGGCTGGACGAGGTCCTGGCCGCGCGGCAACTGGTGCTGTGCTGCAAGCCGGTCGAGGTGGAGTAAGTTCGCACCAGAATCCGCCGTCGAGGCGAAAAGCGAAATCGGGAACCCCCATCGTGAAGCGGTGGGGGTTCCTTTCCTTTATCAGCCCATCCACAGGTCATCGCGAGGAGCCGCAGGCGACGTGGCAATCGGTTTGCGGTGTTGTGGCCCAGCCATCCTTAGGCAGGTTGTAGAGATCACTTAGCTGTGCAAAGGGAAAGCACGATTTTATGTCATCCCGAGCCAGCAGGGCGAGGGATACCCCGTGTGTTCCGGTAAAGCTCTCACCTCAAGGTGGAGTATCGAATCCGTCAGAACTGGTACGAACGTCGATTCATGGCTGAGTCTACAAGGGGGATGTCATAGGTATCCCTCGGCTGTGCCTCGGGATGACAATCTGGAATGACGCCTCTCGCTCTAGGACGGAGGCGGGAGTGAAGACCGGCTGAGCTTAAGGTAGAATCAAAGCCCTGAAGAAAGGCAAACAGCACGATGGCGATGAAGAAGAGCTCGGCCATTCAAGAATCGAAGAAGCGAGCAACGGCTCAGATCCATCTCCCTGACGGTCTCATCCTGGAAGGACCGACCGGCAGCCAGCTGGAAGAGTTCCTCTCCGGGCTTGAAACACCAGCGCCGGTCGTCGGCGCGGTGGTCAACAGCGAGCTGCGTGAACTGACATACCCGATCGAGATGGACGCACGCGTGCGCCCGGTCACGATGGCCGACTCGGATGGCATGCGCATCTACCGCCGTTCGCTCACCTTCCTGCTGGCGGCGGCGTTCGAAGACCTGTTCCAAAAGGAAAAACTGGTCGTCGATCACTCGGTCTCCTCCGGCGGCTATTACTGCCAGGTTGAAGGTTGGGAGGCGATCAGCGCCCAGGACCTACAGGCGCTCGAGAAATGCATGCAGGCCCTGGTGGCCGAAGATCTGCCGTTTGCCAAGACGCAGACCACGCTCGAAGAGGCCATCCGCCATTTCGAGGCGCATGGCTTCGATGATAAAGTCCGGCTGCTGGCACATCGCAAGAAACCCCACCTGGTCCTGTATTCGCTCGGCGATCACCGCGATTACCATCACGGGTACATGGTGCCCTCCACCGGCTACCTGCGCTGGTTCGGGCTGACAGTGACGAATGGCGGATTCACATTACGCTTCCCTCGCCGCCATAAACCAACGGAACTTCTGCCGCTGCCGGAATATCCCAAACTTCTGGCGACCTTCCGTGAGTACGGCGATTGGCTCGACCGCCTGGGAATTTCGAGCATCGGAGCCCTGAATGACGCCATCGCCAACGGGAGGGCACGCGAGGTGATCCTGGTCTCGGAAGCGCTGCATGAGGGACGCATCTCCAAGATTGCCGGAATGATCGCCGACGGCAGCGGTACCTACCGGGTCGTGCTGATTGCCGGCCCATCCTCGTCCGGCAAGACGACCTTCTCCAAGCGGCTTTCAATCCAACTCCTGGCGCGCGGCTACTCACCATTTCCGGTCGAGCTGGATAATTTCTTCGTTGACCGGGAGCTGACACCGCGTGATAAGGTGGGCGAATTCGACTATGAAGCCCTGGGTGCGATCGATCTGCTGCGTCTGAACCACGATCTGCGCAAATTGATTGCTGGTGAGCGGGTGCAGCTGCCGAAGTATGATTTCCTGACCGGCGAACAGGGCGAAGGTGAAGTGATCCAGCTGGCGCCGGACCAGATTATCATTCTGGAAGGCATCCACGGTTTGAACCCCGAACTGGTGCCCGAAATTCCGCCCGAGAACACCTTCCGCATCTATGTCTCAGCTCTGACGCAGCTCAACCTCGACCGTCTGAACCGGGTCTCGACGACCGATACACGCTTGGTGCGGCGTATCGTGCGTGATGCGACCCAGCGCGGCTACACGGCTGTCGATACGATCCGGCGCTGGGAGTCGGTGCGGCGGGGTGAGAAGCGCTACATCTTCCCCTACCAGGAGAACGCCGATGTCATGTTCAACTCGGCGCTGATGTACGAGGGCGCCGCGCTGGCGCCGCTGGCCGAGCCGCTCATCCGCCAGGTGCCCTTCGGCAGCGTCGAGCACGTCGAGGCCAAGCGCCTGCTGGCGTTCCTGGAATGGTTCCTGCCGATCGATACCGAACTCATCCCGGATAACTCGCTGATGCGCGAGTTCATCGGCGGTTCGATCCTGGCCGATTTTGTCCCCTGGAAGACGCTTTGATTTAAACCCTGAGCCTAGCTAGGTAATCCAAGTAATATACCTGGCTGAAGATCACCACACTGGCTGAACTATCCTCAGCGGACCGATTGCGTCGTCGCCTGCGGCTCCTCGCAATGACACCTGGGGGGGTTACTCCTCAAGCGGTGGGGCATTGCGCCGCTTCTTCCGTTCGGAGTGAACCCGTTTCTCGTGCAGCCGGCGCTCGACGGCGCTTTTCGACGGACGGGTCCGCTGGCGGGGGCGCGGCGGCCGTGCGGCGCGGCGCACGAGCTCGATCAACCGCGCACGGGCATCCTGCCGGTTGCGGTCGAGCGAACGGTAGCGGTTCGCTTCGATCACCAGCACGCCTTCCTTCGTAATCCGCCTGCCGGCCAGCGATCGCAGCCGCTCCCGCACCGGTTCGGGCAGCGCCGGGCTGGCCTCGATATCAAAACGCAGCTGCACGGCGGTTGCGGCCTTGTTCACATGCTGTCCGCCTGGCCCCGGGGAGCGGATGAAGGTCTCAACCAGCTCCGATTCGTCGATTTGAATCCCCTGAGTGACCTCGATCATGTGACCACCTGGTTTCGCCAGCGACGAGCTTACCACACAGCCTGAGATGCTTGAACTCGATGTTATGTTAAGTATAATACCCTCTGGCAGTGGTGCCGCGGTTACATGGAGGCCGGCACAGATTCGATGGTATATTGGAATCGCACGAGGGATGCGTCTCGTGCATTTTTTCCCTGGACGAAACGCCAGGGCACTTGTCTATGGATGAATCGGTAGGAAAAACCATCGGTCCATACCCGATTCGCGGCCGGATCGGCAGCGGCGGGATGTCAACCGTCTACCTGGGAATCGACCCGCGGAGCGGTCGGCCGGTAGCGGTTAAACTGATGGCGTCCTTCCTGCTGCAGGATACCAAGTTCACCGCCCGCTTCAAGCGCGAGGTGAACCTGCTGCGCAACTTCGATCACCCCAATATCGTGCCCGTGCTCGACTTCGGCGAGCATGAGGATTCGCCCTATATCGTTATGCCCTATATGCGCCAGGGCACCCTGCAGGACCGGCTCCAGAAGGGTCCACTCAGCATGACGGAGGCAGCCCGCATCATCGGAGCCATCGCCAGGGCGCTGACCTACGCTCACGAGCACGGCGTGATCCACCGCGATGTGAAACCCTCCAACATCCTGCTCGATGACGATGGCAACATCATGCTCTCCGACTTCGGCTTCGCCAGCTGGCAGGAGGCTTCGCTCACGCTGACTGGCTCGGGCATGGTCGGCACGCCGGCCTTCATGTCGCCTGAGCAGTGCCGGGGCGACGAGGTCGACGCCCGCACCGACCAGTATGCGCTGGGCGTGGTGCTCTACCGCCTGGCAACCGGGCGGCTGCCGTATGACGGCGATTCGCCGCTGGCGATCGCGCTGAAGCAGATCAACGAACCGCTGGTCGACCCGCGCAAGGTCAACCCGCATGTCCCACTGGTGATCGAAGAGGTCATCCTGCGTTCGATGTCCAAGAACCCGCGCGAGCGCTATCCGGATATGCGTACGTTCAACGCCGCCTTCCAGGAGGCGATGCTGCGCGCCTCGCAGAACGGGCAGGACCGCACGGCCGTGATGCAGAGCATCAGCGACGCCCGCATCCGCTACGACCGCTTCCTGCGCACGCTGCGCCGGACGTTCTCGTGGAGCAACCTGCGGCGCTGGCCGGTGGTTGCGACGCTGCTCTTACTGCTCTTCGGTTTCCCACTTGCCGGCTACGCCCTTTACAATCTTTCGAACGGCTCGGCTCCTGACCCGGCTGCGACCGAGGCGGCGCTCTCGCTGCAGGCGACGATCGCCTCGCTTTCGACAGCCGCCGCAGC
>DAOUEL010000006.1:0-24537 GCA_034430595.1 Anaerolineales bacterium | reverse complement strand
GGAGCGAGTAACAGCTGAGGGCATGCAATAAAAAAGCAGCGGCCGTGGCCGCCTCTTTTGATACCGGATATTCCTACTGCGAAATTTGCTGCAGCGCGGGCTCGAGATCCTGAGCCGTCACCCTGCCCAACCACTGCTGGACAATCTGACCCGTGCCATCCAGGAGAAAAAGGTTGGGCTGGACCCGGTAACCCAATTCCCGCTTGAACGATGTTGTTGCTGGATCGTCAATGTTGAGATAGACAAATCGAACTTTCCCTGCGTACTTAGCCTCAAGCCCATGCACGATGGGCGCAATTGCTTTACAGGTCGGTCACCAGAATGCAAAGAACTCCACCAGCAGCGGGCCTCCCGAGGCCAGCTCCACCGTGGCTGGATCAGTCGCCTCCAGGGCTGACTTGACCGCCACCAACGTCGGCGCAGAAGGCTCGGCTTGCGTGGCGCCTGGTGCGGCTGTGGCCTCCATCTGTGCTGGAGCTTCAGAAGCCACCCCTGGTGCCGCCGCTTGCTGTGTTTGCGGCGCAACCGGTGCTCCCGGCGAGCAGGCTGCAAGGACGACCAACCCAACCATGACCGTCCATGCCCCTTGGCGTCTTGATCGCATTTCACTCACCTATCAATTCAATCGGATTACTTGCTGTCTGCGATTATAGACGCTGATTATTAAATGGATCTTACGGAAGATATCCACGCGATCCAGGCGCCAGGGAAATTCAATCGGGAAGGTTTATAGTCCGTTCGTAGAGCAGCAGGTCCTGATCCGTCCAGACCTTCTGCTTCATTAACGTAATGAAGGCTCGCCGGTAATAGAGCCGGACATTAACGGTAGGTCCCTCATGACCCGTCCCATCAAAAGTATATTCCGTACGGTCCGTTTCGAAAGGCTCCAAGCGAGTGTCCTCAACAACCTCGGTAGGGTTCCAATACGCGCCGCTGGGTGAGATGCCAGTCCATTTTTCACGCAGGATCAATGCAAACCCGCTCCCCGGCATACCGGCGTAAAATCCTTGTTCAGGATCACCTATCCCGGCCCAAGCCGGTATTGTGGGTCCGTCAATCAGATCCAACGCCACGCCTTGAGCGTCACGGACATCGACGACGAGGATCAACTGGCGCAGCGGGCTGTCCGTGGGATATTTGTGGCCGGTGTTGTCACTGACCAGCTCGACCTGCACTGACAGGTTCTCCCCTTCCCGATTCGCATCCGCATGGAATGAAAGGCCCTGCCGCAGGAATTCAGGGTCGCTGCTGCCAAGCATTCGGTGGCTGAAAATGCTCGCTGGATCTCGCTGCAACCCACCGGCGGAGGTAAGTGCAAACTGGCTGGCGCCGGTGTGCGGCATATGGCAATCCTGGCAGGTGCGGCCCGTGGACGGATCGCTGTAAGGGCTTTCAAGCCATTCACCGAAGGAGTTGTAGATCACGGTATCCCAGAAGACACCGTAGTGGCATGCGGCGCAGAAGGAGCTTTCGGTCTGGAGCTCGGAGAAGGTGTCCTCACCGGGTGCCACGTCATCCAACGGACCGGCGAAGAACTGGTGGCCTTCGAACGGTCGGCGGAAGGACATCGAGAGCACGCCGGGCATGTTCGGGTAGGGAAGCCCCACCTGCGGGTCGAGCTCAACGCTCCACAACTTGTGGCAAAAATCGCAGGGCACGCCCTCCGCTTCAACACCGCTAACGCCCTCCGGATCGACGCCGTAGGCATCATTAGCAGCTGCTGCTGGAAGATGGCAGGCACCGCAGTTGCCCGCTGTCCCCGGAAAATCCAGCTTGTAGCCCGGTCCGAAGTATGGCTGGTCCGGATCAGGAGGGAGCGGAAAAGTGCCGTAGTCTCGGGAATATGCGTAGCGTGTGGGTGGGCTTTGCTCACCTGCGAGATTTGTGCCGTAATACATCGTCAGGAAGCGCGGGTTGGAGGCCGTTTGAGAGTGTGCATCCTGCTGCCACTCATCCGCCGGCAAGAGGAGATCGATCCCGGCCGAATTTCCGCTGTGGCAGGCTGCGCAGCCCTGGTCCTCCCCTGCTCCAGCCCGATAGAAAGAAGGCAGCCAGGCATACTCCGGGTTGTCCTGGCCTGAATGTGCCTGGAGTTCGATGACGACCTCCCGGTCGCCCGGCATCGCTTGAACGGGGCCGGCGCAGAAATACCCCTCCGCCCAGCCCGTCAAGTCCACTTGTCCTGGACTTAACCCCTCCAGGCTGAGCCTGAATTCGCCGTGCGCGTCGGTCTGGCCGAAGCGGTCCGTTGCCTGAAGGCGCACGACCGCCCCGGGTACCGGACCGGTCTTGTCGATCACAATTCCGGCGATGGTCATTTCATCTGGTGCAGGGTGATCGGTAGCTGTGAACGTTGCCTGTGGGACAGTTGCTGTCGGCGAGCCCGGCCTCACCGCTGGGCTCTCTCTCTCGATACTGCACCCGGAACACAGCATAATGATGGTAGAGGTAAGTACAAGCTGCAGTGCATGTCTGGTGATACGATTCGTACTCGCCTCCAATCAGCGTCCGAACGGGGATTGCCGGGCGGCCAGGTTAACGTCGGCACTGCCAGTCGTCTCGTTCATGCCCGGCTTTCCTGCCTCCGCTGAACGGACATACGTTAACCCTTCCGCCTGTGCGTTGATATCCAAATCAGGCCAAGCGAAAAGGTCAACGGTAGGTAGCTGCCGGGGCACCAGCCGCCCTTCTGCTCCATTGGGCTGGAAGACGGTTCGACTTCCGACGGAGAGACCGTCGTCGCAGTTCGTTCCGGGCTAGTAGCTTGTGAAGCCCGCGACGGCATTGGCGCTTCGCCGGTCAGGTCGAGCCGGTAGACCCCCCCTCCTGCGCTCCCAGCATAGATATGGAGCCCATCACCTGAGATCGATAGGCCACGGATGTTTCGGATTTCGAGCCCCTGTGAAAGAGGGATCCAGGAGTTCCCGTGGTTGGTGCTGACAAAGACACCGGAAACCGTTGATGATGCATAAATAACGCCGGTACGGAAAGGGTCTGGTTCAACCGTAAATACGGGTTCGTTTGGATCCATGCCTGCCGCGGCTTGAGCCCAACTCGCCCCACCATCGGTGCTGCGGTATACCCCACCCGGAGTAGCTGCGGCATAGATCAATTCGGAGTCGGCCGGATCGAGATCGACGTCATAGACAATCGGGGATTCGAGCCCGGTCGGAATCACTGACCAGTCGATCACCGGCACATTGCCCGTCACCCGGTCCAGATCGGATAAATAGACCCAGTTCTCACCGTCGTCCTCGCTGCGGTACAGGCCGGCAGCCGTTCCGACATACAGCCTGCCCGGATGCTGTGGGTCTGCTTCAAGGCTCAAGGTTGCGTATGGATCCCAGGGCACACTTTGCTTTTCCCAACTTGCTCCACCATCTGCAGAACGGTAGAAACCCGATGTCGGCACGCCCAGGCAGCGCTCCCATACCCCTTGCGGACAGTTCGGGTTGGCATACCCGGCGAAAATCACCTGGCTGTCGGCGGATGACACACCGATCGCTTCGATTTGCATGCGGTCATCGATGATGAGCCCCGCATCCCGTTCAGCCTCGATATCGGCCAGCGGCGTCGAGATCCAATCCGGTGAGCCGATCGCACCTGCCCACAGCTCAACCGAGCCGCCCAGCAAGTGAGCTCCCTGCCCCAAATTCGATGGCAGGAGCGCATAGGTTTCGAATTCCGGCACCGGAAGCGGTTTCCAGCTTTGTCCCCCATCAAAGCTAGAGAAATTCTTGGCCATCACCCTGGCTGGATCCTGGGGATCGACGATCAAGCTGTAGACGGCCAGCCCGGTGTAGCCGTAACTGGCCTCGACCCAGGTCTCGCCACCATCCTCGCTCAGGAAATTACCTCCGCCATAGTTGTTGACGAAGATGCGGTAGGGATCCCGCGGATCGACCTGCAAATCGATCGGGAGGCCGGCTGGCCGGTCGCTGGTCCGCATCGGGTACTCCTGCCAGTTGACCCCCGCATCATCGCTGCGCCAGATGAGGCTTTCCGCGGCGACATACCAGATGTCGGGTTCACCTGAGGCGATCTCCACCGCCTCGGCACCAAAGCCTTCCGGCATCGCCAGGACGAGCGTCCAGGTATCGCCGCCATCGCGTGTCAGGTAAGCGCCTGGAGCATCGTTGGTGCCAGTAACTGCCGCCAGGAGCACATCTGGATTTTCGGGGTGCATAAACAGGCTGGGGATATAACGCCCGCCGAGCCCATTGTTTTCATCAAGCACCTCCCAGTTCAGGCCGCCATCTATGCTGCGCAGGATGCCGACGCCACCCCAGTCGCCGTTGGGAACATCTGAGTTCGCCGCATCTCGGTCGAAGATTCCGGTCGAGACATACAGCCGGTTGCTGTCACGCGGGTCGACCAGGATATAGCGCGCCAGGTTATCACCGGTCCATATCTTGTGCCAGGATTGACCACCATCTACGCTCTTGTACACCTCGCCTTTTGTTAAATCGAAGCGCTTGAAGATGCTCTTCCCGGCCCAGGCTGTGCTGGCCTCCTCAACACCAGCATATAACGTATGTGGATCGTTTGGGTCGACCGTAATACCGCGCACACTGCGCCCTTCACTGTCAAGTCCCTGGTCGCGCTCCTCCCAGGTTTTACCTCCGTTCGTACTGCGGTAGATCTGGCCAGTAAATTGCGTTCCAACCCAGATCGTATCGAAATGATGGGGATCGATCGTGGCTGAGAAGACCGGATAGATGCCGCCGGAAAACTGGTCGATGCCCTCATTGATTGGAAACCAAGTCCTTCCACCATCGACGCTTTTATGGATGCCTGCATGTGCGTCCGTAACATACATAATGTCCGGATCGTCCGGATTCATGCGGATGTCATACCCCAACCCGCCTGGAGGACCGCCCAACCGGGTCCAGGTTAGTTGGTCATATTCTGGCAACTCGAGCGCTGCACTAGGGGCGTTTTGCTGAGCAGGCGCCGTTGCCGCGGTTTCCTGGCTGGGTTCCAGGGGAACTTCAATCGCTTGCACATTCAGGTTATCAAACTGCACACGAGTCTCTTCCGCAGCATAGAATATTAATCCACCAGCTGGAAGCGGGAATGGATCAACAGTAGCCAGTTCCACACCAATCTCGGGAATCGAAATCTGCTGCTGACCGCTTCGCAAGTCAAGCTCGAGGGTTAACCACGTTGTCGGTGGAAATTCTATTCGGGCAGTGGCCATTTCCGCCGAGAGTCCATCTTGCTCGCGCACGATCCTTAGTTGACCCGAATCCATCTGTAGAGTGTATGCCCCGGCTTCAGAGGCCCGGTACCGGACCTGAATCCCTCCACCGGCGGTTAACCGTATAACTTGCACGGTTATCAGCGCATCTCCGATGGACTGGGATAGTTGAGCCGCACCGGTTGGTCCAAGCTCAAGAGCGCCGTCTTTGATGACGGCTGGGGGACTGAGTTCCCATCCCGGAAGCGCGGGATCGTCGAAGGTCTCGTGCAGCTCCCCTTCCTGCGCACTGCCGGTGCTCACCGACAACCAGGCCATCGAAGCTGCCAGGATCAGGATTGAAATTCCCAGAAAGCCTCGCCTTTTCATGTCTTCCCTCCTCCTGACTGATCGGAACTCAGGGAAGGGCATCGATCCAGCCGGGTGGTAGGACAACTATATACGCCTCAACTTCTCCGGTTCCAGATCGGCCCCAATTGCTGGTAAAGATCACGCGGGTGAAATCCTGATTGACGGAAGCGTGCGGCTCGGCCCAGTAATCGTGTTCCTGGGTGCTGTCGACCAACGAGTGTGTACTCGCCAGCCGAACCACCCTCCCGCCGCGTTTGAGCTCAAGCGCGAAGACAATATCATCCATCCAGGTTGCCGCTGGCCGTGACCCCTTGTGGGTCGAGATGACGACCCAACCCGGCACGCTGGACGCCCGCCCGGAGAAGTGGAACCCCAGCGGGGAATGACTGAAGTCGATCGCCTGTAGGGGCGTGATTTCCCCCGACTCCAGATCAAGCATGGAAAGCTCGTCATTCTGAATATCCTGGAACACAAGTACTTCCCGGCCTGCAGTATCAAGCGCGGTATCCGAGTGTCCAACTACCGGGAGCAGTCCGCGCCCCCCCTGCAGATTACGGTCATACACCATCAACCCGCATGGGTGTTGAGGGTCGCCCAGTCTCCCCGGCTCGCAAATCTCGTCGTGATAAACGAGCAGGTACCCCCCCAGCGGGCTGATGGTGACCGCATCGATCTCCAATCCGGGCTGAAGCTCACGTACAGCAAGGACACGACCGGCTGACAGATCGTACACGAGCAAGGCGATGGAATTCCAATCGGCATCCTGGACGATCAATCCCCAGGTATTCCCATCAAACGAAGGGCTGCCTTCGTACCGGGTCCAGACGGCTGCGAGTTTGGTGCCGGGAAAATCGGCTGCGAAATCATGTTCGAGCGACAGCAGTCCTGAATCAAGATCCAGCGCCATCAGCCGAGTCCCATCAAAAGTGCGAATCAAATGCGGGTTGACGGCATCCCAGCGGGGCTCGACAACCAGCGGCAGCTGCGCCAGCCGCTCGAGACTGGCCGCATCGTAGAGATACCAGTTCGATTCGATGCTCCTTAAGAGCAGGAGCGAGCCATCGGAATTAAAGGACTGGACCCGTGAGTACTCATTCTTCAAACCTTCCGATGGATCATCCGGGGAGAGTTCATATGCCCGGTCGCTGATGCGCAGGACGCATGTCCCGTATACGGGGTCGATGTACGCCGTGCGCGGTGCGGGTTCGGGCTGCGCCGGGGATGGAAGCACATCCAGGTCGGTAACCCAGTTGACGCGGTTTGGACCGCACGCATCTAGAGGGCTCTCGGCGGCTGGTCTTCGACGCAAGGCGAGATCCAACTCCATCTGCGGATTAGACTCGGGAGCCTGCGCCGGAGCCTCACCGGCACAGCTAGCGCAGGCCAAGCAGATTGCTAGAGAACCCAGCAGCACCTCGGCCGCCTTCAGCAGGGAGGGCTTTAGGTTTCGCATGCGCCGGCGGAACGGATCGCTAGCCGAGTTGATGGAGGACGAACGCCAGACCGACATGGTCCGGGTTCTGCCTGAGGGCTGTCCTGTGCTGCCCGGAGCTGTCATGAGATTCATAACTCGCGAATCGCCGGTAATGTAGTACCCTTTTTCACAAGGCACAAATTGACGGGCTGTAGCTTGGTTCTTCATGTTAGACTCCTGCCGATGGGAATAAAATCTGGGTTCACACATGTACGGACGGCGGTCACCACGATCAGCCTTGTACTGATTGCCATCCTGCTTGGCGCATGCAGCGAGGCCGCCATGACGACCACGAACTCCCAAACGCCGCAGTCCAGCACAGCAACACACCCTCCGGCGGCGGCCACTGCCACCTTTCCGGCCACACCGGCATCCAGCCAAACAACTCTGCCCGCGACTGCGACGCCCGCTCCGATCGACTGGCAGGACGCTCCGGTCCTACCTGAAATCAGCCCGGCAATGCATGACGTCTACCAACTTGGCCAATCCCTTGGAAACGATCCCCACGCCTTTTCGAAGATTGGCGATTCAGAGACCTTTACGACCTGGTTCCTGGCGCCGTTCGACCAGGTGCCGGCAACGTATGATCTTGGCCCCTACCCCGAGCTGCAAGAGGTGATTGATTACTTCCATGGGTCATTTGCCCGTCAGAGCCTGGCAGCCCGCCAGGGCTTTAATGCCGCTTCGGTCTTCGCACCCTTGTGGGCTGATCCTACCCAGTGTCAACCCGCCGAGACACCCCTCGCGTGCGAATTCCGCCTGCATCGACCGAGCTACGTCTTTATCTTGCTCGGCACGAATGACTACCTGCACCTTGATCAGTTCGAGGGGCAGATGCGTAAGATCATCGAGTATTCGCTCGAACGGGGCGTGATTCCGATCATCGGCTTGAAGGCTGACAACCTGGAAGGTGACGGCAGCATCAACCGCACGCTTTTCAATCTGGCTGTCGAATATCAGCTGCCGTTATGGAATTTCTGGAAAGCGGTGCAGGGACTCCCTTCCAACGGGTTGGACGAGGACAACGCCCATCTTACGTTCGGCGTGAACGAATTCGGCAACCCGCAGGCGATGCTGCGCGCGTGGCCAGTGCGCAACCTGACCGCGCTTCAAACACTGGACCGCGTCTGGCGTGCTGTCAGCACTCCCTAAGATGCTCCACCCGCAGGACGGATACTGCCCTCAACCCGCCTGAGCTATAATCGCACTCGAGTCATCATCGAAGGGAAAATCATGGATTATCCAATCGTTGAATGCATTCCGAATTTCTCCGAGGGGCGGCGGATTGAGATCGTGGATCAGATCGAGGCCGCGATCGCTGCCATCGAGGGGGTGCACGTGCTGGACCGCCACATGGACGGTGATCACAACCGGTCGGTGATCACCTTTGCCGGGCATCCTGAAGGCGTGCTCGAGGCAGCCTATGCCGGTATCGCCCGCGCCGCCGAACTGATCAACCTGGACGAGCATCAAGGCGAACATCCACGCATTGGTGCAACGGATGTCGTACCGTTTGTGCCGATCCAGGGCGTGACGATGAATGACTGCGTCGACCTGGCAAAGCGGCTCGGCGCCAGGGTTGGCGAGGCTCTCGGCATCCCGGTTTACCTTTATGAATTCGCGGCGACACGCCCCGATCGCGTCAATTTGGCGGACATCCGCAAGGGTGAATACGAAGGATTGAAGACCTCCATCGTCAGTGATCCCGACCGTCTCCCCGATTTCGGACCAGCGAAGCTCGGCCCTGCCGGTGCAGTTGTCATTGGCGCGCGCGTGCCGTTGATCGCGTATAACGTGTACCTCACAACTGATGACGTGGGTGTCGCTGATGCGATCGCCCGGGTGATACGTCATTCTTCCGGCGGACTGCGGTACGTGAAAGCGCTGGGCATGCTCGTCGATGGCCGGGCTCAGGTGTCGATGAACCTGACCGATTACACCCGCACACCCCTCGCTCGCGTGGTCGAGCTCATCCGGCGTGAAACTCAACGCCACGGCGTATCAATTCATCATTCCGAACTGGTCGGCCTGATACCGCAATCCGCCTTGATCGAGGCCGCCCGCTGGTATCTTCAGCTCGATCAATTCGAACCCGATCAGGTGCTGGAAAGCCGCCTCTTTGAAGCAATGCGTGTGGACCAATCCTCCGGGGATGCTTTTCTTCAGGCCCTTGCCTCCGGAGATCCCACCCCGGGCGGTGGATCGGCGGCAGCCTATGCCGGAGCGATGGCGGCTGGTCTGGTCGCAATGGTCGCGCGCGTGACCCTCGGTAAGAAGAAATACGCTTCCGTCGAGGAGCGCATGCAGGAAATCGCGGACCAGGCAGATGAATTAAGGCAGGTGTTGAGCGAAAGTGTCCAGCGCGATTCTGAGGCCTTTGAGGCTGTCATGGCAGCCTACCGCCTCCCGAAAGATACAGAAAAACAGCAAGACGAGCGTGAAGAGGCAATCGAACGAGCCACGGTTCATGCCGCCCAGGTTCCGTTAGAAGTCTGCCGGTACGCTGTGACCTTGCTCGAATTGGCGCAGGAGGTGGGCGCCTCCGGCAATCTGAACGCCATCAGCGATGCCGGCTCTGCTGGAGCCATGGCCAGGGCATGCTTGACGGCGGCGGGGATGAACGTACGAATCAACGCCAGCGGGTTAAAGAAGGGATCACAGGCGAAGGCCTGGCTCGCTGAACTGGAAAAACTGGAAGCCCGCGCCAGCCAGTTTGAAGCCAACCTGATACAGCTGATCAAGAAGCGCGGCGGAATCTAACTAAGCCCTTAACAAGTTTGCATAAGCCCCCGCGGTAAGCCAGCTCGGGCGTTCGTGTCCCCTTGCATTGAAAGCGCAGATACCAGGCGCCGGTGATCCTGCTCACCAACCGCTCGAGCGAAACATTTCTCCCAGGAACTCGCTTCTCTCATCGGCGGTCATCGATCGCGGTTGGGCGTAGTTCTCCAGCATGGCCGTCAGCAGCTCGGTGCTGATGTGGCGCCCTTCGTAGAAAACGTGCCGGTCTAGAAATTCCTGGCGCATTTCAAGCGTCTGCATCTGGTCAAAGAACAGGTTCCCCAGTCCATAGTGAATGAACCCGCCATGATAGAACTCCATCCCCTGTGGTTGGTGGGCTTGGCTGCCGCTGACAATCACCGCACCGGCATCGATCGCTTTGCGAAACCCCTCCTGTTGAAGCAGGTTCACATTGGCGTGCTCAGCCCATTGGTACGTGAATATCGTAATGAAACCCTGGCTCTGCAGCTCGCCCAATGTATCAAAAAGGACCGCATTGCATGGAGCCGCGCCGGGGGTGAAGCTCGTAGCCCAGGCGTAGGTAGGACCGACCGCATTGCAGCCCAGGAAAGCCAGCTTATTGCCGTGATGCTCAAGCAGCACCGGCTTCAGCGAGTCGGTCAGGTTCTCCCCGCCTCCGAAGGTATGCCATCCGTGTTCGTCATAAATCCGCAGCGTCTCATTGAACGCATTCGTGCCGTAGTCGTTGCCGTGGTTTCCGGTGAGTTCGATCAGATCGACATCAATCCATTCCAGCAGCTCAACATATTTCGGGTCGGCGCAGAAGTGCAGGCCAGCCTGGGAAGGCTCCGGATAAGGGCAGTAGCTGCTAAAGGAAACTTCGTTGCTGATGTGAGTCAGATCGGGTTCGAGCAGCCAATCCCTTATCTGTTCGGCCGGATAGTCGACGCCATTGTGCTCCATCTGCCAGGCCGTGGCCCGCGTGAGGGCCGTAACCCCGGTCATCAGGACGACTGTCATGTGTTCCAGGTTCCGGTTGGTCTCGGGCAGGTCGAGCAGATTGGCGACCTCGTCCACCAAGAGCGGTTCTCCGCTCAAGCCGAAGGTTACCTGCAGTGGATATTCCTCGGGAGGTGAGGATTTCTCGATTGGCGACCAGCCATCAACGGAAAGCACCTTAAAACGCGGCTCTAACTGCTCGAAGGGCACGATTGCTACCGTGCTGCTCGATATCCAGCTTAATGTGACCAAGGTGTTGGAAGGGACGGCATGAACGATCGAGTCATCCGGCTCACCCAAAACCGTCTGCATGGCTGGCAGTGTATCTGGGGCGAGATAAATGCGCCCCCCATCCCGCATTCCGCCATGCCAGCGGATGCCGAGATCACCCAGCGTGACGGCTTCCTGAGTGGAAGGAAAGCGGGCAACGAGGGCATAGATCCAGGTCGTGAGGGGCATCTGGGCCTCCGGCTCAACCCGTACCAGTGCCGTCTCGGGCTCGTTGATCAGCTGGACGCGCCCAGGGTTGGCGTCAATTTCGTCCTTTACAGTTCGCCGCAGTTGGTCAGGCACTGATGGGGCAATCCAGAGCGTGATCACTGCCGGAGTCGCCGTTGCTGTTGCCGGCTGGAAAGCGGTTGAGGTGGGTGATGGAGTCCTCGCGGCTGGAACGGTGGATGTACCCTGAGCGGGCAAAATCGCCTGCCAGCGCGAACAACTGCCGATCGCAAGGAAGGTGAAGCTGAGCAACGGAATCAGGAGCCAGAGATTCCCGGCATTTCGGGGAGCGCGCATATCGAGCTTGATTATGCCACGCGCCAGGTACAGTTGCCAGAGTCGAGTGCAAAAACCGCCTTAAAAGCATGATACTTGACGGATCGTCCAAGCGATGGTACCGTAGCTGCATGCATCGCCTGACGTCGAACAGCACAGTCTGCCCGCCGGCCCCTACCTGCTTACAAAGCGCGTGGGCGCTGGTTCGCGGGTGCTGATTTAATTCATCCCGAACCGGGCGGATCGAACGATCGGCGAACCTGTGCCCCGCAATAATCGGGGCGCTTTTCTTTTACCAGGCAACATCTCGCCTGGCCCCAGGGCTGGGCAAGATTGAACAGGAGGATTTCATCATGCGAATGAGCAAACTCTTCAGCCAGACGCTGCGCGACCGACCTTCCGAAGCTGATGTTCCCAGTCATGAGCTGCTCCTGCGGGCGGGGTTCATCCGGCAGCTGGCCGCGGGGATCTTCTCCATCCTGCCGCTTGCCAAACGTTCAATCACAAAGATCGAAGACATCATGCGCGACGAGATGAACGCCATCGGCGGCCAGGAAATTACCATGCCGGTCATCCATCCGGCCGATATCTGGAAGGAAACCGGGCGCTGGTACCAGATCGGATCTGAAATGGGGCGCTTCAAAGATAAGGCCGGGCGCGACATGGTGCTGGCAGTGACGCATGAAGAAGTCGTTGCCGACCTGGTGCGCAAGGAGATCCACTCCTACCGCCAGCTGCCGCAGCTGATCTACCACATTCAAACCAAGTGGCGTGATGATCCTCGGCCCAGGGCTGGACTGATCCGTGTACGAGAGTTCACGATGAAGGATAGCTACAGCCTCGATGCCGACTGGGAAGGGCTGGACGTGCAGTACCGCGCCCACTATCAGGCGTATTTCAACATCTTCCACCGCTGCAGCCTGCCGGTGATCGCCGTCAAATCGGACGTCGGCATGATGGGCGGCAGCATGGCACATGAATTCATGTACATCACGTCGGTCGGAGAGGACACGCTCTTGCTGTGTGACGCGTGCGACTACGCTGCCAATCGCCAGATCGCCCGCTTCCGCAAGCCAGCCGCCAGCCCTGAAGAGGCCAAACCGGTAGAAAAGGTTTCAACCCCGGAGACAAAGACGATCGCTGGACTGGCAGATCTCCTGGGGATTCCCACTGCACGAACTGCCAAGGCGGTGTTCATGATTGCTGCCATTCCACATGGCACAGAAGTCGAAGAACACTTCGTCTTCGCCATCATGCGCGGCGATATGGACCTGAACGAGACCAAGCTGTCGAATGCCGTCAAGGCCAAAGAACTGCGGCCTGCCACCGACGAAGAGATTCGGGCGGTTGGCGCAGTGCCAGGCTACGCCTCACCCGTCGGGCTGAAAGATGTGCTGGTCGTCGTCGACGATATCATCCCCGAATCGCCAAACCTGGTCGCAGGCGCAAATGAAGAGGGCTACCACCTGCTGAACGTCAATCTCGGGCGCGATTACGAGGCAGAGGTCGTAGCGGATATCGCATTGGCCGAGGAAGGTTCAGCCTGCCCGGAGTGTGGCAGCTCGCTGCATTCCATGCGGGGGATCGAAGTTGGCAACATCTTCAAACTGGGCACGCGCTACAGCGTGGATATGGAAGCGACCTTCCTCGATCAGAACGGCGAGAAGCAGTACGTGATCATGGGCTCATACGGGATTGGCAGCGGCAGGCTGTTGGCATCGGTGGCGGAAGAATACCATGACGACCAGGGTCTGATCTGGCCAATCAGCATCGCACCCTACACGATCCACCTGGTGGCGCTCAAGGGCGGTGAAGGAGAGGCTGAGGCGCTCTATGAGAAGCTGCTCGAAGGCGGCTTCGAGGTACTCTACGATGACCGCGAGGAGAGCCCCGGGGTGAAGTTTGCCGACGCCGACCTGATCGGCATCCCCATCCGGGTCACGGTCAGCAAACGTTCCCTGGACAAGGGATCGGTCGAGCTCAAACGCCGCGACCAGGACGAGTCAACGCTCGTCAAGGTCACAGACGCGGTGAAAAGCATTTCTAAGCTGCAGGACGAGCTATGGGCAGAAGTTCAAGCCAAGATTGTTGAGGTCCCATTCGAGGACTAGCGTTCCGGCTCTCTCAAAGCAAACCCGGGAATGAACGTTCGTCCCAGGGCGATAAGAAAAACCAGGCCTGTCAGTTGACAGGCCTGGTTAGCTCCTTGCTTTGATCCTCATAGAGGGCTATTCCTTTGACACGGCAAATTTCCAAACATGAGCACCCTGGAAGCTCTTCTCATCGAGCAATAAAAATTCTGATTCCAGTGTGTCAACAAATGCCGGAGGCGGCATTCCGTGAGCGGAAAGATACCAGAATCGCTCGGTCCGGTGCTGAGCAATGTATTGTTCAAGGATGGGGATGTCCTTCTCCTCACCAGTAAGAATTTCCACCCGATAATCGGAACTGTACATCTGGAAGTAATAGTCGAAGTAGTCCGGATATTTAGCATATCCAATAATAGTTTCATTCTGACTTGTGTCAGAGTGATCAACGACGTATTTAACAGCCTCTCGGAATTGTTCCTTATACGGATAATGGTAGTACCCCAGAATAAAGATCATGTGGAAGAGCGGAAGAACGCCGAATATTCCAACAAACCCTAGTTGTAGAGACAGACGCTTTGGAAGCCGTGTGATCGCCCTGGAGAGAAGAACGTAGGCGGGGGGCAGGGATATAAGCAGATTCCTCTGTGTCAGCACGGGTGATGTAAGCAAAGAGACTAGGTATGTGATCAAAATCGGAATTAGAAGCCAGTAACCCAGAAGGAATTCTGCAGATGCGAATAATGTCCCTGGGCTGCGCGGTGGTAACTGCTCAAAATACTGTGATAGAACCACGACGAAAAGGAAAGCATAGCTCACCAGGGCCAATATCCCGATCGGTTTCAGACGATTGAACAAAAAGGTGATGAAAGCGGGGAAGAATGTGATGGTAGGTTTATGGATCCAAGAGATAAGGTCTGTATGAGTGAATTGAAGAATTGCGAATGGCAGCCAAGGGAGATACCCAACCAAAATTGAGGCATAAAGAGCGATGACGCGTACGCGATTCCGCCGGCGTATAAGTGATATCCCAAGTAATCCAATTCCTTGCAGGAGAATGAGGAACAACCCGAAGTAATGTGTATAACACTCTAGTAACGCCCCAAGAACATAGCCGATACCAAGCCAGAATCCAATCTGTTCATCTCGCTGGATCTTCAATGCGATCTGCATCCACAAACACCCAGATACCGCACTGAAAAGAATCAAAAAGGAGTAATTTCGTGCTTCCTGGCTGTATGAAATTGGTACCCATAGCACGGCAGTAAAGAATGCCGAGATCAATCCTTCCTTCTGACCAAACACTGTATTCCCCAGCCAAAACATCACGGCAATCGTCAAAGTCCCGGCGATAGCAGAAGGCAACCTGAGCATCGTCTCACTTGAGCCTAAATATCGCTCAACAAAAAATAGCGTGATTTGGAATAACGGCGGGTGAGTATCTGGTATCGATCCTTGCATAAGTACTTGATCGAGGGTTGAAAAGCTGCTTTGGCGCCAACTTTCAAGCTCATCATTCCAGAGCGATTCCCCATCGAGGTGATAGAAGCGAAAGGTCGCTCCCAGGAGAATGCATGCAAGCAAGACGAGCCATACAAATGTAGATTTTGGCTTAACAGTCTGAATATTCATCTCTGCGCTGATCGAGATCGTTGAGTGCCCATTTCATATGAGGATTAAGGAACCTCAGATTGACATTTTGGGGGATTGAAACCGATAGCGATCATTTATGCTGCTTTCGACTCTTGGCAGCTCATGATTAGAAATACAGGTCAATTGAAAACACCGGTTATTTCATCCCTTCTGTGTTCATGAATATTGGGTTGTGCTGTCTGCTGTGATCGATTTTTTTCTATATTCCAATTACATATCGCCGTTTGGCTTATCGAGATTATCCATCCCCAACACTTCCATAAGACGGAGAAGCCTATTGCTCGTCACCGAATCCGCTGATCAAACGCAATAAGCCCAGCACCCCCATCCCCAGCCGCACACCTTCGCCTGCTCCCAATTGGGGTGGTTCACCTCGCTCCTCCGCCCGGCGCACAAGCACGTACGCCGCACCGAGACCGGCTAATGCCCCCAGCAGTGCGCCGAACAGCAGTGTCCGACCGCGCCAGTTGGTTTCTTCAGTCATGTCTCTCTCCTCGATCGCCGCGCAGCGTGGCTCCAATTCGCGCCACTCCCGCGCTAAACCCGGCCCAGATTGCTTTCATTTGAATCAACGGTTGGACTGCAGCGCTGGTAACGCGCCTGGTTCCCTTGGTCACCTGCCCTAGAACATGATCTAGTTTATCCAACGGCTCTGGCAGCCAGCCAAAGAGTCTGAACAAGCCATAGGACAGCGCCACGATCAGAGCGAGAGGCAGCAAGCAAAGCATCAGGAGCGGAAGAAGCAGGAAGGTCAGTGACGTATCCGCCCAGGAACTCGCATCGCCGATAGCCGAGTACCCAGCCCAGACAACAAGTGCCGCGACCGCAAGTGTGCCAAGGAAGAATGGGAACAGGACGTGCAGCCATAGGCTGTTCCTACGGGCACGCCTGCGGTCGGCTCGGTGCCGCATCATTTCCAGGTCCGCCACGGGGTCCACACGCTCTTGATCCATCGCCCGTTATTGTAGCATGAGCCGCCAGCCTCTTCCCGCAGGTTTTTCAGGGTATAGGCCTTGGGGCTTACTTCACGTGTTCAGCGGGCTGCGATAGAATGGATGCTGAAGAAGGAGGTGCGAATGGCCTCATTTCCCGGCAAGGGTAAAGTTGCAGTTCTAAAAACAAAGCCTGAGACGGTGCTGGACGACATTCAGCAGTTAATGACGCTGGCCGACTTCGAAGCGGCGCTTCCAAAGGACGTTCAGACCGGGCTCAAGATCAATATTTCCTGGCAGACCTGGTATCCAGCTTGTTCCTCCGAACCATGGCAGATCGAGGGTGTAATTCGAGCGCTGCGGGCTGCTGGCTACAAGGACCTGGTGGGCGTGCATAACGACACGGTTGTTGTCGACACCAGCGTTGGCGAAGCGAATAACAAACACCGCTACGTCACCGACAAATACAACGTTCCTTGCTTGTACCTCTACGAAGAGGATTTTGAGTGGTTCGAATACGTCCCCAAGGATCATCAGTTCCTGGTGCTTGACAAGGTTTACCCGGATGGAGTCTTCATACCGAAGGCGCTGGTCGGTATGAACATGATTCATCTGCCGACGGTCAAGACGCACGTCTTCACGACGATCACCGGTGCAATGAAGAACGCCTTCGGCGGCCTGCTGCACCGGAACCGGCATTGGACGCATGCCGTGATCCACGACACACTGGTTGACCTGCTTATGATCCAGCAGCAGATTCATCCC
The DNA here is from genome assembly GCA_034430595.1 of Anaerolineales bacterium. Classification (GTDB taxonomy): domain Bacteria; phylum Chloroflexota; class Anaerolineae; order Anaerolineales; family E44-bin32; genus E44-bin32. The sequence goes on along the minus strand of DAOUEL010000006.1, from coordinate 7,563 downwards.
GGGTTGTTTGCCGTCATGGATGGCACTTTCGCCGGCGACGGGCCTGGGCCACGAGCGATGCGCTGGCACGAGAAGGACATCCTGCTCGCCTCGGCCGACCAGGTGGCGATTGACGCGGTTTCAGCCAAATTACAGGGCTTTGATCCAATGCAGATCCGCTTTATCCGCCGCGCGCACGAACTTGGCCTGGGTGTTGGCGACCCGAGTCAGATCGAGATCCGTGGCTACGATATCGAGCAGGAAGGTGATTGGGGCTTCAAGCAGGAGGATACTTTCGCCAGCACGGGCCAGAAACTTATCTACCACGGTCCGCTCAAACCTCTCGAAAAATTACTCCTGCAGAGCCCGCTCGTCCCATGGTCATACTTCGCCAGTAACTTCTACCATAACGTCTACTGGTACCCTTTCGTGGGCCGCAAACGGGTCGAAGCGGCGCTTGACACCCGCTGGGGCCGGCTCTTTCGTGAGTATGGTGATGGGGGTGTCGTCATGCCAGGCATGGAGCCGAAGACGGTCCTCCAGGCTTTGGTCGGGTTGACTCTGCTGACCGTGCTTGCCGTGGCTGGAGTTCGTTTGCTGCGCAGTTCATGAACCCAACCCTGCGCCGCCGGCTCCTGGCCGGGCTTGCTTTCGGTTTCCTGGTCGTTGTTGCTCTCACGTTAATCAGCGATATTCGGCAGGTCGGCGATCATCTAGCAGCATTCCGCTGGCTCCTGCTGCCGCTCGTCCTGGGCGGCACGCTTTTTAACTACACACTTCGTTTTCTGAAATGGCATTTCTACCTGGGTCAGATTGGCGTACGAAACCTGCGCTGGCAGCGCAGCCTGAAATTGTTCGTGGCCGGCTTTCCGCTGGCCGTCACACCCGGCAAGGTGGGCGAAGCCCTGAAAGCCGTCTGGCTCAACCAGGAGGTTTCGGTACCCTTCGCACGTGGTGTGACGGTCGTCCTGGCCGAACGTATCAGCGATGGATTGGCCGTCCTGGCCCTCTCCACATTCGGCGTGATCTCCTACCCACGTTACTGGCCGGCATTCGCCAGCGTGCTGGTATTCCTGCTGCTGATTGTGCTCGTGTCCCAGGTCCGTCCGCTGGCGCTCTGGATCCTGGGGCAGCTGGTACGCCTGCCGCTGATCGGCCGCCTGAGCATGCATCTGCTCGAATTCTACGAAGGAGCTTACGCCCTCTTTCGCCCCCGCGTCACGCTCATCGCCGTCACACTAGGCACCATAGCCTGGTTTGGTGAGGGGCTCGGCTTTTACCTGGTGCTGCTCGGTCTCGGCGCTTCGTCCGGCATCAATACGCTTTCGATCGCCGTCTTCACGCTTGCATTCTCAACCGTGATCGGCGCCGTTTCGGCCTTGCCCGGAGGGCTTGGCGCGGCCGAGTTGAGCATCACTGGAATGCTCGCCCTGCTGCTGGGCCTGGACGGCGGGACCGCCGCGGCAGGGACTCTCATCATCCGCTTCGCGACCCTCTGGTTCGGTGTAGGCCTGGGATTATTGGTCTGGACCCAGTCGGGCGATTGGCTGCTGCTTGAAGCAGGTGAGAGTGAAACATCCACACCTCCATCCGGATTTTCGCACAGTGAAAATGAGGCTTAATGAAGACCTTCAATGTTGAACTGCACTGCCATACTTATCACTCCGGGGATTCCCTGATGCTGCCCGAGGCAATCCTGCGGGTTTGCAAACGGCGCGGCATCGACCGGGTGGCAGTTACGGACCACAACTCAATCGCCGGCGCGTTGGAAGCGGCGCAGCTCGATCCTGAGCGGGTGATCGTAGGCGAGGAAATTCTTACGACCGAGGGCGAGATCCTGGGCTACTTCATGCAGGAAGAAATCCCTGCCGGTCTCCCACCGCAGGAGGTCGTCCAGCGCCTGAAGGACCAGGGAGCGGTGATCAGCGTCTCGCACCCCTTTGACCTGACGCGCGGCTGTCGTTGGAACCCGGGCACGCTTAAAGGATTGCTGCCGGTGCTCGATGCGCTGGAAGTGTTCAACGCCCGCTGCTGGTCGGATGAGCCCAACCATAAAGCGGCGGCTTTCGCAGCCGAAGGCGGGAAACCCGGTACGGCTGGTTCGGATGCCCACTTCCCGGCCGAGGTCGGGCGTGCCTATATAACGATGCCAGCCTTCGACGATGCAAAAAGTTTCCGGGCAGCACTGGCCGGGGCTCAGGTCGTGGGGCGACGGTCCTTCCCGTTGGTCCACCTGCTATCACGCTATGCTGTCATCCGCAAATCGCTCGGCTGGAGCCCCCCCAAATCGGGAGATCGCCCGTTCGCCTGAACGGAATGGCTGTACACTTAAGCTGGTAATCGGTATCCATTCTGAATGTCACGACCAATGGAGAGCACGATGAGGTTGCGCTGGCGGGAAGTGTTCGGCTTCGTCATGTTCGCATCAGGCACATGGATCGTCCTCGCCTTTCGATTAATAAACCCGGCCGTCTTCTGCACGGCCGGGTTTGTTTCCATCCTAGGACTAACAGTTCTGCTTGTGAGCCTGAGCGAGAGGCTGCCTTACCGCTCGCGCCCCAGGAGCTTATCCCGCCAAGATGACCTGAAAGACTTCTTTCGCGGCTATCCGCGTTGACTAGTCGGCATCCTGCGTAAACACGTGATTACTCTTCTTTGCTGCGCAGATGCGGGAAGAGGATCACCTCACGAATCGTGGTCTGGTCGGTGAGCAGCATCGCCAACCGGTCGACACCCATGCCGAAGCCGCCGTTGGGGGGCATGCCGTAGCGCATCGCCCGCAGGTAATCCTCATCCATCGGATGGCGTTCCTCGTCATCAGCGGCATAGGCTCGGCCCATCTCCAGGAAGCGCTGTTCCTGGTCGGTGGGATCATTCAGCTCGGTAAACGCGTTGCACAGCTCCAACCCACCGGCGAAACCCTCAAAGCGTTCAACCGTGTTCGGATCTTCTGGGGTGCTCTTTGCCAGCGGCGAGATATCACGCGGGTAGTCGTAGAGAAACGTGGGCTGGATTAGCTTCGGTTCAACCTGGCTTCCCAACAGGCCATCGATCAGCTTGCCGCGGCTCGCGTCGGCCGGGGCGTCGATGCCTTTCTTCCGCATCGCTGCACGCAGCGAATCCGCCTCGGAATGTGCATCGATCGCGATCCCCGTCTCGGCTTCAATTGCCTCGCTGAGTTTGACGCGCTTCCAGGGTGGTGCAAAATCGATCTCCTGCCCTCGGTAGATGATGGCTGTCGAGCCGAGGACCTCTTCCGCGACATTGGCGATCATCTGCTCGGTGAGCTCCATCACATCGCGGTAGTCTGCGTACGCCTTGTAAAACTCGAGCTGGGTAAATTCCGGATTGTGTTTAAAGGAGACTCCTTCGTTCCGGAAATCACGCCCGATTTCGTAAACGCCCTCGTAGCCTCCGACCAGCAGCCGTTTCAGGTAAAGCTCGAAGGAGATGCGCAGGTAGAGATCTTGGTGCAGCTGGTTGTGGTGGGTGACAAAGGGCGTGGCGGCCGCCCCACCATAGATCGGCTGCAGGATCGGTGTCTCGACCTCAAGAAAGCCGCGCTGATCGAGAAATGCCCGCAGCGAGCGGATAATCTGCGCCCGGGTTTCAAAAATCGCCCGCACTTCCGGGTTTACCGCCAAGTCGGCGTACCGTTGGCGATAGCGTGCCTCCTGGTCGGCAAAGGCGTTGTGAACCACACGCTCGCCATCGACGAGCTCCTCCTTCGCAGCCGGAAGGGGTGTGAGCGCTTTCGCCAGCATCTCAAACTCTGCTACCTTGAGGGTAATTTCACCCGAGCGGGTGCGGAACATCGTCCCGCGCGCCTGGATAAAATCGCCCAGGTCGAACAATTCGGAAAAGATCGCCATACGCTCGTCGCCCAGTTCGTTCAGGCGCAGGAAGAGCTGCAGGCGACCGGTTCCGTCCTCGATATGGGCAAAGGTCAGCTTGCCCATCTCGCGCACCGCCCGCAGCCGCCCGGCGACGGCTGCTTCGACCGGCGATTCTTCAGCCTCCGCTTCATGTAGCTCGAAGGCTTCGATCGCGGCGGCATTCGTGTGGGTGCGCAGAACCTGGCGCGGATAAGGATCCATCCCAAGCTGGCGTAACCGCTCGAGTTTCTCCTGGCGCACACGTTCGAGTTCGTTTAATGGAGACATCATCTCATACCCTGTCTTACAGATTCGCGGCGGGCGTGGCCGCGGCCCGTAGTTTACACGAAAAACGCCCCGCGGTCTCAAACCGGCGGGGCGCTGAAAAAACGCTAGGGAGATTACTTGATCTTTACGATGCGGAACTTCAGCGTCCCGTCCGGGGCCTGGACTTCAACTAGATCGTCGACCTTCTTCCCGAGCAGCGCCCGGCCAAGCGGCGATTCGTTCGAGATCAAGCCCTGTTTGGGATTGGCCTCCGCCGCACCGACGATGGTATATGTCTCGGGTTTGCGGTTGCCTTCCTTGATGACGACCGTAGCGCCGATTTCGACCTGATCGGATTTTGAATTATGCTCGATGATCTGAGCCTGCGAGAGCATGCGGTCCAACTCTAATATCCGGCCTTCGACGAAGGCCTGCTCGTTCTTCGCCGCCTCATACTCGGCATTGTCGATCAGCTCACCGTCCTCCATCGCCTCCCGTAGACGGATGGCGACTTCCTGCCGGCGCACATTGCGCAGGTGTTCGAGTTCTTCCTCGAGCTTCTTCAAGCCCTCGGCGGTGAGATAGACTGCCTGGTTGCTCATAACATTCCCTGTGAACTTCTCGTCTGAAACCGGAATACCGGGGCCGGGATGAAAAAGACTGAGAGCGATCCTCTCAGCCTACGACCAACTTTGGATGTGCGGATGATAGCATATATTGAGGGACCTGTCCAGACGATTGGCGGCAGCCGCGAGGACGGCTAGCGATCTGGCTCAAGCAGTTCGACACCACCTTTTTCAAAGACAAAATCACGCAGCTCGTTGAACAAACTATCCTCATCCGACCAGAAAGTTGATAGCTGGGTCCCGTATTCCAGGATCGCATCGTCCCATGCCTGGATCGCCTCGTCCGTGATGGGGTAGATGCGCCAGATGCCGGGAGGGTCGCCCATGTCTTCCGGAATTACTTCGCCGCGTGAGGCGTAGGGAAACTCGCGGTAGTAGGTCAGGGGTTTATGTAAGGCTTCGGCTGCCAAACGAACCAGGCGGTGGTCGACATGCCCGCCGATCCCTAATGGGCAGTAAAGCCGGGCATCTTCCAGGTCGAGACCCCCCAACGATTCGATCAATCCGTTCAGCGTATCCGCGTCCTGCACGTCAAGTGAACCGAAGATAGCAGCCCGGTCGGGATAGAGCGGCCGTTCGCCGTCACCCCGGCGGTAGATCGCCTCTAACAGGTCGAGGTGAACGACTGAAGCTCCCAGCCGGCCTGCCGCGAGACGGTCTTCTGCCCGCCGGACGGCGATCGGCGGTCCGGGTTTCCCCCAGCGAGCGTGCAGTTCGGCAGCGAAGGGCGTGATGCGCCAATCGGGCGGATCGCCGGCGAATGCGGTCAGGATCGAAATCGGTTCATCGCGTCCGTCCTGCATTGCGATCAAGCCACCACAGGAGAGTACGGCATCATCCAGATGCGGTGAAAGGTAGAGATGGGCGACCATACGAGACATTATAGACTGAAAAATTGCATACTTATGTTAAGAAAAGCTTGAAGAACTCCTTTTCGGCCCGAATCCGTTGACGGTCATATAAGCTGAGTGTTACAATCCACCCTCGCGCGCCGTTAGCTCAATTGGCAGAGCAGGGGCCTTTTAAGCCCAAGGTTTAGGGTTCGATTCCCTAACGGCGCACCTGGAAGAATGGTTCAAATCCCGCATAAGCAGCGGGATTTTTGCTTATGATATTTTCTCTTTCCATAATAAGAGTTGTCAATTCCTCATTAAAACCATATTTGAACGCGTCCGCCTCTCCCCGGAAGCGGTGGCTGATTTCTAGGAAGAAGGCTGCCCTGTCTCCATCCTGACTAATCCCTAGGCTGTCAAGGCCTGGAATGAAAGCCCGAACAGAACCATCGGCTTCTTTAATATCGCAGTAAAACCTACTTCCCCTTGACTTAAAGTATAGTTTTCTATACACTTTGCATAGTAAACTATACTTGGATAAACCACTGGGAAGAAATATGGAACTGGGAAATAATTTAAAACAGCTTCGATTTGATTATGGCAATCTTTCCCAGCAAGCCCTGGCCAATTCTGTGGGGGTAACCCGCCTGACTATCCATTCGATAGAAAACGGGAAATTCAATCCCACTACTTTGCTAGCTTTAAAGATCGCCAGGTTCTTTGGCAAATCCCTTGAAGAAGTCTTTTTTATTCAGGAGGATTGATCCTCCTGCAGGTTTGGAGAATACTATGCCCCGTTTCCTGAAAAGCTTCCATCTCATCACACTCAGCCTGGGATTTTTAGCAATTGCTGCATTGATTTTCAACCTCGGGATCTTCGCCATCCTATATCCCCAAGTTACCCAACTAGTTGAATTCGATCCCAACTGGGAAAGTTACGGAATTGTAGCGGCTATCAATATCATCACCAGTGCTATCTTCCAACTATGCAGCGTTTGCACACTGCTCGCTCACATGATCATTCAGAAGAAAACCTCCACCTTGGTGATCCTTGCCATTGTCACCGGGATCATTTCTGGCCTTATGATCCTGAGTGATATCACCCTGCTTTCTGATATCGGCAAGGAGTATGCCCAGGGCTGGCAAACCCGGGGAGAATGGAAAATACTCTTCAGCAGCTATGGGCTCCATATCCTCAGCCTCGTCCTGGCAATGGTCTCAATCATCAAGAACCTGAGAGACGACAATAAACCAGCTGAACAAGTGATGAAGGATGAAGTCCTGTTTTTATCCCTGCACACAACCGGTTTGATTTGCGGCGGGTTGGGTTTATTAGGGGTAGTTGCCGGGTTATTTTCAGATCTCTCCCTCTGGATGATGGAGCGGATCGTGGTAGTTATGGGATTGATTGTCCTCTCACCCTATCTGGTCATTCTCGGGATCTGGATCTTCAGACGAAATCTGGGCGGTGTCACACCCGGGCTGGACGAGAAGCAGTTCCAGGACCAAGCCATCGCCGGACTCTGGACCTTGATTTTCACTCTGCCCTTGATGCTGCTTTTCTTTGGACTGCAACTCTCCTCTCTCGCAAAGGAGTCCTGGTCTGCCCTCTGGTTGCCCCTGCTGGTCTTCTCTGCACTGATTTCATTCTCATCACTCACTCTGAGATATTTCAGAGAATACCGCTAACCAAAATATCAAAGTAAGTGTTGTTGCAGCGGTTCTAGCCCACATCCATGAGGCAAATCAATTCAGTAGTTTGGATTAATCAAGATTCTGCCTAGAATTAGGACCAGCCCCTCCCTCCGCTAGATTAACAACCCAGTAGCACCAGGGCTTTTAAGCCCAAGCTCCTTCAAGCCGATTCCTGTTCAGCGCACCTAGTTATTAGGTTCAAATCCCGCCTGAACAGCGGGATATTACTTTCGATATCCATCGGTACCATGACAAGGAGCTAAAGCATTCGCTGTATTTCTTGCACAA
>DAOUEL010000005.1:0-2473 GCA_034430595.1 Anaerolineales bacterium | reverse complement strand
CACGGTCACCAGGCGGCACTCCTTGGATTGAATGCGTGCAAGCAAGTCAGCCAGTTCCTTCTGGCGGCCAACGAGCGGTGATCCAGTGGGAAGAACAACAGGCATAGCTGCAACCGAATATTCGAGGGCTTCGGCCTCTCCACCCTGGATGCGCTCTAGCAGCAAGCGGGTTTGCTCCGATGGCTCCGCACCAAGCTCGGTCTTCAATGCATCAGCGCAACGGCCATACTGCTCCATGGCCGCGGCGCGGTTCCCCCGGCGTGCGTGTGTGATCATGATGGCGCGGTGAGCCGTTTCGTCCAGGGAGTCTAGCTTGAGCAGCTGCAGCGCAAGCGAGATCGGGTCGCCGCCCGAATCATCCTGTAAGGCATGACGGATCGCTCGATGAAACCATTCGGTGATCGAACGCAGGAGCCGCTCTTGCTGCCAGGAGCGCCAGGTTTCGAAGGGTTCTGAATCGGCGATATGAAAACCCGCTAGGAAAGGTCCCTGATACAAGTCCGTAATCTGACCATCGAGGTTTTGATCAGCTGATTGCAGGAGCGCGTGCGCGTCGAGGCGGATGTCTTTGCTCCAATCGAGCGCCACGTGCTCACGCGAAACGACGAGGAAAGGCTCGCAAGCCTTGTTGAGGGCGGTGAGCGCGACCCGCAGGCTTGTGTCCGCATGCCGCTGATCGCTCTCAGGCCAGAGAAGGGCCGCCAGCGAGGCGCGCGGCTGTTCGCTTCTTTCCATCGCGAGGTAAACCAGCAGCGCCTTCGCTTTCTTCGAGCGAAGCGAAGAAGGCTGGCCATCGACCCTGATTCTGAGGTTACCGAGTGTTTGCAGCTCCAGCATGACAGGCATTCCCTTGTCCTACTGAAAACGAGCTGGACGGAAAGAGCCCGGATGGTTAACGAAGTTTTAGCGAACCGTTCGCGGCAGTTCCCTATCATAGCCCCAGACCGATGAAATTGCATCTTCAAAACCTGTGAGGAGGACCATCATGTCGTTCAAGAACCTGTTAGTGATCAAAGCCGTCGTTTGCCTATCGTTCGGAATCCTGCTCGTCTTCTTCCCGACGTTCTTGCTGGGAGTACTCGGCGCGAGCCTGATGCCTGCGGGCATCTTCCTCGCTCGCGAGTACGGTGCCAATATGCTCGGTACGCTGACCCTGATGTGGTTCGCCAAGGACCTGGGAGATTCGCGCGCTCGCAATCCGATCCTGCTTTACCTGCTCGTCTATGACGCCATCGGGTTTGTGATCACCACGATCAACACCGCCACCGGCGTTCTGAACTTCCTCGGGTGGGGCATCGTAGCCGTCTACCTGTTCATCTCGCTCGGATCAGCCTATCTGCTGCTCTCGAAACGGGAAGCTGCCGGGCAGCCAGCGAAAATGGGAATGTAAGGGAAAAACATGACCTGCGAAACCGGTTTGCGCTTCGGGGTTTTCCTGCCGCCGTTGCCGAGCTGGCCGGCCATCCGGGACCGCGCCCGCCTGATCGAAGATCTCGGGTTCGATTCGATCTGGATGCCGGACCACTTCGCTAATCCCTTCGACACGAGCGTCGATTGGATGGAAACCTGGACGCTGCTGGCCGGAATCGCCGCCTGCACCCAGCGCGTACAAGTGGGCACGCTGGTGAGCACGTTCATGCACCGCCACCCAGCGATGCTGGCCAAGCAGGCGGTGACGCTGGACCATCTATCGAATGGGCGGGCGGTCCTTGGGCTGGGGGCCGGGTCGAAAAATGATTCGGCTCATTGGATGGGTGGCCTCCCGGCCTGGTCCACACCTGAGCGGATGAAGCGCTTCGAGGAGGGCTTGCAGCTCGCCGAAAAGATGATGCGGCATGAAGAGAGCAGCTTCCACGGTGAGTATTACCGGGTGGATGAAGCCGTTGTGCGGCCGGGGTCTGTGCAAAAGCCGCGGCCGCCGCTGCTGGTTGGGGGGTCTGGACGTCGCATGCTGGGGCTCGCGGCACGATATGCTGACAACTGGAACCGGATCGGCAGCCTGGTGCAGACACAGCAAGAGACCCTTGCCAGAGCGGCGGAGGACGCACAGCTGCTGGCCGCAGAAGCGCGGGCGGCCGGGCGGCATCTGGATGAGATCCGGCGCTCCTTCTGCATGGGCTGGACCACCGACGACATCTACTGCAGCGTGAGCGCCTTCCAGGACCACATCTACCCGCTCATCCAGGTGGGGGCGAGCGAGTTCATGCTGGGCTTTTGGAAAGAAGAAGATATCGGCAAACCTTCACCGATCCGGCATGTGGGAGATGAGGCGATGCTGGAGCGGATTGCCAGTGTCGCTGTTCCCAGCCTGCGCAGCCTGGCGAGAGCCCCGGCATAGGGCGGCCGAAGCGTATCTAGCGATGGCGGTCAAGTCATACCGTCGAAATCCAGCGGGCTGCGCACGGCGAGAGGACCGCGTTTGAGCACATGGGTGTAGATCATCGTCGTTTTGACGTCCTTGTGGCCCAGGAGA
>DAOUEL010000004.1:0-17907 GCA_034430595.1 Anaerolineales bacterium | reverse complement strand
AAGAGGCAGCGATCAAGGAACTGGATGGGTTGATCTCGCTCGTCAATCGGACATGGGAGCGCCGGGAGGAAATCACACCCGACTACGAGACCCATCAGCGCCCAACTCCTATGGCGGTGTATGAGCTGCTGCCCAAATCAAACTGCAAGCTATGTGGCGAACCCACGTGTTTTACCTTCGCGCTCAAGCTGGCCACCTCCCAGCGCAAACTGGAGGCTTGTCCGGTTCTATTCGAACAGCCCTATGCTAGCCAGCTTGCTACGCTCAAGGCGCTTCTCGTCGATGCGCCGGCAATCGGAGTTTGAATGATGGAAGATGACACGGTTTCCAAAGAACATGAAGAGGTACACCCGGCAGGTTTACAGGGTGCTTCCTGTTCTTGCATACAGGATCCTTTTACAAGCCTGCCAAGCGAACTGCGGCCGCGCCCTGAACCTAAAAAAGGAGGATTGCGGAAGCTAGAATGTCCGCAATGCGACCAGGAGTACTGGACGAATCGGGACACGGACGTGTGTATTCAATGTGAGAGGTCAAGCAGAAATAGATAGGCCGAAGAGAGAGGCCATATCCACAAGCTAGAAGGGATTTCCCGGCTTGTACATCATGCGCTGAAAATCATTGAGCCGATGCGGATGCTGTTCGATGATGAGTGAGCATTAGCGCTTAAGCGCCATCACTCGAAGTGCAAAGCCTTTGAACTACTCGACGGGGTTCAAAGCAGTGAGCTCAGGCATCCATCGTTACCGGTGATGAAAATTGAAACAGAAAATCCATTCTGAATGTCATCATCACGGGTGTCTCTAAGGGGCTCATAATCCCGTCCCGGATCAACCAGGGATCGTTGTAGGTACACCGAATTCTTCTGGACATTAGACTTTACTGCATCCCAGTCCAGCAGGATGTGAGTTCTTCGAAGAAATATCATATAATTACTTCCCTATTAAGAAAAAACTTAATATGAAGCACTACCAGGCGCTCGACTCCTTCTCTGATATCAAAGTGCTTAGCGACCCTCGTCGAATGGCGGTGGTCCGCCTGCTGATGCGCGCTCCCGCAACGCTTTCCCAGCTCGGCGAGCAGCTCGGGATGAGCGCTGCGCGAGTGCGCCATCACCTGAAGCTGCTTGAAACAGCGGGATTGGTCGAACTGGACCACACGCTCCCGGCGGGTGGTTTCACCGAGAAATACTACCGGGCTAGCGCACAGGCCTATTTCATCCAGCGTGTCATCCTGCCGCACCCAGCACAGGATGGAACAATCTTCATCATCGGCAGCCATGATCCCGCGCTTGAACTGCTGGCAGATGGATTAAGCACAGGTTTGCATCACCCCGAGCTGAGAGCCATCCCGGTGGGCAGCCTCGACGGTTTGGTCGCCTTGCGCCAGGGCTTATGTCAGATCACGGGCTGTCATTTATTTGAGCCGGAAAGCGGGACTTACAACGCCTCCTATGTGCGCCACTTCTTCCCGGGCCAGCCGATGGAGATCTTCACGCTTGCCTACCGGCAGCAAGGGCTGTTGATCCGGGCTGGCAACCCACGACAGATCGCAGGTACGGGTGATCTTGCTCGCGAAGACATCACCTTCATCAACCGGCGTCCGGGATCGGGCACACGCCTGTGGCTGGATTGGCAGATCCTCGAGCAGGGGTTGGATTCTTCAGTGATTAATGGCTGGCTTCGGGAGGTAAATACCCACGCTGCTGTCGCCCAGGCGGTCCTTTCTGGTGAAGCAGACTATGGATTGGCGGTTGCTGCTGCGGCCCGATCTTCCGGTTTGGATTTCATCCCGATGTTCGAAGAACGGTTCGACCTGGTCCTCACCAAACCGACGTTGGAAGACCCGCTCATCGGTCAACTGCTCGATTCGATTTGCAGCGCACCGATTCGAAGACGTATTTCCAGCCTGGCAGGCTACCGGACGACAGATACCGGAGCGCATGTTCAAGTGATATAGCAATTTGAACAAAATGAGTGGTGACCTGTTCCAACCATCGCAGCAATGATAAGAAATGCAGATCACGATCGACTGGCAAGGGACGGCACATTTTCAAAGGAGAAAAGGAACATGGCTCGAAGGCTCAATCTATGGCTTATTTTCGGCCTGGTTTGGGTGCTGGGTTTGACTGCCTGTGGGCAGGCTGCTACGGAGACGGCGCCGGTGCCGCCCGAAAACCCGACCTTAATCTTGGCCACTACGACCTCCACCCAGGACTCAGGGCTGCTCGATGTGCTCGTCCCGATGTTCCAGGATCAGACCGGTTACACCGTCCAGACGGTGGCGGTGGGCACCGGCGCAGCATTAGCGATGGCGGAGAGTGGAAATGCCGACGTGCTGCTCGTGCATGCACCTGCTTCCGAACTCGCGCTGATGGAGGCCGGCTTTGGCAAGGACCGCATGCTCATCATGCACAACGACTTCATCCTCGTCGGCCCCGCCTCCGACCCGGCCGGGATCAAAGATCTCCAATCCGCCGAGGAAGCATTCACGCGCATCGCTGAATCGGAAGCTGATTTCATCTCGCGCGGGGATGATTCCGGGACGAACAAAAAGGAATTGAGCATCTGGGGGGCGACGGACTACGATCCTGCCGCCACAAAACCTGCCTGGTACGTCGAGAGCGGGCAAGGGATGGGGGCGACGCTGATCATCGCCTCAGAAAAATCGGCCTACACACTCACCGATCGCGCCACCTTCCTCGCCAACCGGGAGAACCTGGAGCTTGAAATCCTGGTCGAGGGCGATGCCGTCCTGCTGAACGTCTATCACGTCATCACCGTCAATCCGGAGGTCTGGCCTGAGACCAACTATGACGGTGCGATTGCCTTCGCAAAATTCATCACTGCTCCGGAAACCCAGGCCGTTATTGCAGAGTTCGGTGTTGAACAATATGGGCAGCCATTGTTTTTCCCGGATGCGGATAAGACGGATGCAGATCTTGGTCTTTAAAGAAAATGGCCTCTCGAAGCAGGTAATTGAAGCATGACCTTTGATCCAGAGGTATTCCAGATCACCGTGCTCTCCCTGCAGATCTCAGTCCTGGCGACAGGGCTGAGTCTGCTGATCGGTTTGCCGCTGGGCACACTGCTCGCACTGGGGAAGATCCGGGGGCGTGCGTTCCTGCTGAGCATGGTCAACACCGGGATGGGGCTGCCGCCGGTTGTGGTAGGGCTGTTCGTGGCAATGATGCTGTGGCGATCCGGGCCGTTGGGTGACCTGCGCTTGATTTATACACCCACCGCCATCATCATCGCCCAGGTGATCATCTCCTTCCCAATCGTGACCGGGCTCACTGCCGCCGCCCTGCAATCCTTAGACCCTCGAATGAAGCTGCAGCTCTACGGGTTGGGCGCCTCCCGGACGCAGATGGTGTGGCAGCTGTGGAAGGAGGTACGGCTACCGCTGCTGGCGGCGTTGATGGCGGGCTTTGGCTCGGTGATCTCCGAGGTCGGCGCCTCGATGATGGTCGGCGGCAACATCCGCTACCAGACGCGCGTGCTGACGACGGCGATCGTGCTCGAGACGAGCAAGGGGCATTTCGAGATTGCCATCGCACTCGGCATCCTGCTCCTGGCCATCACTTTCCTGGTCAATTGGGCCCTGACCTCGATCCAGCAGCGGAGCGCCCGCCGGTGACACCACTTGTCGAGCTTGCAGATGTGCTGGTTTCGCGCGGAGAGCAGCCCGCCCTGCAGCTTGACCGGCTCGAAATTCAAAAGTGCGAGCTGCTGGCTGTCGTTGGGCCGAATGGCGCCGGGAAAAGCACCTTGCTGCTGACGCTTGCGCGCTTGCTCACTCCCGAGCGAGGCAGCCTGCTCTTCAACGGTCAGCCGGCGGATACGATACCAGTCACCGAGTACCGGCGTCGGATTGCATTGGTCATGCAGGAGCCGCTCCTGTTTCACAACTCGGTCCAGGAGAATGTAGCCCTCGGGCTGCACTTCAGGGGTATCCCCAGGAATGAAATTCACCAAAGAGTCGAGCGCTGGTTGGATCATATGGGCATTTCGAACCTTACTCGCCGAAGGGCAGGCGAGTTATCCGGGGGAGAAGCTCAGCGCGTAAGCCTAGCGCGGGCGCTGGTCCTGGAACCGCTGCTGCTGCTCCTGGACGAGCCTTTTTCATCGCTGGACCCACCCACTCGAAATGGCATCCTGGACGACCTTGCATCGCTCCTCAATCAAACGGCGACGACAACCGTCTTCGTGACCCATGACTTAAGCGAAGCCATCCGGCTAGCGGATCGAATGGCGGTCGTGATTGGCAACCGACTACGACAGGTGGGGAAAGCGGATGAACTGTTCAACTCTCCGGCGGACGAAGAAGTGGCCGCATTCGTAAGGCATCGTCCCGCCGTTTGAAGCGAAAAGTCGGAAACCGACCTGATTTCGTTCGCTAATTTAATGTTCTCATTTGCTTCAGCCGTAGAAAAGCGGATCCCTGTCCTTTTATCCCACGAGTACACCAGCCACCTCACCACGCTTGAACCTGAGTGGTGGTCATACAGGGTCAGGATCCAAAGTGCACGTTTTCATCGAGGGCCTTCGATGATCATAGGCGCGTTCAAAGGTTATTCCGGAAGAACTCGACCGTGCGCAGCATGGCCTGGTCGAAGTACGGCGAGACGAGGTTGTGCCCCCCGCTGGGATATATGTAGAACTCATAAGCCTTGCCCTGCGCCTGCAGCGCCGCCGCCAGGCCCTGCGAATAGCCGATATTCACCACCGGGTCGTCCTGGGCGTGGTGAATCTGCAGCGGGCTTTGCAGCAGGTCGAGGTTGGCCGTGAGCGATACGGCCTGCCAGTAAGGATGTCCCGACCCGGGTCGGCCGTATGCATCGAAGATCTGCTGGGACCTGCGCGGCTGCGCATCGCCTTCGGGTGTCGCCGGCGGACGGTAGGAGTTGTCGTTGATGCCGTACTCGGCTAAATCATCGTAGCTGTAGACTGCCCCGGCCCAGATAACGCCGGCTTTGATCTTGGGTTCGATGAGCATCGCCCGCAGCACCAGGTTTCCGGCCATACTGTGCCCCCACATCCCGATGCCGTCCGGGTCGACGAAGTCCAGCGTCTGCAGGCTCTTCAGCGCGGCGACGGCGTCAATCGTATACCCGGGGGAGTAGTATGAACCCGAGGCCGTCCCTTCCGAATCCCCGTGCCCGCGCAGGTCGATCTTGAAAACCACGAAGCCGGCCCGCGCCAGATAATCGACGTAGGCGGTATAGCGCTCCGTGGTCCGGTAGGAAGCGGGCGGGATGTAGCCGTGGTTGAAGACGATCGCCTTAAAGCCGGTCTCGGGTGGCGCCATGATCGGTACGGTCAGCAGCCCGTAGATCTTGTTGCCTTCGGAGATGTAGCTGGCGATGTACTGACGATAATAGAAGGTAGGTGCGAGTTCACGCTCGAAGGTGATCTGACTGCCGCCGATCTCCAACTTACGCAGGTAGTCGATCGTTAGCTCGTTGCCAACATTGAAGACGACCGGTGTCGCTGTCGGGGTTAGCGTTACCGTGACTGTCGGCGAGGGTGTTTGGGTATGAATGGATTGTGGGGTTGAGGTTGGATCGCTCTCTATCGTGATTCCACTTGCACCCGCCCCGGCCAGGGTGGTTGCTGCTTCGGATCGTGAGAGCCCTTCCCTTCCTCCTGCCAGGCTGCAAGCGGCGAGAAACGCAAAACTCAGTACCGACACCAGGACAAAATGCTTTCGAACGATCATACCGGTCAATCCTTCACGAGAACGAGCTGCTGAACTGGATAGCTGGTCTGTGAATTTTACCCGTCTGTATGTTCGAACGAGTGGTGACATCTCTTACCTTCCCTGGATGACCCAGGACAGGCATAATGAGGAACTCAAGAACTCTGGAGATACCCATTGCTCGATAGTCGCGCACAAATCTTCTTAACTGGAGCCTCGGGCTACATGGGGCAGGCCGGGCTCGATGAGCTGCTCGAACGCGGTGATCGCTTTGAGGTCACCGCCTTCGTGCTGCCGACCGAGGCGGACCACCGCATTATGTTGCCCTACATCCGGCGTGGCGTGAAGGTGGTCTGGGGGGATCTGACCCGCTATGAAGATGTACTTGAAGGCGTTGCCGGAGCCGACGTCGTCCTGCACGTGGGCGGGCTGGTGTCGCCGCTGGCTGATTCCCAGCCCGAGCGCACATTAAAGGTGAACATCGGTGCGGCCGAGAACATCGTGCGCGCCATCCGTGCGCAGTCCGATCCCGACCGTGTGAAGCTCGTCTATATCGGATCGGTCGCACAGACCGGCAACCGGCCGGCTCCGATCCACTGGGGGCGGGTCGGCGATCCGATCAAGATCAGCACCTTTGATACCTACGCACTTAGCAAGACTATCGCCGAGCGGATCGTGGTGGACTCCGGGCTGCGCAGCTGGGTCTCGCTGCGCCAGACCGGCATTACCCGGCTTGCGGCCTCTGAGACGCTCGACCCCATCCTGTTTCACACACCGCTCGCGGGCGTGCTCGAATGGGTCACTGTGCGTGACTCGGGCAGGCTGTTGGCGAACGTTTGCGAGGAGGCTGTCCCACACGAATTCTGGGGTGGCATTTACAACATCGGTGGGGGCCAACCCGGGCGGCTCACCAACCTGGAATATTTCAAGCGCGTATTCCGGGCGATCGGGGTTCGAGAGCCTGAACGAGTTATCGATCCGCACTGGTTTGCGCAGAGGAACTTCCATGGGCATTGGTTTTCCGATTCTGATTACCTGGAGGACCTGTTGAAATTCCGGATCCAAACCCTGGATGAGTACCTGGCGGAGGAGTCGCAGCGAGTGCCCTGGTACACACGCCTGGCCGGCGTTTTTCCACAGATTCTGCGCCGCCGACTGGAGCGCGTGGCCCGCGGTCCCGGCGGTACATTGAGCTGGCTCGCGCAGGGCGATACAGCACAAATTGAGGCCTACTTCGGTTCCAACGACGCGTGGCGGGCGATCGGTGGGTGGGATAGCTCCAGGTTTGAGCGGCCATCTGACAACCCGACCCAGCTCAAGCACGGCTACGATGAAGCCAAGCCTCGCGAGGATTTCTCTATCGCCGATGCTCAGGAAGGCGCGCGCTTTCGCGGTGGGGAGTGCCTGTCAAAGGATATGCCGCGGGGTGATTGGCGTGCGCAGCTGCACTGGCGCTGCCATGCCGGGCATGAATTCGAGGCCAGCCTGAACCTGATCCTGAGAGCTGGGCACTGGTGCCCGGTATGCATCGCTAATCCTCAAGCCTACCCGGAGTTAGCCCGTCACAGCCCATTTTTCCAGCAGGTCTGGGCGCCTGACAGCATTCATGGATAAGATGCCGTCACCTGCCCTTCTTGTTACCCTGCTGGGACCCGCTTCGTTAGAGTAAGAAATACTCTGGAACCATCCAAAGGAAATCCCGTGAAGAGAATCACCGCGTATTTCTTCAGCGGTATATTGTTCCTCGCGCCGATCGCCGTAACGACTTATTTGCAATACCTCGGTTTCAAGAAGGTCGATCAGATCGCCAGTTACAAGATCCCCCGGCTGGGTTTCCTGCTGTCCATAGCCGCTTGCCCGGCAAGCCCGAACGAGATGGCGAAGACGCCAGATGCGGCGGGTGAGATCGCCGGGTTCTGGCAGGATCTGTGGTAGGACTGCATCTCGCCCTTCGCGTTCCTGCCCTCGCTCTGTAAAGACAACATTGGCATTTATGAGGTTTATAACAACGGCGGTTGGTATAACATCGGCTTCCTGGTCGGCGCCTCGATCTTCTTTGGTGGCAGTGGAGATCGTGCAGCCCGGCGTCGCAGGTAGCTTTATGAAAGGCAGAGTCTGCAAGAATTTTTGCTGAACAAATCATAGGTCCCGTTGCGTGATGTGAACGGGTTCTATGTTCCCATGATCTCCTGTTAGAACATGTTGTAGGTGCGCTGATGCGGCTCACGCTGTGGTGGTTGGAGACGCCAAATGAGCACACCACGCGGCAGGTGACAGATATCATCTTACAGTTGATCCACCGCCAGCCGCTGCCTGGCAATCCTGAGCTTGCCGGCTTTGTCCGCTCAATTATTCCCGATCTCTACCTCGATCAGACCTTGATTCCTGGCGTGTGCATTCTACAAAGTTCATGTACGCTATAGGCAATCAGGAAGCGACGTGACAAAGGACAGAATGATGAAACAATCCTCACCGAATGTAGCGACTATAGCACTTGCAGGGTTGATGCTGCTCACCCTGGCAGCGGTCTTTGTCCTTGCGACCAACCATAAAAAAGCCGAGCCCGCTCCCGAGGGGGATGAGATCGTATTCAAACCCGAGGTGGTGGAGACGGACGAGGGGAATGCAACGCTTATGCTCGCGTACGATGGCTCCACGCTTGGATCCAGGGCACAGGGAACCGAGGAAATACCCCTCGCGATCACCTACAACCTCGATAACATCGTCGAGTTCAACGTGCAGGGCTTTTTGAAGAGCACGCAGCGGATCGACATAGGGGCGCTAGATCAGGGGAGAGATTGCTGGTTCAACATCCTGCACAACGTAGAATACAACGTCGTGGGGACCTTCAATTCAGAGACCTGCAAGTTTGTACTTTACATCGGTATGACTCCAACCAGTTCGAAGCTGCTTTCCACCGATTGTTCGTTTGACCCTGGCCTGCCAATCAATAAGCTTTACATGGCACCTCATGCAGACCCTGTAATCTTCACGAGCCCTCTACCAAGCCCCAATGCAAGCGCACCGGAGTACTCCTTCAGCCTGGCAGACGTCGCACTCCCCTCCGATGTCAACTGCCCGGCGTTTGGCCCCTAGGAAACTCACGTGATCACGAGCTCCTTCTGGACTGATGATTATTCACGGCCGGCCGATCTGCCGGTCAGCACCGAGCTGCCGGAGAAGGTGGATGTCGCCATCATTGGCGGCGGCTTCACCGGGCTGAGCGCGGCGCGCACGCTGGCCAAAGCCGGCGCAAGCGTGGCGGTGCTGGAGGAACACAGCATCGGCTGGGGTGCGAGCTCACGCAACGGCGGGATCACCGGCCCCGGGCTAAAGATGGGCACGGCTGGCATGTTCCGGCGCTATGGAATCGAGAAAGGGACTCAATTCTGGCGGGCATCGCTCGACGCGCTCGACCTGATCAAGGAGCTCGTCTATCAGGAAGGCATCGATTGTGATTGGGAGCAGAACGGCGATCTCTCCCTGGCGTATAAACCATCTCATTTCGAATCGATGCGTAAAAAAGCCGATTGGTACCGCTCCAACCTGGACCATGAAGTCCGGCTGGTCCCGCCATCTGAGCTGCGGAACGAGATTGGCAGCGACGCGTACTTTGGCGGGGTGGTTGACCCCCTCGGCGCCGGGCTGCACCCGGCCAAGCTGGTCTTCGGCCTGGCCCGTGTGGCTGCCGGTTACGGCGCCGGCTTATTCGAGGCACGCCGGGTGACCGAGGTCAAGCGCGAGGGCGGATGGCAGCGAATCTCCCTGCAGAATGGGTCCTTATCGGCCGTCGATGTTATCGCTGCCACGAACGGTTACAGCGGTCCGGCCGTACCCCGGCTGCGGCGCAAAGTCATCCCGGCCGGAAGCTACTGCATCGTCACCGAGCCGCTTTCGGCCGAACTGCAGGCTGAGCTCAGCCCTCAACGGCGCATGCTGTGGGATTCGAAGTGGTTTCTGAACTATTTCCGCCTGACGCCCGATGGACGCATGCTCTGGGGTGGCCGGAACAACTTGAGCACCAGCATGAGCCTCGAGCGTTCAGCCCGCATACTCAGAAGTGGCCTGCTGCGCGTCTTTCCGCAGCTGGCCGAGGCGCCGGTCACGCATTCCTGGTCTGGCCACCTGGGGCTGACCTTCGACCTGATGCCGCACATCGGGCACGTGGATGGAGTTCATTACGCGCTGGGCTACGGGGGCCACGGCCTGCACACGGCCCTGCTGCTTGGTCGCGAGCTCGGCCGTTTGCTGACAGGCGAGATTACGACAAGCCTCTTTGAAGGGATCCCGCACAAGACCTATTTCTTCTACCGCGGGGTGCCCTGGTTCATGCCGCTTGTAGGAGCGTACTACCGCTACAAGGATTGGATCTCTTAATATCCCTTATGTTTTCTGGCGGACGTCAATCTGGGTCAAAGAATGCCTGACGGGCGGCCGGGTCAAGTCCTGTATAAGGAAGGGTTTCCTCCTAAGGGTTATGCAGGTTGTGCCAGGGGAAGGACAACCGTAAATGTGCTGCCTTGTTCGATAGTCGAGGAAACATGGATAGATCCGCCGTGGAATTGTGCCAGGCTTACCGCGATTGACAGGCCCAAACCAACTCCTTGCTGCTCGAGCTTCTCGCGGTCGATTTGTTCGAAGAGCTTGAATAATTGTTCCTGGTGTTCGGGCGCAATCCCGATACCATCGTCCTTCACCGAAATGTGAGCGTCAGAGCCCTGCTGTGCTCCATGGATCCAGACGTGACCGCCTGGCCGGCCAAATTTGATGGCGTTGTCAATCAGCCTCCTGTATAAATCCCACAGGTAGGGCGGATGGCCCAAAACCATGATGCCCTCGGGGACGGCATTTTCGACTGTGATCTGCTTACTCCCAGCAGCGTCCAGAAATGACCCCAATGATCCCTGCAGCAGGGATCCAACATCGACGGGTGTCAAGTTATCCTTCAAGGATGCCTGTGCGGCTCCACTGTCAAGATACACCTGCAGGATGAGATCGTCGGTCAACGTGTGCAGCCGGCGTACAGCCTGATCCACAACCCCCAGAGCCTCCTGCACCATGCTGCTATTTGTCTGGTCGTGCGCCGAGCGCAAGATGTCGACGTAGCCATATATCTGAGAGATTGGTGTGCGAAGTTCGTGGCCGAAGATGTTGAGCAGCTGCCGTTTCATGCGCTCGACATCAACCAGCACTGCCTGCCGCATTTCCTGTGTGCGCCTCAACCGGGTCTCGATCGCAACAAGCAGATCCTCGGGGTCAAATGGCTTGGTAAGATAGCGGTCAGCTCCTTGCAGGTAGCCGCGTTCTATATCCTGTTTTTCGCCGCGCGCTGTCAGAAAGATAAATGGGATCAGCGCCCAATCTGGATTGGTCCGGACTGCCTCATGGAATGTGAAGCCGTCCATTTCGGGCATCGCCACATCCGAGACAATGATATCCGGCGTGCGGGTGTTCAGTATTTCCATCGCCGCAGCCCCGTTCGCCGCGTGCAAGGCTACATACCCCGAGAGCTCGAGCAGGTCGACCACGCTCTCGCTGATGGTTTTATCGTCATCGACAAATAAAACAACTGGATTGTTATCCACCGCAAGCCCTTGTGAAGCTTTGAGAGCTCTCTGAGAAAACCCGGGTTATCAACCCGAGCCTCGCAGGAAAGTTCACGTCAGTGCAGTACGATTCTGTACTTGCTCAGTCCAGGCCGAGGTTGAGCGGCAGGATTACCGTGAATGTGCTTCCCTTGCCAAGCTTGCTCTCGACTTGAATCTCACCCCCATGAAGCCGGGCGAGGCGTGCGGCAATGGCCAGACCCAGCCCGCCGCCTTGTTTTTCGATCTTGATTCGATCGGGATCTTGAAGACGGGAGAACAACTCTTTTTTCTGCTCTTCCGAGATCCCCATTCCCTCATCGCGAATCGTAACCACAACGTTCTCGCTCAAGATCTTCGCCTCGAGCCAAATATTCCCGCCTGGCTGGCTGAATTTAAGTGCATTTTCGAGCAGGCGATAGAAAATATCACGGATAAAATGAGCGTGACCATGGATCTCCAGCGAATCCGGGAAGAAGGTCACCAGGCTGATCTCTTTCTTCGAGGCGGTTTCTTTAGCCTGTGCCAGGACTTCCTTGAGTTCTTCAACCAGATCGAGCGGCTGGTATAGGCTGTGGATTTCCACCTGAACCGCGCCGCTGTCGATATAGGTGATCAGCATCAAATCCTCCAGCAGCCTGACCATCCTGTTCAGGGTTCCAGTCATTAAACCTGAGAGCTGTTTGGCTCGATTCGGCTCAAGCCGGTCGAGTTCTCTCTGATAGGTCTTCAGGTAGGTATTGACCAGCTCCAGCGGTCCGTGCAGTTCGGCATTCAATCCCTTGGTCTCAGGTGCTGATTCACGCTTGATCTGGCGGTTGAGGAAGATGCGGATCTCCTTGGTCCGTTCCAGGTGAGCCTTAACCAGGACGAGCAGCTCGTCCGGATCGAAGGGTTTGGTGATGTAATGATCGGCGCCGAGCGTGTAGCCGGCCAGGATGTCCTTAATTTCGCCTTTCGCGGACAGGAAGATGAATGGGATGGAAACCCATTTCTGGTTCTGTCGAACCTGGGTGAAGAATTCGTAGCCATCCATCTGCGGCATCATGATGTCGCAGATGATGATGTCCGGCTGTTTTTTTTTCAGCTTCTCCAGCCCCTCCACACCATTATGGCCAACCATCACCTCGAAGTCGGAAAGTGTCAGAAAATCGACCAGGCTCTCCAGCAGCGTGATGTCATCGTCGAGTAAGAGTACGATCTCTTTCATGGGGAAACGCTCATTTCTCAAGTTCTCCTGGGTTGTCGGTAAGAGGTAATTTCACGGTAAAGACTGTGCCTTGGCCCGGTATGCCAGGGCTTGCTACGTCCAGTTGACCGTCGTGACGGTGCACGATTTCCTGGGCAATGGCGAGCCCCAGACCCGTACCTGGAGCACCTGAATCCCGGCCGACCTTTCCTCGATAGAATCGTTCGAAAAGATGTGGGAGATCCTCCGGAGAGATGCCGGGCCCATCATCTTCGACCGAGAAACCACTCCAGGTGACGCTGCCCAGATCGCCCTGAACCTGCCTGACTTTGACGTGGCCTCCCGCGGGCGTGTAATGAATCGCGTTCGTGACGAGTATGCTCAGAACCTGGCCGATTAAGCCGGCATCCGCATTAACCGCAGGCGGGTCTTTGCCGGGCACAAATACGAGTTCAAGCTGCTTGGCTTTTGCCATAGGCACCCGGTCCTGGATGGTCGATTCAATGAGATGAGCCAGGTCCACGACTTCCGGGTTGAGCTGAATTTCTCCTTGATCAAGCCGCGACAGCCGCAGCAGATCTTCGATCAGCAGGTTTAGTCGTTCGATCTCTCGATCGAAACGGTCGAGATACTTGTCCGAGTTTTCAGGATTTTTCCTGAGCAAGTCGTGGTTCAGACGCAAACTGGTGATCGGAGTCCGCAGCTCATGGGACACATTGGATACAAAGCCATCTTTCATCCGGTCCAACTCTTTCCAGGCAGTGATATCCCTGATTGTGCACACGAATGCCGTGACAATCATGTTCACACGGATGGGGGCAAAGACAATTTCAGCCTCAAAGCTGGTCCCATCTTTCCGCGCAGCGTTACTTTCCCAGCTTCTCGGGGCAGAGGATCGGAGGACATCTTCAACCGGATCTCCCGCCTTCTGTTCCGTATTGCTCGCGATAAGCGCGTCAATCCGCTGGCCTTCAACTTCCCTGGGTTCATATTTAAACATGGGCTCGATTGAATCGTTTGCAGATTCGATCAGCCCATCGGTTGTGACCAGCAGGATCGTGTCCGGACTGTTATTAAGGATCACTTCTAATCGCCGGTGGGATTGGCGAAGTTCCTGGGTTGCGTCAGCAACGGCAACTGCCAGCGAGGCGTTTTGATCCTGGAGTCTTGTGAAGAGGGTGGCGTTATCGATTGCGATCGACGCCTGGGTAACAAGCATATCCAGGAATTGCACCCAATCCTGGTTCGGATCCAATCCGGAACGATGGAAGATCTCAATCACGCCAAAGACTTCGCCGCGGATGAAAAGCGGGATCGCATAATACGCCTTGAATCCTTCGGACTCGAACTCGGCCGACGTTGAAAAATGTGCTCCCTGTGTTTCCAAATCATCAATAAACATCGGTCTCATATCCTGGGCTGCGCGGCCGGCGTAGCCCTCGCCAATGGCAAGCGAGGTGTACTGAAGAGCATTCGTCCGGAACCCGATGCTGGAGGCAAATTCTAACCTGCCATTCTCCTCGTTTCGAAGCAGGATGCAGGCTGCGTCGACCTTGAGCTCTCGCATGAGCTGTTCGAGGAAAATTCTCAGCGAGGAATCGAGATCTGTGAGCCCGACGATCGCCATATCGATCATGCGCAGAGCTTCCAGCCGGTTAATTTTTTGCTGGATCTCACTCTCGGCTCGTTTGCGATCGGTGATGTCTCTAACGACAACCAACTGGACCGGCACGCCTGCGATTTCACTCCGGCGGAATGTAATCTCAACCGGTATCGGTGTACCGTCCGAATGCAAATTGGTCGATTCGAATGTGGAAACCGATTGTTCGGGATCCACATTCTGATCTAGCAGCACGAGCAGTGCTTCTTCCGGAACGAGCTCAGCCGCATTCATCGAGAGCAGGCTTTCCCTTGATCGCCCGTATAACTCACAGGCACGCGCATTCGCATCGAGAATGGCGCCATCAAGCGCCTCGACCAGGATTGCATCTTGGACACCTTCGAAGATGTCATGAAAACTGGCTTCCGATTCGGTGAGAATTTTATAAAGCTGTGCGTTGTTTAACGCGACCGCTGCCTGAGCTGCAAAACGAGTTGTGATCTCGATCACGTCAGGTAGAAAGGGTATTGCCTCGAAGCGATCGAGGGTAAGCATGCCGATGACCTTTTGATCGATGATGAGGGGTACCCCGAGCCATGCGTGAATCCTCCTTACGCTGGACGGATTGTTTTGTTGAAAGCAGGGAAATGCCTCTTCAATATCATCATAGGCGTACGCTTTTCCGTCCTTGATGACAGCGTAATTCGGGAACTCCTCACCAATCGCGAATGAGTGGCCGACCACTTCATCGGGTCTCTCAAAACCATGGCAGGCAACGATTTCTGACCGGTCGCCTTCAACGAGCTGCACGGAAACTGTGTCGCACCTGACGATTCTCGTCAAATTTGCCAGGATCAAAGTGAGGACCTGCTCAAGATCAAGTGTCCTTGTCAAAGCTTTGCTAATCTCGTGCAGGCTTTGCTCCCTCTGCATGGACGCTTGCTGCTCCTCCTCGGCCTTCTTGCGGGCTGTAATGTCCTGGAAGATGGTCGCAAATTGTCCCTTTCTCGGGCTGAAGGCGACAATGGCATACCATTTTTCCAAAACTTCGGAGTACATCTCAAAGCGGAGCTCGGTCCCGGCGAGCGCCACTTCACCATACTTACCGATCCAATCCGCCAGGTCGTTTTCAATTCCGGGGAGGACTTCAGTCACCGGCCGGCTAAGAATGTCCGCTACCCTGAGACCGGTCATTTCTTCGAAAGCATGGTTGGCGTCAAGATAGATATAGTCCACCGGCCTGCCGGCATCATCGAGGACGATCTCGTGCAAGGCAAAACCATCCAGCATGTTTTCGAACAGCACCCGGTACTTCTCTTCACTTTGTTTTAGGGCTAGCTCAGTTTGTTTACGCGCGGTGATATCGGTCGCCGAGCCCTCATAATAAAGAGCCTGGCCGCTGGGATCCTGGATGACACGCGCACTTTCTTCCACCCAGATGATTCCGCCATCCTGCCGACGCCAGCGAGTCTCAAAATGTTCCACCACGCCAGCGCGATCCATCCGCTCCTGCCAGATCGTGCGGTCAGCCGGATCCACATACCCGCTGGTCGCGAGATATGACATGGCGGTTTTACGATCTGGGAAGCCGACCATTTCGATCAGCGTCCGGTTGATATCAAGGATTTCGCCATCCCTGGAAGTCCGGTAGAGCCCGACAGGCACACCCTCAAACAGGCTCTGGTAGTGTTCCTTGCCCTGAAGGACCTCTTCTTCCGCCAAAACCCGGTCCGTAATATCGGTGATGAACCCCTCCACGGCTAGCCCCTGACCATTCTCGGAAGGAACCCCCCGGCCTTGCTCCAATACCCACTTCTCAATATCTGCTGCGGTTTTGATCCGATACGTCAGATGGAAGACTTGGTTGGCCTGAAGCTGTTCATGCAAAACTTCACTCATCTGAGGCAGATCTTGTGGATCGATAAGCTCCCTATAGGAGATCTTTGCATTATTAATCAAGGATTCTGGAGGATGCCCGGTCAACGCCAGGCAGCCATTACTG
The DNA here is from genome assembly GCA_034430595.1 of Anaerolineales bacterium. Classification (GTDB taxonomy): domain Bacteria; phylum Chloroflexota; class Anaerolineae; order Anaerolineales; family E44-bin32; genus E44-bin32. The sequence goes on along the minus strand of DAOUEL010000004.1, from coordinate 1,834 downwards.
ACGAGCTCCATCGTCCATTCCGCATCGTTCTTGCGGCGGTAGGCCATACCCGGCAAGTTGTCCAACAGCGTGGAAAGCTGACGTTGGCTTTCCGCGAGGGCTTTTTCAGATTCTTTCCTTTCCGAAATATCGTGAATAAATGCAGAGAAGAACTGGTCATCCTTAAGTTGCCAGGTGGTGAGCGATAGCTCGATCGGAAATTCGCTCTGGTCCTGCCGAAGAGCGTGCATTTCCACCGTGCGGCCTATCTTGTGCAGCGTTCCCCCATGCAGGAGGCGTTGAAGTCCATCGGCATGGCCCATCCGGTAGGCTTCGGGGATGATCATCTGAAATGGCTGGCCGACCAACTTGGAATCGGAGTAGCCGAACATCTTCTCGGCACTCCGGTTGCAGGAGACTACCTTTCCTTCACCGTCGATAATAAGCACGGCATCGGAGGCGGACTGGATCACGGCGCTGAAGCGCTGTTCGCTCTCGGTGAGGGCTATCGCGGCGGTATTACGTCCATATGCGTAGCGGATAGCCCGAGTAAGCGTCTCAGGAGAAATATTGCCTTTGACGAGGTAATCATCGGCACCTGTTTGAACCGCATTCAACGCAAAGCTCTCATCATCGAGGCCGGTCAGGATGATGACGGGGACACCAGGCGCCTTCTGGCGGAATAACTCAAGCGTACCAATCCCGGAACTCTCCGGCAAACCGAGATCGAGCAGCACGATATCGATGGCTTCCCTCTCGACGACGTCCAAGCCTTCGGTGAGGGAGGCTGCGTTGATGACCGTAATTGGCTGCCTTTGTTCATGCTCTTTCTCCTGATCTTGAATCATGGTCGTGATCAGGAACGCATCATCCGGGTTGTCCTCGATTTGCAGCACATATATCTGTTTCGTACCCATTTGATACCCTTCCAGGAGCTGCTATTAGATCAAGAACAAAGCAATTGCCATTATAAGTACCGATACTTTGTCAGGGTGAAGTCCTGCGGACTAACCGCATCAGGGCAGCTTCACGATCGAAAACCAGAATTGATCGATCGCGCGAATAATTTTGGTAAATTGGTTAAGATCCACCGGTTTCGTGATATAGCAGTTGGCGTGCAGGTTGTATGCCTGAAGGATGTCTTCCTCCGCTTCAGACGTCGTAAGAATGACCACCGGGATGTGCATGAGCTTTTCGTCATTTTTAATTTCTTCCAGTACTTCACGGCCATCTTTGCGAGGCATATTGAGATCCAGCAGGATCAGGTCTGGCGTCGGGGCGTCCGCGTACTTGCCCGTTTTATGTAGAAATTCCATCGCCTCTACGCCATCAATAACCACAGATACGTGGTTGCGGATCTTGATGTCCTCCATCGCCAACAATGTCAGCTGGACATCATCATCGCTGTCTTCGCACAGCAACAATTCGATCGGATCTACTGCCTTGAACTTATTCATGCGCCCTCCTTGGTCGTGGGTAATGTGAAGTTAAAGGTCGCGCCCTTGCCAGGCTCAGAAACGATCCAGATCCGACCACCGTGACGTTCAACGATTTTTTTGGCAATTGCCAACCCGATTCCAGTTCCCTCATAGGCCTCACGCCCGTGCAGCCGCTGGAAAACCTGAAAGATCCTTTCAAAGTATTCCTCTTTAATGCCAATTCCATTATCGCTGACCGAGAACTTCCATTTCCCATCTTCGGGCACAGCTTCAATCCGGACGCGCGGTTGGGCCTCACCGTGGAACTTAATGGCATTCCCGATCAGGTTCTGAAAGAGCTGTGTCAACTGGCTTTCGTCGGCCAGTACGGTGGGCAGATGATCCTTGATCACGATTTCGGCGCCGGTGGTTTCGAT
>DAOUEL010000003.1:0-5296 GCA_034430595.1 Anaerolineales bacterium | reverse complement strand
ACGCCGGAAGCGACCGGGTCCGGATTCCCATTTGGTCCTTCCGGGTTCACGTAGATGAGACCCATCTGAACGGCAGCGAGCGGGTTTTCAAGATCCCGGTCCCCAGAATAGCGCTTATCTCCCAGCCACTCGTCCTCGGAACCCCAGTAGACGTCCTTTTCGGGCTCCCAGATATCCTCGCGCCCCCCGGCAAAGCCGAAGGTCTTGAAACCCATCGACTCAAGGGCGACATTTCCGGCGAGGACGATCAGGTCAGCCCAGGAAATTCTCCGGCCGTACTTTTGCTTGATCGGCCAGAGCAGCCGGCGCGCCTTATCGAGGTTGACGTTGTCCGGCCAGCTGTTGAGGGGCGCAAAACGCTGGTTGCCATGGCCTGCACCGCCGCGGCCGTCGCCGGTGCGGTAGGTGCCGGCGCTGTGCCACGCCATCCGGATGAAGAGGCCGCCGTAGTGACCCCAATCAGCCGGCCACCAATCCTGCGACTGGGTCATCAGTTCACGCAGGTCCTTCTTCAAAGCCTTCAGGTCGAGCTTCTTGAACTCCTCAGCGTAGTTGAAATCCTCCCCCATCGGATTGGACTTGGAGGAGTGCTGGTGCAGGATATCGAGGTTCAACTGGTTCGGCCACCAGTTCTCATTCGTCGTGCCGCCGCCGGTCGTGTGTTTGTGAACCGGGGACTTGCTCTCTGCGCTCATCGTTCTTACTCCTTTTGTTAGTTGTTTTGTGGAACGAGCAGTCTTCATAACGCTGCCCGTCATGTCAGATAAATAGAAAGAGCTCAGGCTCTCTCTTTCTTACAGTTCGGGCAAAGCCCATAGAACGAGATCTGGGAACGGAGGATCTTGTATCCCGAGCTGCGTTCCAGCTCCTTTAAAACCGCTGGTTCGAGGTCCAGCTCTCCATCGATGATCTTGCCGCAGCGGTTGCAGATCAGGTGCGGATGGGGCTGCGGGCGGTTGCCGTCATAGCGGCTGTCGTCGCGCAGATCGATCTCCAGCACCTGGTCCATTTCCTTGAGCAGCGCCAGCGTCTTGTACACCGTTGCATGGCTGATGGTAGGGAATTGGCGCTTGATCCTGGCGTGGAACTCGGACGCGCTGGGATGACCTTCGCTGGAGGCGATCAGCCGGACCAGCTCGATCCGCTGGGGGGTCAGGCGGAAGCCGTGTTCCTTCAAGGCAGAGATGAGTTCGTTAAAGCGGACCGAGGGGTCAGGCATGAAATGGGCTTCTAAAGAATTTTTCTTTATAAATAATCATTATCCACTAATTATAACTCGAGGTGCCGAAAACTGAAAGGAAAAGATCGTGGAAACGAGCATGACTTATCGGCCTGCAGGGCGAGTCCGTGAGTCATGAAATAATCCTCCCCTCAGGGGATGTTCACAATTCATGGGCCTGGCAGGATTCGGACCTATGACCAGGTCGCCTCTTGAGTCTACTTTCCAGGTTCGTTTGCAGCCCACGTGCAGCACCGCAGGGTACCAATACAACTAAGAACTCGCCCCCCGACAGCTCGACGGGCAGGCTCCCCAGTACGGAGGGAGCAGAAATTAGTGGAGATCGGATCGAAAAAGGACCAGGATTCCCAGCGCACCACCGGGCCTTCCAATTCCTCGAAATGGAATTGGAAAACATCCTGGGAACAGGAGTGCATGTTCCTGCAGCCAAGCCGGCCGGCTTTGAGACGCCCCATGCTCGCTAAAGCCTTGATTCAGTTCTTCCGGCCCGCGGAGATCCGGGTAGGACAAATTCAAGTATTCAAGTAGGTTGAGAAGAATACCAAATAGCCGGGACGATAGCCGGGACACCTGGAAGGGGGATACAACGGGCGTCTGATAACGAAGGTAATCGGAACATCGATTCGTCGGCTCACCTCATCCTTTCACCTTCGCCAACCTGGCGAGCACGATTTCCACCAGGTCTTCCGGTTCGAAGGGTTTCTCGATGGTGTCCACGTCTCCACCATCCCACCCCTGGCGGTCATCCTCAACCTTCCGGGCTGTCAGGAAGATGAAGGGGATCCCGCCCCAGGCCTTCTGGCTGCGGACGCGCTGGTAGAATTGGTAGCCATCCATCTTAGGCATGACGATGTCTGAAAGGATCAGGTCCGGGGGATCACCTTCCATCATAGCTAGAGCCTCCAACCCATCCTCGGCAGTGCGGACCACGAACCCGTACAGGCTCAATAAATCGTAAAGCCCGGCCCGCAGGCCCGGGTCGTCATCGATCACAAGCAGGTGCGCTCCACGATTCATGCAGCTGCCCCCCACCCGGGTTCAGGTCCGTGTGCCACGAATGAATTCCCCAAACGCCAATCGCCTCCGTCTATGATCCCCAACGTCCAACAGCCCGGCACCGCACGAAAATCCCGCACCGGCATGGGCGGTCCCGTGGTTCGATATGGAAAGGGTCTCGATCGTTTCCGCCCCTACGCCATCCGCCGGTCGCTACCGGCATCGACCGGATCCATGAGCCGTTCACTCAACGCCAGCGAAAATTCCTCCAGGCTCACAGCCCGCAGTGAATGGATATGAGCCTGCTCGCTTTCGGACAGCGGAAATTCGCGCATGGCCGCCTGCGGGCTCAGCAGCAGCTTCTCGCGAAAGCTGCGCTCGGTAAGCGCCCTGCCGATCATGCGCTGTAAGGCAAGTGTCGTCATCTATCCCTCTCCTTTACTTCTCGCGTTACCCCGGGCGAACCATGGGCTGGATTGGATCTGTGCCAAGCTTCGAGTTTGCATTCCGCCGACGGGGTCCGCCGGCGAGCATCAGCCCGTACACCAAACCTGCCGTTCCCATCATGATTACGAGATCGCCGGCGCTGAAGGTCGCCGAGACCGGGAGCCCCTGCGGGATGCCCAGGATGTCGCTGAGCCACTGCAGCCGGGTCTGCGCTGCCGGCAGGACGATGTCCTTGCTCCCCAGGACGAATTCCTGTCCGCCATGCCGGACGACCAGGTCCAGGTGACCGGAGCGCGCCAGCGCCTCCCGCGTTACCGGCATGTACCCGCCGTTGGACAGGATGACGGCCAGGTTGAGCGCGGCGCCGAGCAGGATCAGCTTCATGCCGGGGAGTCTGCGATTGGCCCACAGGAAGGCGAGCAGCAGGGCATAGGTCGCGATCATGACCCATGGCCTGAGCGCGAGCAACAGCTCACCCCTGCCCTGCGGGAAGAGCACGATGCCGAACTGCAGTGCGAACATGACCAGCGGGATCCAGGCCTGCTGCACGGATGCATGAACCAGGTTGCGCAGGCGCCCGCCGCGCAGGAACCCGGCCAACGTGGCGAGCAGCACCGGGACGACCATGTAGATCATGAACGATCCCCTGACTGTGATTTAAATTGGGGCGGAGTTTCCCCTCTGGGGTCTCCCCCAGCCCTCCGCCCCGCGGTTTATCCGGCCTAAGAAACCCCCTTCTGAGGGCTCGAATTAATTGCGAATGGGCGAAAGGCCCCTGGCTACCAGCCGGTTGTTTCCGGCGCACCCACGGCCAGGATCAGCGCCAGCACGGTGAGCATGAAATAGAGCACCCGCCAGTAGGAACCACGCAGCTTCTTCATCTTCGTCTCCTTCGATCAGATTTTCGAACGGCTGGCTTGGCATTCCCACGCCTTCGATGCCTCGCAAGATACATCTGGCCTCAAAGCAAGGCTCTTACCGGCTTAAAATGATGAGCATCCCATCCGGGATGCTCTGAACGCCTATAAACCAAGATCGGCCGGGGTTGGACGGGGGCTACTTTGCCGCCTTCACCTGCCCCTGGATTTGATCGTAGAGTGCGCGCGTCTCCACCGCCGGGGGGAGGTTCATCTCAGCCTCCAGCAGCGCCTCCAGCCGTTTGTAATGCTGAAGCGCTTCTTTATGCTTGCCCGCGCCGGAGAGCGCCTGCATCAAGCCGCGGTGAAGGGTTTCCTGGAAAGGCTCGACTTCGACCGCCTCCCGGTAGCGCATGGCGGCCTGGTCGAAACGCTTGTCTTTCATCTCGAGCTCGGCCAGCATCGTCAGCGCCTGGACATACATGCGCTGGTACATCTCTCTCCGTTCCAGGCACCAGTCGGAGTAGATCGAAGGGAGATACTCGCCCTGGTAAATGCTGAGCGCCTGCGCCAGCAAGGCTTGGGTGTCATTTTCCGCCTGGGCGCGATCGATCAATTCCCGGAAGGCCCGGGCGTCATACCATTGGTCGATGCCCTTATCAATGAGATAGACCCCCTCGGCATTATCGTAGCTGATCAGGCCTTTGGGCAGCAGGCGCCGCATGCGGTACAGGCTGGCATGGAAAACGCTCTGCGCCTTGGCCTGCGAGTAGTCCGGCCAGAAGACGTCCAGGACCACCTCCCGCCGCACCTGTTCGTTCTCGAACAGGTAGAAGAACAGCTCTTTCACGAGCGGGCCTTTCCACTCGGTATGGGCGATGCTCTTCCCGTCCACCTTTACCGTCGCCTCACCAAGCGTAATCACTTCTACCACCGGGGCTGTGACAGCAGGCGAGGCCGTGCTCATCGCCGCACGGGCCGTAGATCGCTTGAACTGGTTAATGCGGACGAGCAGTTCTTCCACGCCGTCGATCGCAGCCTCGGCTTTCGCCAGTTCAAGGAAGGGGATCATGCGGCTGGCGTCCACCACCAGCAGGTGCGGATGCTTGATCTCACGTGCCATGCGAATGGCGGTCCCTAGCTGAGCGAAGGCCTCCCCGGTATCCTCCAGCAAGAACGACGTGTGCGCGTTCCAGAGGTACGCCCGGGTCAGCTCGCGCTGGCCGCCGGCCTGGTCCAAATCGGTGATGGCCTCCCCCAGCGCCGTCCTGGCATCTTGAAGCCGGCTTTGATCGTGTGCGACCATGCCCCTGGCGAGCGCAACGAGCCCCTGCAGGTAGCCGGATCGCTCACCGCCCGAGAGCTGGCCGGCCTGGTCGAGGAGCGAGGCGGCGTGCTCCCAGGCTTCATCGACCCGGTAGAGATTCGCCAGCGCGCACAGACAGTAGACCTCGAGGAAGACATCCTTTGTCCTCCTCGCACTTTCGAGACCAGCCTGGAAATGGCTCTGTGCATCGCCCACCATCCGCAGATCCGCATAGAGGTCTCCCAGGCTGATGAGCACGATCGCTTCGGTATGCAGGTGCCCGACCTCGCGCGCCTCCTGAAGCGCCTGGAGGAAGATCTCGCGCGCCTGCTCGTACTCCCCCTGGTAGTAATGACCGACGCCAATGTTGTTCTGGAGCTCCGCGATCCGCCAGCGGTTGCCGAGCTGCTCCAGGATGGAAAGGGCCCGGCTGTAATGTTCGTGCGCTTC
>DAOUEL010000002.1:0-70625 GCA_034430595.1 Anaerolineales bacterium | reverse complement strand
TAACCCAATCCATAGGTCATACCATCCTGCCGGTCGGGGGGTTCGGATGGGATTTGCACCTGGTCTTGCCTGCGATCGTGCTGGCTGCCCGTCCAATCGCACAGATCACGCGCGTGACATTCGTTTCCATGCGCGACGTACTTTCTCAAGACTACATCAGAACAGCGCGCGGAAAGGGTCTTGCCTCCAGGTACGTATTGACCCGGCACGCGCTGCGTAACGCACTCATCCCGATCATCACCACCGTCGGAACCTCGCTGCGTTACGCACTCATCAGCTTGCCCGTTGTTGAGCTGTTCTTCAGCTGGCCAGGCTTGGGATTCAATTTGCTGCGGGCAATTGCCCGCCAGGACGACGATTTCGCTGTCATGATGGTTCTAAGCCTGGGTGTTCTGTTCATCCTGGTGAATCTCTTGATCGACCTGTCCTTCCGAGTCGTCGATCCACGCTTGGCTGCCTCTGGGGGGCTGGTGACACGCGAGGAGCGCGTCCCGCTTCTTATCAGGCTGGGTGAACTCTTTGGGGGCATCAAGTCTGCTGTCATGCATGTTCAGCTGCCTGGCCGTAGCAAGAAGAGCATAGACATCGATCAGCAGAACGCATTCCGTTCAATTCTGGCGGGAAAAGAAGCACCTGAGGACAAGGGTCAAAACGGCGAGTGGAAGCGGGGAGGGCGAGCCTGGGCAAGCATCCTGCTCGGGAATGGGCCACTGCTGATTGGAACGATTCTGGTCATCGCGCTGGGGGTGGTCTTTTTCTTTGGTGACCGGCTGTCAATCCATAGCCCGTATACAACCCGGGGTCTGACGATCGTGAATGGTGAGATGAGGATCCCGCCCTTCGAACCGGGCGATGAATACCCATGGGGGACGGATGTCCTCGGGCGGGACATCATGAGCCTAGTGTTTACAGGCGCATGGCAGACACTGCGTCTGGCGTTGATTGTAGTAGCGGCGCGACTTGTGATTGGTTTTATCCTCGGAGCTTTAGCTGGTTGGAACGCGAACCGCTGGCTGGATCGGTCAATCACAGGACTGAGTGAGATCCTCTCTGCCTTTCCATCCCTTCTCCTGGCAATGACTTTAATCCTGGCCATCGGCATTCGGAAGGGTTTCCAACCTTTTATTATCGCTCTGGCTTTTGTTGGCTGGGGTGAGGTGATGCAGTTTGTGCGCGCGCAGGTCATCGCAATCCGGCCTAAAACCTTCATCGAGGCGGCGCTGGCTGTTGGGCAGCGGACGACGAGAATCGTCTTCCGCCATGTCCTGCCCAACCTCGTTCCCTCCCTGATCGTTCTCTCTGCCTTGGAAATGGGCGGCGTGCTCATGCTTCTGGGTGAATTGGGCTTTGTGGGTATCTTCATCGGTGGCGGCGCTTTTGCTGAGCTCGACGCTTTCGCACCACCATATCATTACTCGGATGTCCCCGAATGGTCGGCCTTATTGAGCAATGTGCGCCAATATGCCTATAGCTATCCCTGGACAGGTCTTTACCCCGCCCTTGCGTTTTTCATCGCGATCCTTGGTTTCAACCTGTTTGGCGAAGGGATGCGGCAGTTGATTGAAGACGCTGGCGTGCGCGTGACCAGACTAATCAATCGCTATACCGTATCCTTTGGAATCGTGGCACTCATCGCTCTGACCTGGCTTCGCGGCGGTACCGGGGCAACACAAATCTACAGTGGGCAGGCTCAGGCCTTTAGCGGGCAGGAAGCGAAGGCCACGGTTAATACTCTGGCATATCCAGGTCTGGAAGGACGCGCGCTGGGGTCGGAAGGAATGGAGCTGGCAGCACAATGGATTGCAATGCAGTTCAAAGACCTAGGCCTGCAACCAGCCGGTGAAGAATTCACCTATTTCCAGACTCGAAAGCGGGATTATGAACAAATAGATTCCATGCCTTACCTTGATGTTGCAGATCGCCGAATGGATTACAGGAAGGATTTTTCGGAATACCCAAGCGGCTCACGCACGATGGGCACAGCCCGGGGCAAGGTGCTTGTCGTTGCAGTGGGTGAGCAGGTGCGGCGGGGTGCGTTCGGGATGTTTCCTGCGCTGGAAGCTTACGACTTCTCAGATGATATTGTGTTGGTTGCCAGCGACCGGGAAGCATTCTACATGTCCAACATCCCGACGGCCGGGATTCTTGTCGTTGCACCAGACCCCACAAATGTCCAGCGCCGTTTCACGATCTCTTCGCAAGATCCAAGGTACCGGTTATTTGGAACGGGGCGTGAAGCCGGAGATGTCTCACCGATTCTGTGGATTACAGAGACTGTAGCCAACGATATCCTTGCCAGCGTAGATATGACGGTCGAGGAACTTCGCGACCTATCAGAGGGTTTGCCAGTCGAGCAACTCGTATCGATTGAGACCCCGACGACCGTGGAGATGAGCATCGAGGGTACGATTGTTAGAAAGCAGCCAGCCTGGAATGTGATCGGACACCTTCCTGGTACCTCCACTGAGTTGAATGATGAGATGATCATCGTCATGGCGAAGTATGACTCCGCGCCAATGGGGCCGTTTGGGGCAATCTATCCGGGCGCGAATGACAACGCAAGCGGGGTAGCTGTGATGCTGGAAGCTATACGGGCTATGCAAGAGACGGGGTATCAGCCTAATCGGACAATGCTTTTCGTCGCCTACAGTGGTGAGGGGCTTGAGGCTGGTGAAACGGTCTCGCCACCAAAGATCTCGCGCTTGCTGCAGGCGAAGCGTGGATTCCAGAACGCCTTTGATGTCGTCGCGGTCGTCGATCTGCGTGGATTGGGAGCAGGCAGCGGTGAGGGTGTTGATTTCCTCAGCGGTGGAAGCCTGAGGCTGGTGGAATTATTCGATGAGGCCGCACGGAGAGTCGGCACAAGGGCGGCGCGGGGTGGAGAAGCCGTTGATTTGGGTGTGGTCTTCGATAAAGGGAGCCAATATGATTCGGGAGCCGAAGCGCCCTGGATCGGTGTTACCTGGAGTGGTTGGGAGGAAACCGCCGGTACGCCTGCTGATACACTGGACCGAATATCTGCCGAAAAATTAGAACGGTCTGGGCGTTGTGTTACGCTTGGTTTGATGATCTTGGGACGTGAGCGAGAATATTGAAATGCGCCACAATAGGTTGCGGTTATTCTACAGCACCCCCGCTGGTTCCCGAACCAGGAGTGGGAAAAGCTCTCATAGAAAGCGTGAGAGCATTGATCAAGCATGTCCGGGTGAAGGGCCCTCCTGAATCAAATTGCAGTCAAGTCTGAATAAGAATGAGCATTATTCTAAGCAAGAAGATTGATACTCATCTACTGAGTGTCGAGGGGTTGACGGTCCATTTCGTGTCCGAGCATGGACTCATACGGGCTGTCGACTCTATCGACCTTATTGTGGAGAGAGGTCAGACGTTTGGCATCGTTGGAGAATCAGGTTCTGGTAAGACGGTGATGGCATTCTCTTTACTGCGTTTGATTCGACCGCCTGGCCGGATCGTAGCCGGGGAGATCGTGCTTGATGGGCAGTCCCTGAATGCGCTTTCCGAACGCGAGATGGCTGATGTGCGCGGTCCGCGCATGAGCATGATCTTCCAGGACCCCGCCCGGCGTCTGAACCCGGTCTTCACCATTGGTACCCAGCTGGCGGAGATCTTCCAGGTCCATCGCGGCTGGGAGCACAGCCGTGCCTGGCGGCAGGCCATCGCCCTATTTGAACGGGTAGGCATTCCGGATGCTGCCGAACGAGCGCATGCCTATCCCCACGAACTATCCGGCGGCCAGGCGCAGCGGGTGATGATCGCGCTGGCACTGGCACTTGAACCTGATCTGTTGATCGCCGATGAGCCAACGACTGCGCTCGATGCGACCATCCAGGCACAGATTCTCGAGCTTATGCGCTCGCTGCAGCAAGAGCGAAACATGGCCATCCTGCTGATCACGCATGATATGGGCGTGATCGCCGGGATGTGTGAGCGCGCGGCCGTGATGTACGCCGGTCATTTCGTGGAGCAGGGGGAGATCAACCAGATCTTTCACCGCCCACGCCATCCATATACGCAGGGGCTGATCGCGTCGCTTCCGGTAAAGACCGAACCCGGAGAGAAGCTTCCCTCGATCCCCGGGAGCGTTCCAGATCCGGCCCAACTTCCGACCGGCTGCCGCTTCGCCGAACGCTGCACAGCCCGATCCGAGTATCACCTGCAGATCTGCGGGCGGGATGAGCCGGGGCTGATCGAATTCTGGCCCGGTCAGAGCGTGCGCTGCTGGCTTTATGAGGAGGCGCCCGGTCATTCGCCGCCCTTGCGTCCTTGAAGATTTGATCGGACGACATCCCCGCTCAAATGCTTTCTCCAGCGAACGGTGAGAGCTTCTATCCAACATTCTTTTGATATGTTGCATTATGTGCGATACACGGGAAATCACATCCGAAGAAGCAGCTCAGGATATGTTAAAAACGTGCTATGGCCGATCCGCGTATTCCTCGACTTGCGGGCTCGGGATGACATTCAAACCGAATGTCACCCCGAGGAACTCCGTGACGAGGGATACCCAGGGCATCTCTTTCTGATCCCAGATTCATGGTCCGACGAGAGCTTGCTTTTCCATATCTTGGGTATTGCTCGCTCTGCGGGCTTGGGATAATAGGGAGAACGGGCTTGCTCTGACAGAGGGTCGCCCTGACCTCTCCAGGACCGGGAGGGCATTGCCCCTGCTAGCAGGCGTTGTTACAATGGCTGCCATGAGCCCGCCACGTGTCCTGCTTGTCGACGATCACCGTGAAGTAAGCACCATGCTCCGCACGAGCATCCAGCTCTCTGGTCTGGATTGCGTCGTAATTGATGTCGCCAGTGGCGAGGATGCTCTCCTGGAGATGGGGCGTGGACCGGTTGATCTGCTCGTAGCCGATAACCGCCTGCCCGGCATCTCCGGTCTGGAAGTGATCGAGCGGCTGAAGGGCATGTATCCGAATGCGCGCTCGATCCTGATAACCGGCGAGCCTTCGAACGATGTCCGCCGGCGGGCTGAGGCTCTTGGGGTTCTGGCTTTACTTGAAAAACCGATCGGAACCAGCCTCTTCCTCGAAGCCGTGGCACGTGTGCTGCGCGATGTCGACCGGCCGGCTGTCAGCCGCGATCTGGCGGGTGAAAACCGGGCTAAGCTGCTGGCGCGGCTGCAGGTGCTGCATGCCACGCTCGCGGCCAGTTCGGTTCAGTTGATCGACTCCTTCGGCCGGGTAATTGACCAGGAGGGGCAGCAGCTTGGCGGAGATAAAGAACTCGTGCTCTCGGCGCTTGGGGCCGCCTCCGATGCCGGACAGAAGGTAAGCGACCTGATCGCCGGCTTGCTGCCAGCCAACGTCCAAATCTTTGAAGGCGGTTCGCACAATCTCTACCTCTTCAATGTCGGAGCGTTCTATAATCTAGTTATCGCCATAGAAAGCCCGAAAGCGACGAACCAAATTGGCACGATCCTGATCGAGGGCCGGCGGGCTGCTGATGAACTGCTCGACCTGCTTTCTGGTTTCGGCGCAGTAGAAGTCGCCGCCCCGGAAAGGTCGGTGCTTGAACAGAGGCGGCAGGCAGCCAGCTCAAAATGGAGGGTTATCATGGATGACGAACAGGAAGAGGTCAATTCGGAGCTGGAGAAAGCTGGTGAGGGGCTGAAACGTGACCAGGCTGACAAGTTCTGGGACGAGGCGATCAACGGTATCCCAAAGGAAAAAGACGGCGAAGACGGCATCCTGACCTACGAAGAGGCTCGCGATAAGGGGTTGTTGTCCGAGGAAGATTCTTGATCGATTCCCACGGATTGCATCGCCTGAGGCTTGCTGAAGCACTATGTTACAATTCGAGACGCCCGACCGGAATTAGAGCCTTGGGGCGTGGTGTAACGGCAGCACACCGGACTTTGAATCCGTGGATCCAGGTTCGAATCCTGGCGCCCCAGCCTGAGCAAAAAAGCAGATTGCGTTGAAATTCTTGCAAGACGACGAACCTCCATCCCATCAAATTTACCTCCTGCATCCACCAAACCAGGTAGGATCCCGCCGGGATGTCCTCATCGTTCTCATGAAATTACCCACCCCCGGAGTGAGTGATGAAAGTTAAGGCCGTGGTGCTGGCAGCCGGGCTTGGAACCCGCATGAAGTCCAGTCTGCCGAAGATGCTGCACCCACTGGGTGGCCGCCCACTGATCGCATGGGCGGTCGAAGTGGCGCGCATGGCAACGGGCGCTTCGCCGGCGCTTATCGTTGGTCCCGAATCCGGTGATCTGCGTGAAGCGGCCGGAGGTACGTGCGAGTTCATCCTCCAGGAAGAGCGATTGGGCACCGGCCACGCCGTACTTCAGGCCGCCAACGATCTACGTGGCAAGGCGGATCAGATCCTGGTTTTGAACGGGGATATGCCCCTGATCCAGGCTGGGACCTTGAAGCGGCTGATCGAACAGCAGATCTCACACAGTGCAGTCATGACCTTACTAACGACTAATTCCGATCAAGCGCGTGGCTTTGGCCGCATCCTGCGTGATGCGAAGGGCGAGATCGAAGCGATCATCGAAGAGGCGCAGGCTACTCCGGAGCAGCTTCTGTTGCGCGAGTTGAACGTTGGGGCATACTGCTGCCAGGCCGAATGGTTGTGGCAGAATTTGACCAAGCTGCCGCTCTCACCGAAAGGGGAGTATTACCTGACCGACCTGGCCGCGCTCGCCCGGGCGGACGGTGAGCGGATCTCAAACGTAGAAATATCCTCGCCAGATGAATCGATTGGGATCAACACTCGCCTGCATCTTTCTCAGGCCGAAAGAGCTCTTCGCCAGCGAATCAACAATGCCTGGATGGAGCGTGGTGTAACGATCATCGATCCCGACGCGACCTACATCGATTGGAATGTGGAGGTCGGGGTCGACAGTGTGCTCCTTCCGAACACCCACCTGCTTGGCACGACGAGCATCGGGGGAGGCTGCACGCTTGGCCCTAACACCATCATTCGCGATTCAAGAGTCGGAGAAGAATGTACGATCCTGTCATCCGTGATAGAGGGCGCGCTGATCGAGGATCAGGTCGAGATCGGACCCTTCGCTCATTTGCGTGAAGGGGCTCATCTCGGGCGTGGTGTGCACATGGGGAATTTCGGCGAGGTGAAGAACAGCCACCTCGAAGCCGGGGTAAAGATGGGGCACTTTTCCTACATCGGCGATGCTCATATCGGCGAAAACACCAACATCGGCGCTGGCACGATTACCTGCAATTTCGATGGGGTTCATAAGAACGTAACCGAAATTGGAGCGGATGTATTCATCGGCAGCGACACGATGCTTGTCGCACCGTTAAAGATCGGCCGGGGAGCTCGGACCGGAGCCGGATCGGTCGTAACGAAGGACGTACCGGAGGATAGTCTGGCGGTTGGGGTGCCAGCCCGGGTTATTCGAAAGTTGGAAAAAGGTGATTGATCAAACCGTCGGCATTCTCAGCGTTGTCGCAGCGTTCCTCTTTGACATCATGCTGGCGGCCGCCCGGAGCGCATTTGTAAACAGCCGTCTTTCTCAACTAAAGACGCTGGAGGAAACGCATGGCCGCCGGGCAGCCCTTGCAGTTCGTGTGCTGACCGAAGCCCGGCGCCTGATCCTGGCCCTGCGCATCGGACAGACTATTTTTCGGCTGCTGGTACTGGGCCTGTCTCTGACGACCTTCTTGCCAGCGTTGGCGTTGACCAGCCTGACCACGACGGGGGCGATCGCCCTCTTGTTGGCCGGGACCGGCCTCCTGCTTGGGATCCTCGAATTTGCCTTTGAGAATGTTGTACTCAAGGATCCCGAATCATGGGCACTGCGCCTGGCAGTCCCCGTCGCTGTACTGGTGCGGGTTTTTGAACCGATCGGATGGCTGCTGCTGCGAATCGCCCGCCTGGTCGCCAGCCCTGCCGGAAGTCAAGCTCATCCGATGAT
This sequence comes from Anaerolineales bacterium, assembly GCA_034430595.1. Classification (GTDB taxonomy): domain Bacteria; phylum Chloroflexota; class Anaerolineae; order Anaerolineales; family E44-bin32; genus E44-bin32. The sequence goes on along the minus strand of DAOUEL010000002.1, from coordinate 62,707 downwards.
TACGGAAGAGGAGATCATGACGCTGGTTGATGCTGGCCAGGAGGAGGGGGTTATCGAGCAGGAAGAAAAAGCGATGATCTACTCTATCTTCCAGCTCGACAATACGCTGGCCCGCGAGGTGATGGTCCCCAGGATCGACATCATCGCCTTCGAGGAGCATACCTCCCTGCAGGAAGCGACCGAAACGCTGCTGAAGACAGGGCATTCGCGTGCGCCGGTTTTCTCTGAGAGCATCGACAATGTAATCGGCCTGGTTTACATCAAGGACCTGCTGGCGGCATGGAGCGATGGTGGGCTCGACCAACGTGTTTCAGACATCATGCGCGAGGCCTATTTTGTTCCCGAAGCAAAGAAAGTCGACGATCTGCTGACGGAGATGCAAGCCAGCCGGATGCACATCGCCATCGTTGTCGACGAATATGGAGGCACGGCTGGAGTTGTGACAATTGAAGACATCGTGGAGGAAATCGTCGGTGAAATTCTTGATGAATACGACTTCGCCGAGGAACTGCCTTATGAACAGCTTGAGAGCGGCGAGTTCATCTTCAGCGGTGGCATCGACATCGATGACGTCAATCAGATAGCTGGCGCTCAGATACCGAAGGACACCAGTGAGACTCTCGGCGGCTATATCTACAGCCGCCTGGGAAAGGTACCTGTCCCGGGTGAGTCGGTGGAAGTCGGTGGTCTACGTCTGTCTGTTGAGCAGGTTGTGGGGCGGCGTATCCGTAAAATCCGTGCGAGACTTATCCCAGTAGGACCTCGGGAGTCGAAATCAAATGACGCTAACAACGCAGCAGCGCAGTGAACTGATCCAGAGCGCACTCTCGGTCCGACATCATGCCTATGCCCCTTATTCGGAGTATACGGTCGGCGCGGCTCTGCTGGGAGCAAATGGCGAGATCTTCAGCGGCGTGAATGTTGAGAATGCATCCTACCCTCTGAGTATGTGCGCCGAGCGAAACGCTATCTTTAAGGCCGTCTCTGAAGGAAGGAAACAGTTTCTCGCGATTGCGATTGCCTCTGACAACGGCGGATCTCCCTGCGGTGCATGCCGGCAGGTGCTTTCTGAATTCGGGTTGGATATGGCAGTGCTTGTGGTGAATGCCGCCGGTGAAGTTGTCTTGGAGACCACTGTTGCGGATCTGCTTCCCGAGGCCTTTACGCCGAAGCAGCTCAAGGAACGTTAAGGCGCACTACAGATTCAGATCGCCAGCTGGGGCAGGACAGAATCTAAGGTCCATCAACATCGTCGATCATCCGTATCTGGCCGCTATGCAAATCCAGTTCGAGCGCTTGTCCGCCAAAACCGTGGAGCTGATCGTGACCGCGAATGACCACGGTTTTAATCCCCTCGGGAATCTCAAGAGTTGCTGAACGTGTGAACGGCAGGTTGCCGTGTGCGTGGAGCAGGATCCTTTCTCCAAGCGGATTCCCATCCAGGTCTTCAACCACCCAGCGGTCCGCGTACCTGGGTGACTCTCCGTCATCATCGTGAATAAGCGTGACGTCAAAGCGGTACAAGCCTGTTTCGAGCTCTTCAAAATCCACCCCGAGTACATTTGCTTCTCTCAGATCCAGCGGGTTACTCAAGACGGTTACCGCGGAGGTTGGAACGATTGTGGTGGTTGGAAGCTTTGGCTCCGAGCTCCGGGTCGTTGGCAAAACGGGAGCGGGTGTTCTGCCAGCACAGGCGGCTGCGAACACGAATATTAACAGCGATACGGATGCTCGGCTCCGGAATATGTTCTGCTGTGATCGCATCAGATAACCACCTCCCCCGCACGAGACGCATCTATTTATGTATAGCGCCCGGTTGAGTTCCAAAGAGCGCTTCAAACAAGTACAATCCACTGCAGCCCGGCCAATCTGGTTCGCTGATGCTCCTGGTCGCAGGCTTGCTGCGTGACTGTTCAGTTTATGAATCTTTGACGATGGTTGGCCGCGCTTCCTTACCCAGAGTGACTCCTGCTCCACGTTTAAAGGGGGAAGGCGGGATTGGTATAATCGCCCCATGAGCCAACGAGAGCGAAGCTATCGAGCCGAAGCGGTGATACTGCGCCGGATGGACCTGGGTGAAGCCGACCGGCTGCTGACGATTTACTCGCGCGAGCATGGCAAGTTAAAGCAGGTGGCCAAGGGAGCACGACGCCCGAGCTCACGCAAAGCCGGACACCTTGAACTGTTCACGCACGTACAGATTCAGGCCGCACGCGGGCGTGAATTGGATGTCATCACGCAGGTGGAGGCGCTCAACCCCTTTTCACAGCTGCGCAGCGACCTGACCCAGCTCGGGCAGGCGTCTTACTTGATCGAGTTGATCGACCGCTTCACGGTCGAAGCTGAGCCAAATGGCGCTCTGTTCTCACTGCTTCTTCGCTCGCTCGAGCTCCTGGATCAGGGTGAGAATGCGCATAACATCACGCGAGCCTTCGAACTGCGATTGTTGGACCTGGTGGGCTACCGCCCGGAGCTTTTTCACTGTGTGCACTGCAACGAACTGATACGGCCAGAGGGCCAATATTTCTCGTTTGAAGACGGCGGCATACTCTGTAAATCGTGCGGTAATAAGGCCGGCCTTGCACGCCCGATATCCCTGGGCGCGCTGAAGGTCTTGCGGCACGTGCAGCGCGAACCGCTCTCTAATTTTCAATCGATGCAAGTCCGGGCAGCTGTGCAAAGCGAACTGGATGCCTTGATGGAAGGGTTCTTAAGCTACCTGCTCGAGCGTAAGTTGAATTCACCAGAATTTCTACGCCGAATTAATCACCCGGGCAGCGATGTCGAGCCTGGAGTGGCAGCCTGAATTTCCAGCGAGGGAAGAACACATTGTCTACCAAGCAAAAAGCGACGCTGCAATCCATCATTCTTAAACTGCAGGAATTCTGGGCCGAGCAGGGCTGCTTGATCTGGCAGCCCTACCACACCGAGGTGGGAGCGGGGACGATGAACCCCGCCACCTATTTGCGTGTGCTGGGACCGGAGGATTGGTGGGTCGCATATGTCGAGCCGTCGATTCGGCCAGCAGACAGCCGCTACGGTGAAAATCCCAATCGCTGGGGCCATTATTACCAATTCCAGGTCATCCTAAAGCCCGATCCCGGAGATCCACAGGAACGCTACCTCCAATCGCTGATCGCGCTCGGCATCGACCCCCTGGAGCACGATATCCGTTTTGTCGAGGATAACTGGGAGCAGCCTGCGCTCGGCGCCTGGGGCCTCGGGTGGGAGGTCTGGCTTGATGGGCAGGAGATTACCCAGTTCACGTACTTTCAACAGGCGGGGGGTAAGAGCCTGGAACCGGTTTCTGTCGAGATCACCTACGGGCTCGAGCGCATCCTCCTGGCACTTGAATCGGTCGAGAGCTTTGTGGATTTGAATTTCAATGAAAAGTTAACCTACGGCGAGGTGCTGCTCGAATCGGAACGTGAACACAGCCGCTACATTTTTGAGCTGGCTGATGTCGAACGTTTACGCCAGATGTTCGAGGAGTTTGAAGCTGAAGCAAATAGCTGCCTGGAATCGGGGCTGGTGTACCCGGCGCATGATTACGTGCTGAAGTGCTCGCATACTTTCAACCTGCTTGATGGGCGAGGGGCAGTTGGCGTTACCGAAAGGGCAGCGATCTTTGCGCGCATGCGGGAATTGGCACGGCGTGTTACCGATGGCTACTTGCTCCTGCGGGAGGAGGCCGGTTATCCCTGGATTGGGCGCTGGGCCAACCCTCAGCCGGACCAACCAGGGATTGAAACCGGACCGGCGCCGGCGAAACCGGCCACATTCTTGCTTGAAGTTGGCACCGAGGAATTACCGGCGGGTGACCTGACCAGCGCAATCGATCAACTGCGGGCCGCGGTTCCTGGGCTGTTAGATGCGGAACGCCTGGATCACGGCGAGATTTGTATCCTGGGCACACCCCGCCGGCTGGTTGTGCAGGTCGATTCGCTGGCTCCAGCTCAGGATGAACAGCTATCGCTTGAGAAAGGTCCACCGCTCGAACGCGCCTACGATGAGCAAGGGAGGCCTACGAAGGCGGCCGAGGGTTTTGCCAGGAGTAAAGGTATCACCGTAGATGCATTGGAGCAGGGCGAGATCGACGGGGGAACGTATGTCGTCGCCCAGGTCCGCCGGCCCGGTCGGACTGCAGCGGAGGTCCTGCAGGAAGCGCTTCCCGGCCTGCTCGCGAGCCTGCGTTTTGAGAAATCGATGCGCTGGAATCGTTCTGGGACAGCTTTTTCACGGCCGGTACGCTGGCTGCTTGCCCTTCACGGAGGACAGGCGATCCGCTTCGAGTTTGCTGGAGTGGTGTCGGGCCGGACTACCAGGCTGATGCGTTTTGATGACCCGGTCGAAGTCGAGGTGAAGGATTCGGCTGAGTACTTCAAGCAGATCGAGAAGGCAGGGATCGTGCTCGATCCGGAACGCCGGCGGGGCTTGATTGAAACGCAAGTTGCTGAGCTGGCGAAAGAAGTAGGGGGCAGCGTGCCCGAGGATAGAGCCCTGTTGGAGGAAGTCACCCAGCTGGTGGAGCAGCCTACGGCGGTCCGGGGTGAATTCAACTCCGATTTCCTGACCCTGCCAAGAGCAGTGCTGATCTCGGTGATGAAGAAGCATCAACGCTACTTTCCTCTGGAGCGGGATGGCAAATTGCTGCCCTACTTCATCACGGTGCGTAATGGAGGGCGGCAGCATCTCGATGTCGTGGCTCAAGGCAACTCGCAGGTGATCAGAGCACGCTTCGCCGATGCCCAATATTTTGTCGAGCGGGATCTTTTACAACCTTTGGAGGCCTTCCTGCCCCGGCTGGGCACGATGACTTTTGAATCGAGCCTGGGCTCTATGCTGGATAAAGTTTCACGAGTGGAAGTGCTCGCGGAAAACCTGGGGTGGAAGCTGGATCTAAACCAGGAGCAGCGAGATCAAGCTCAGCGTGCGGCGCATCTGTGCAAGGCAGATCTGGCGACGCGCATGGTGGTCGAGATGACCTCGCTCCAGGGCGAGGTGGGGCGGGTTTATGCACTCCGTTCCGGTGAAGATAAAGCTGTCGCGCAGGCGATTTTCGAACACTATCTTCCCCGTTTCGCCGGGGATTCTCTCCCCGAGAGTATGGTCGGCATCGCGGTCGGCCTGGCAGACCGGGTTGATACCCTGATGGGCTTGTTTGCCGCCGGACATCAGCCTACGGGAGCGCGCGATCCATTTGCGCTGCGCCGAACGACGATCGGACTGCTTCAAATTCTGATCGAGCGTGAATTAGCTCTCGATTTGCGGATCTTGCTTCACAGCGCGGCCGAGCAGCTGCCCGTGAAAGTGGCCCCGGGAACGATCGAGGATTGCCTGGCTTTCGTTCGCGGTCGGCAGCAGGCGCTGCTCCTGGCTGAAGGGTATGACCATGATGTCATCGAAGCGGTCCTGGTTGAGCAGGCGCACCTGCCACTTTGGGCGACTCGCGCTGTGATCGAACTGCAGGCAGCAAAAGAAAGATCGGACTGGGACGATATTCTTCAGACCTATGCCCGCTGTGCTCGAATTACGCGCAGCGAGCAGACGCAATTCGAGCTGCAGCAGGAGGAGCTGATCGAGCCAGCAGAACACGCTCTATTCGAGGCATTAAAGATTGCCGAAAACGCAGCGAGGGAACCTGGTTCGGTAATTGGGTTTCTTTCTGTATTTACTCCGTTAATCCAGCCAATCACACGCTTTTTCGAAGATGTTCTCGTGATGGCCGAGGAGGAGGTGCTGCGGAGGAATCGCCTCGCTTTGCTGCAGCGCATCGTCACCCTGACGGTTGGCGTGGCGGACTTTACAGCCCTCGAGGGCTTCTAAGCCAGCCAACGGCCTCTCGTACGCAATAAGAAGGGAGTTAGGTAACGCCTGACTTCCCCCTCAGCCAGGGTTACAGGCAACACATGAAGCCTTCGTGGGCCGTTGATCCCTTCTCGCTCACAGCTGAAGCATTCCCGAGATCGACGCCTGGTTTCCAGCTCCTTGAACTGACGGCAGTTTGCTTATGTTGCTAATACCTCGCTTGGCAGCCGGAGGGCTTTCTTCGCAGTAAATAGCCGGGGTTTGTACTTTGACCCGTTTCATGTCCATTGCTTGCCAAGTATCGAAAGGCTATAATCGTCAGCCGCGGGCGCCGGCGCTGTCCGATCGAACCTGAGCTTGAACATGCAAGCCTGACCTGGCCCAACGATAAGCAAACCAGGCTCAGAACGATCAATCCACCTCACCGAAGTTTCATTCATGGGATAGCATGCGCTTCCCGGGGGAGTTGCGTTCTAACGCTGTTGTCGAGGTCCGATTTTTCCGGGCTCGAAGGGAGCCATTGTACGTTCAATGAGTGTAATCGACGAAGTCAAGGACAGGCTCGATATCGTCGAGATCATCGGCGAAAGCGTCAAGCTGCGGAAGTCGGGCAAGAATTATTCCGGTTTTTGCCCCTTCCATCCTAATACGCGCACGCCTTCCTTTGCGGTCTTTCCAGACAGCGGCACCTGGCGTTGCTTTGGCGCCTGCAACGAAGGTGGTGATGTATTCAGTTTCGTAATGAAGAAAGAGGGCTGGGATTTTTCCGAAGCGCTCAGGCAGTTGGCCGAGCGAGCCGGCGTCGAACTGCAACCCCAAACTCCCGAGCAGGAAGCGCAGGACGAAGAGCAGGGCAGATTGCGGGAACTGCTGGAAGCCGCCGTCACGTACTTCCGGCATAACTTGGTGGAGACCGAAGCTGGAAAGCAGGCGCTTGACTACCTGCATAAACGTGGCATGACAGATGCAACATTGGAAGCGTTCGGAGTAGGTTACGCATTAGATTCCTGGGATGCGGCAACGGTGCACCTGACCGAGCGCGGTTTCCAGGAAAAAGACCTGCTTGAGGCCGGCCTGCTCACAGAGCGAGAAGGGGGCGGGACCTACGACCGCTTCCGCGGCCGTATTATGTTCCCCATTCGGGACGCGCGAGCTCGAATGACTGGCTTCGGTGCGCGGGTGCTTGATCCAGAAGGAGTTCCCAAGTATTTGAACTCCCCGCAAACCGCACTCTTCGACAAGGGCCGGCTTTTATACGGCCTTGATAAAGCCCGACAAGCCATTCGCCGTGAAGATCGGGCGGTGATCGTTGAAGGCTACATGGACGTGATCGGTTTGTTTCAGGCAGGTTATGAGAATGCAGTCTCGCCCATGGGTACCGCGCTTTCCGAGTCACAGCTGCGGCTGCTCAAGCGTTACAGCCGTCGAATAGTGCTCGCGCTGGATGCTGATGCAGCCGGCAGCCAGGCGACCTTGCGCGGGCTGGATGTGGCGCGCGATACACTCGATCGACAGGCGGAACCCGTTTTCAATGCCCGCGGGCTGGTTCGATATGAAGGACGCCTCGATGCCGATCTGCGTATCGTCAGGCTTCCGGAGGGGCTCGATCCAGACGAGATTGTCATCGACGATCCAACCGCCTGGCCAGCTCTGCTGGAAGGCGCGCAAACCATCGTTGATTATGTGCTCGATGTCAGCGCAGCTGAGGTCAACCTGGATGATCCAAAGGCCAAAGCGTATGTTGCGCAGCAGGTACTGCCGCTGATCGAAGATGTGGCCAATCCGGTCGAACGTGAAACTTACCGGCAGAACCTTGCTCGTCGATTGAAGGTGGATGAGCGCGCCTTGATCGAATGGCGGCCAACTCGCGGCCGTAGGGTAGAATCCAGCGGACAGCCCGCACCGCAGGCAGAACCGGCATCAAGCGGCCAGAGCTTGAATGTGGCCAACGTCGAACGTTTCTGCCTAGGCGTGCTGCTATTCGATCCGAGTGTGCTTTACCGGGTGGATCGTGCTTTCCAGAGCCTGGAGATGGAGCGGCCAACGAAGTCGGATTTTTCCAGCGCCGAGCTGCAGATGATATTCTCCAGCTTGCGGCAGTCATTGGCGCAGGATGAGCTTGAGGCTGTACAGTACTGGCGGCAGGATCTGGCGCCGGCACTGATTGAAGCGGCGGAGGATCTACAGAAGGCGGCAGAGAATCTGGACCTGACCCGACCGCGCGTGCTGGAGGAGATACTCGCCAATTATTATCGCCTTCGAAAGCGCAGCCTGGACGCAGAGCTGAACAACCTGCGTTTTCAACTCGAAGCGCTGCAGGAGAGCGAAGGTGGGGATCAAGCCGAACTGAAAGAAGAGATCTGGCAGCTCACACGGCGAGTGCAGGCATTGGCAGATCAGCGCGAGCGGCTTGATCGAGCCCTTGCACGCGGGCCAGGTACAGCACAGACGATGGCTGGAGCATAGGAGCGTTATTCGCGTATGACGAAGAAGAAAGTCCGCCAGGTCGAGTCAGACGAATTGGAGTTAAGCGACGATGACCTGGAAGAATCGCAGGATCTGAAAGATCCGGTCGATGCTGTAGAAGGCGAAGCGATCGAAATCGAGCCGGATCTGGAAGACGATTCTGACGGCGAAGTTGGCAGCGATGGCGATGACAGGGGGCTGGAAAAGCTCTCCATCGCCCTCGAGCTGAGCGATGACCCGGTCCGGCTTTATCTGAAGGAAATCGGGCGGGTCGATCTTTTAAGCACGGATCAAGAGCTCTGGCTGGCTGTCCGCATGGAAGCCTTCCACAGGCTTGACCTGCTGCGGGTCGGACGCGGGGTGCGCGGGAAAACGGAAGACGGCCCAACGAGCGTCTACCTGACGCTGTTCGAAGATATGCGCACATCCTGGCGAAGGGTGAAAGAGGATGCCCGCAGGCTTGGTCAGCCGCAGCCTGATGCCCAATTAATCCTGGCGGAGGCGATCCAGCTGCGCCAGACCTGGCAATCACGCATGATCTCCTACCTGCGTGCTTGGCTCAACACGGAGATGTGGGGAAATGACCCGACCTGGGAACAGGTCGCCCGCAACGCGCTGGACGTTTTCCTCTGCCTTTATCTGTTTCCTGCACCAATTCAGAAACGCCTGACCGATCGCTTTGACAAGGAACAGGGCTTACCAACCAAGCGGACCTTGAAACGCTGGCTCGACGATGAGGATGATCTGGACCTGCAGTATGACATTGTGCGGGATCTTTCGGAGGAAGCCCAGGGGGCTTTGATCCGGGCCAATCTACGCCTGGTTGTGAGCGTGGCCAAGCGCTACATGGGGCGCGGAATCGCCTTCCTTGACCTGATCCAGGAGGGCAATATCGGGTTGCTGCGGGCGGTCGAAAAATTCGATCCGGCCAAAGGTTACAAATTCAGCACCTATGCTACCTGGTGGATCCGGCAGGCGATCAGCCGCGCTATCGCTGACCAGGCTCGTACGATCCGCATCCCGGTGCACATGGTTGAGACGATCAACCGCCTGGTGCGGGTCCAGCGCCGCATGGAACAGGAGCTTGGACGGGCACCGACGTCCGAAGAATTGGCCTTGGAAATGGACCTGCTCGAGCCAGAAGAAATCAGCTTGATTCAGCAAGCCCTGAGCCTGGAAGAGCAGCTTGATCCCAGCCTGGATCGAAAGTGGAAGCGAGCTGCCGGCAAGGTCCGGCGCATCATCCGCATCTCGCAGGAACCGATGTCGCTCGAGACGCCAGTTGGCGCTGAGGAATCAAGCCAGCTGGGGGACTTCATTGAAGACGAGACCATGCCCGAACCCGTTGATGCAGCGGCGCGCGAATTGCTGAAAGAACAGGTGCAGAACGCGTTATCCGTTCTGACCGAACGCGAGCGTCAAGTCCTGGAAATGCGATTTGGATTACGTGACGGAAAGGACTACACGCTGGAAGAGGTTGGGAAACACTTTAAAGTAACGCGAGAACGTATTCGCCAGATCGAAGCGAAGGCGCTGCGTAAACTGCGCCATCCGACTCGCAGCCGCCACCTGCGCGATTATCTTTCCTGATATAAACCCCGTATCGATAAATCGGCTGTATAGTTCCACTGCGCCAGGCGTCCCGGCCAATATAAGACGCCGCCAGGTGAACGCGGTGCCGAGGGAGTAACTCTCAAGAAAATAAAAGAGAGCCATTCTTCAAGAGCCCCCGTGCCGGATGAAATTCAGCTTGCAGGCGTCAATGCCATTTTTCCCGCTCGATGCGTGCCATGCGTCCGTTGACCACGCGTAAATAATTGTGATAGCCTAACCCATGTGATAGAATGACGCTCCTGACCGTAAGCTGTGAAATATCGCACGAACGGTCAACTTAAACCTAATCATTCAGAGGACCGGATGCCGAGCGACTACCTACCCATTGCAGTCTTAATCCTCCTGTCAACCATCCTGGCCTTCCTGGTTATCGGGCTGGGTCACCTCTTCGGACCACACCGACCATCCTCTCGAAAAAGCGAACCGTACGAATCAGGAATGGAACCCTATGGACCTGGAACACGCAGGGTCCCGGTGCACTTCTATCTGGTCGCGGTCCTCTTCATCCTGTTTGACATCGAAATCGTATTCATCCTGCCCTGGGCGGTCGTGCTGCGGGAGTTGAAAGTCCAGGGGTTAATCGAGATGTTCCTTTTCGTCGCGATACTCCTGATTGGGTTGGTATATGCGTGGAAGATTGGAGCGTTGGAATGGGAGTAGAGTCAAAACTTGGTAATCTGGGATTTGTAACGACAACGCTCGAGCAGGTCGTCAACTGGAGCCGGACGCGGGCGATGTGGCCGATGCTTTTCGGTTTGGCATGCTGCGCGATCGAAATGATGGCGGCTGAAGCCTCGGATTATGATATGTCCCGCTTTGGAATGGAATTAATGCGCGCCAGCCCCCGCCAGAGCGACTTGATGATCGTAGCGGGACGGGTGACGCGCAAGATGGCGCCCGTTCTCCGCCGGTTGTATGACCAGATGCCTGATCCAAAATGGGTTGTGGCGATGGGTGACTGCTGCTCCTGCGGCGGGATTTTCAACAACTACGCCATTGTACCGGGTGTTGATGAAATCGTACCGGTCGACGTGTATGTGGCTGGCTGCCCACCGCGGCCAGAAGCGTTGATCCATGGCATTCTCACCCTGCACGAGAAAGTCAAGGGTGAGAAGATTCGCGATTACGCGTAACGTTCGAGCGACCTCCTGTCGGGTCTTGATTTTCTGGAGCATGAGAGCCCAACGCCTGGTGGAAGCCGGAGCGGGCTGCGCTGAGGGATGACGCAAATGGGTGTGATTGAAACAGCAGTTGATAACTTGCGGGAACGTCTTGGCGAACGCATTCTCGAGCTGCGCGAATTCCGAGGCCAGACGACGCTCGTCTTGCCGGGTGAAGCGCTGCATGAAGCCTGTGGACTGCTGCGTGATGATCCGGAACTGGCATTTGGCTACCTGGCCGCGTTGACCGCGGTTGACTACTGGCCAGATGAGCCGCGCTTCCATGTTGTTTACCAGCTGTATTCTCACAAGCATGCAGCTTTCATCGGCCTGCGGGTCCCGGTCGGGGGCGATGAGCCCAGCACACCCTCCCTTGAACCGCTGTTTGTCAACGCGAATTGGTATGAGCGGGAGATCTTCGATTTGTTCGGGATTAGATTTGAGGGCAGCAGCGACCTGCGCCGCATCCTTATGCCGATTGATTGGGTCGGACATCCTCTGCGCAAGGATTACCCGCTCGGCTACGAGGAAGTGCAGTTCACATTTAATTTCGATGAGATCAATCGGCGTAAACCCTATGCAAAAGAGTAGTGCTGGTTAGTCCGGGCAAGGTGGAGACGAGGATGGCGATAGAAGAACGTCAATTAACGCTTGACGAACTGCGGGGCCTGGTCTCAGAGCGAGCGATCGAAGGTGATACGGTCCTGCTCAACATGGGGCCGCAGCATCCGAGCACGCATGGAGTACTGCGCCTGCTGCTCGAGCTCGATGGTGAAGTTGCGGTGAATGTTGTTCCTGATATCGGCTTCCTGCATACCGGGATCGAAAAGAACATGGAAGCCAAGAGCTACGAAAAGTCGCTCGTGATGACGGACCGGATGGATTACCTCAACAACCTGGGCAACAACCTGTGCTACTGCCTGGCGGTTGAGAAGCTGGTCGACCTTGACGTGCCGGAGCGAGCCCAGGTAGTGCGGGTGATCCTGGCCGAACTGCAGCGGATTTCATCCCATCTGATCTTTCTCGGTACTCACGCTCTCGACCTGGCGGCGGCATCGCTCTTTCTGTATTGCTTCCGTGAGCGCGAGCACGTCCTCGATATTTTTGAAATGTGCTCCGGCGCACGCATGATGACCTCCTTTATACGGCCCGGCGGGTTGTGGCGCGACGTTCCCCCCGAGTTCGAAGGCGCAGTGCGTGATTTTGTCTCTTACCTGCCAGACCGCATTCAACAATATGAATCGTTGCTGTCCAAAAACCCGCTCTATATCGACCGTACGCGCGGCATCAGTGCCATAACTGCCGAGCAAGCGCTTGAGTGGGGCTTGAGCGGTCCCGTCGCCCGGGCCGCCGGTGTGAATTGGGATTTACGGAAATCCAATCCTTACAGCGGCTACGAGCGCTACGAATTCGACGTGCCGCTTGGCACGCATGGTGATGTTTACGATCGCTATATCGTGCGCATCGAGGAGATGCGGCAGTCGCTGCGTATCATCGAGCAGGCGATCGATCGGCTTCCAGAAGGACCTTTCCGGAGCGACAATCGTAAATTCGTACCGCCGCCGCGTTCCGAGCTTGGGCACAGCATGGAAGCTGTAATTCACCATTTCAAGCTGTGGACGGAGGGCTTCCCGGCGCCGAAGAATTCCGTCTTTGTCACCGTCGAATCACCACGCGGCGAGCTGGGCTGCTTTCTCGAAGGTGATGGAGGCCCCAAGCCGTACCGGGTGCATTTCCGCACCCCCAGCTTCGCCGCACTGCAAGCATTGCCGATGATGTCGCGTGGTTACCTCGTCGCGGACCTCGTCGCCATTATCAGCAGTCTCGATCCGATTTTAGGAGATACAGATCGCTGATCGGCAGCAACCTTGCAGGCTGCCGTTGAGCTGTTGCCAGGAGTGCATACCTTGTTGGCAGATAATCATCAAGCGGAAATCGAACGTATTCTTTCGAAGTATCCGCCCGATCAGAAAAGGGCGGCCGTGCTGCCTCTGCTCTATCTTGCACAGCACACCTATGGCTATATCACGGAAGATGCCATCGACGAAATCGCCGCCCTGCTCGAGCTCGATCCGACCCAGGTTGGCGGGCTGACCGGGTTCTACACCCTGCTGCACGATAAACAGGAGGGCAAGTACCGCATCCAGATTTGCACGGATCTGCCCTGTGCATTGCGCGGTGCTGAAGCCTTTGCAAAAGAGGTCTGCACCAATCTGGGGATTCAGCTTGGCGAAACGACGGACGATGGCCTGGTGACCGTGGAAGGGGTCATGTGCCTGGCGGGCTGCGATAAGGCGCCCATGTTCCAACTCCAGGACGACGAAGGCATTCACTACCACGAGAATCAAGATGTGTCCTCGACGATGGGCTTGATCGAGGAACTGCGCCAGAGGGGGAGCGATGACTGAATATATCCTCCTGCGGCACCGTGATATCGAAGGCATCGACCAGCTCGAAGTCTATCGCAAGAACGGGGGTTATGAGGCGTTCGAGCAGGTCGTTAAGAAGCAGACCCCACAGCAGGTAATTGACGAGGTCAAAGCCGCCGGGTTGCGCGGGCGGGGCGGAGCCGGGTTTCCAACCGGGGTCAAATGGAGTTTCCTGACCCCAGACGTCTACCCACGCTACGTCGTCGCGAACGCTGATGAGTCCGAACCAGGGACCTTTAAAGATCGCGAGATCATGGAACACAATCCATACCAGTTCCTGGAGGGTGTTGCCATCTGTGCTTACGCCGCGCAGGCGAATGTCGCCTACGTCTACTGCCGGGGAGAATTCTGGGATCTGGCCCACAGGCTGGAGACGAAGATCGAAGCGCTCTACGAGGCGAAGCTGCTGGGGAAGAAGCTCTTCGGAACCGATTTTTCGCTCGATATTTACGTTCATCTCGGAGCCGGCGCCTACATCTGCGGCGAGGAGACGGCGCTGCTCGAATCGCTGGAGGGCAAGTTAGGCCAACCACGCCTGCGACCACCGTTCCCAGCAGCGGAAGGTCTTTTCGCCAAACCCACCGTGGTGAACAACGTGGAAACACTCACCAACCTGCCGCCGATCATCACCCGCGGCGCAGACTGGTACCGTACGATCGGGACCGAGAAAAGCCCGGGCCCCAAGGTGTTCTCGCTCTCAGGGCATGTCGAGCGGCCGGGCAACTACGAGCTGCCGTTAGGGAGCACCTTCCGCGAGCTGATCTACGAGCATGGCGGTGGTATTCGAGGGGGCCGGAGGATCAAAGGCATCATGCCAGCCGGCGCTTCTGCACCCCTCTTAGCTGCAACGGATGAGGTGCTCGACACGCCGATGGATTACGAATCCGTTCCGGCCATCGGCTCGCAGCTTGGCTCAGCCTCGATCATCGTCATGGATGAGAGTGTCGACATATCCTGGATGGTCTACAAGACCTCCAGCTTCTTCAAGCATGAATCCTGTGGCAAATGCACCCCCTGCCGCGAAGGCACGTACTGGATGTACCACGTTACCAAGCGCATCCAGGAGGGCAATGCCTCGCCGGAAGACATCGAATTGTTGGACAGCGTGGCACGCGGCATCCAGGGAAAGTGCCTCTGTGCGCTGGGCGAATTCGCCCTCATGCCTGTCATTTCCGGAATCGAGCACTTCCGTGCTGATTTTCAAACCCACACCGGGGATCGAACATGAGTGATTCGCAGGTTAAGCTGACGATAGATGGGCTCGAGGTAACCGTGCCAAAGGGTACGCTGATTGTCGATGCGGCCAAACGGGCTGGAATCGATATCCCCGTCTTCTGCTACCACCCGAAGATGAAGCCCGTCGGAATGTGCCGCATGTGCCTGGTCGATGTGGGGACGCCACGTATCGACCGCAGCAGCGGGGAAGCCGTGCGTGATGATAGCGGCCAGGTGATCATCGATTTCCGGCCCAAGCTGGAAACAGCCTGCACGACACCCGTCAGCGAAGGGATGCAGGTGCGCGTCTGGAGCGAGAACGCCAGTGCTGGAAGGAAGCAGATTGTCGAGTACCTGCTTACCTCGCATCCGCTCGATTGCCCGGTCTGCGACAAGGGCGGAGAATGCCCGCTTCAAAATCTGACCATGAAGCACGGGCCTGGCAAGAGCCGCTTTCTTTATTCTGAGAAGAAGCACCTTGCAAAGCACGTCCAGCTTGGTGAGCTGATCTTCCTCGATCGTGAACGCTGTATCCAGTGCGGACGATGCGTCCGCTTCCAGGAGCAGCTGGTCGATGACCCGGTGATCGCCTTTGGTGATCGCGGGCGCGGCCTGGAGATCGTCACCTACTCTAACCCGGGCTTCGATTCATACTTCTCGGGAAATACGACCGACATCTGCCCGGTCGGGGCCTTGACGACGGCGGATTTCCGCTTCGGGGCACGGCCCTGGGAGATGAACGCGAGCGCGTCGATCTGCACCCACTGCCCGGTTGGATGCAACCTGACCTTAAACACGCGCCGTGAAGCGGACGCCGGTGGGCGCGAAATTGTAAAGCGGGTTATGCCGCGCCAGAACGAAATGGTGAACGACATCTGGATCTGCGATAAAGGGCGATTTGCCCATCATTTCGCCACCAGCCCGGAGCGCTTGACGACACCGTTGGTACGGGCTGGCGGCGAGCTGGTCGAGAGCGATTGGCCGACGGCGCTGGCGAAAGCCGCCGAAGGTCTCAAAGCAGCTGGCGGGGCCGTGATTGGTCTGGTTGGCAGCCGGGCCTCGAACGAAGATCTGTTCAATTTCAAGCAGCTGCTGGACGGCTTGGGCGGTACAGCGCTGCTCTACGGCTCCATGGCCGGCGGTGACTACGTCGGCCAGGTTGGAGTCGGTAAAGATACAGAGCTTGCAGGACTGGGCGGTGGAGATGCGATCCTGGTCATCGCCAGTGACCTGCACGAGGAAGCTCCCATCTGGTGGCAGCGCGTAATCATGGCCGCGAAGCACGGCGCAACGCTTGTCGTAGCTAACGGGCGGCCAACGCGTCTCGATCATTACGCCGCTCATTCCTTGCGTTTTGAATACCCAAGGGCTGTGAAGACTGCACTGGGCCTGCTGCAGGCTGTCAGTAAAGATAAAGGTCTCGCTCCCTACGAAGGCGAACAGGAGCTCAAGGCTGCGGCCAGGGCGCTGGTGGGTGCGGATAACCTGGTCGTGTTCTTCGGCCGGGAGGGACTTGATTATGCCGGCAGCGACGCACTGGCGCGTGCCTGTGCCCGCCTCCTGATCGAGACCAAACATACCGGTCGAAGGAACAATGGTTTGATCCCGGTCTGGAGCGGACCCAATACTCAGGGCGCATGGGATCTGGGATTGCGTCCCGATCCCCAGTTTGCAAATAGCATGCAAGAAACCAGGGCGGCCCTGGTCATCGCGGCTGATCCAGTTGGAGACGACCCAGTGCTGGCAGACTCATTTGGAAATGGGACTTTCACGGTAGTGCAGGAGCTGTTCCTCACGCCTACGGCCCGGTTGGCAGACGTTGTGCTGCCGGCGCGTTCGTTTGCTGAGCGCGAAGGGACATTCACCAACGCCCTGCGGCGAGTGCAGCGCTTCTATTCGGCCATCGAGGGTATGGGTCAGGCGCGATCTGATTGGCAGATAACTGCCCAGTTGGGAGCTGAGCTGGGGATCGAGCTTGAAGCCCAGTCCTGCGGCCGTGTGTTTGCTCGCTACGCAGCAGCCGCCCCGGGTTACGAGGACCTGGATTATCAGAACCTGTCTGAAACCAAATCGCAGTGGCCGCCGGTCGGGGGTGATGATCTTTATTTCGGCGGCACCGCGTTCAAGAACGATCAGGGAGTTGGCGTTCAACTTGCCCCGACGAGCGAACGGGGTTCAACCGTCGATATCGAGTGGACCGCTCCTCCAGAGGTGAGCAAAACGAACGGCATGCTGCTGGTCGCCGTCGATCAACTCTATGATCGTGCGACAACCGTAAAGCCGTCAGAGGTACTGGAACCACGCCTCGCCGCCGCTGTCGTTCGGCTCAATCCGAGCGATGCACAACGCCTCGGCATTGTGGATGGCAGCGGGATCGAGATCCAGCACAACGGCCGGGTGGATACCCTACCTGCTCTGCTCGAGGGTGGGATAGCTATGGGTACGGCGCTGGTCGGGCGCAGCCAGGGACTGGCAATTGAGTATCCGCTTGACGTCGATGTCAAGCCGGCGAGTTAGGCGAGGGATCGAATGAGTGCAGCCAGTTTGCTTGAATGGGGCTTGAAATCGGTCGTGGTCTTCGTGATCATCGTTGGCGGTTTCGCCTACCTGACGCTCTTCGAACGGCGGGTACAGGCGCGCATGCAAACTCGCATCGGCCCAAACCGGGCTGGCCCCTGGGGTTTGCTGCAGCCAGTGGCGGATGGCATCAAGCTGATCTTCAAAGAGGAGCTGATCCCGGCTCAGGCTGACAAACTGCTTTTTCTCCTGGCGCCTGTGGTTACCGTTCTCCCGGCACTGATCATCCTGGCCGTCATTCCGCTTGGACCGCCAGTTCAAATCGCCGGTGTGCAGTACAGCCTTGGGCTGGCATCGAACGTGAACGTCGGCGTCCTTTACATCCTCGCTGTGGCATCGATTGCGGTCTATGGCATCGTCATTGCCGGTTGGTCGTCCGGAAACAAGTACGCGCTAATGGGCGGCCTACGTTCTTCTGCCCAGATGGTGAGCTATGAGCTGGCGCTGGGGCTGGCGGTCATTGGGCCGATTATGCTGGCTGGCTCGATGTCAATTGACCAGATCATCGCTGGCCAGCGCGGAATGTGGTATGTCGTGCTGCAGCCGCTTGGATTCCTGATTTACTTCATCGCCACGGTGGCGGAAGTCAACCGCTCCCCATTTGATATGCCGGAGGCCGAGCAGGAGCTGACCGCTGGCTACCATGTCGAGTACTCTGGCATGAAATTCGCGCTCTTCTTCATGGCCGAGTATGGCAAGATGATCGCTGTCAGCTTCATCGGCGCGACGTTGTTCCTGGGTGGCTACCTGGGACCATTTGTGGACCGCTTCTGGTGGCTGGGACCGATCTACCTTGTGATCAAGGTCGTGGCACTGCTCTTTGTACTGGTCTGGTTTAGGGCGACGATGGTACGCTTCCGCTACGACCGCTTAATGGCATTTGGCTGGAAGATTCTGCTGCCATTGTCGCTCCTGAATGTCATGATTACCGCAGTTGTGTTTGTATTGGTAGGAGGGTAAGCGATGAATCCGCTGCAAATCTTGCGCGGTTTATGGACCGTCTTCCGCAGCATGTTTGAAAAGCCAGTCACATACCAGTACCCCGAGGTCAAGCGCCCTGTACGGCAGCGCTTCAAGGGCCGGCATGAGCTGAAACGCTATGAAAATGGTCTCGAGAAGTGCATTGGCTGTGCGCTGTGCGCGGCTGCTTGCCCGGCTGATGCGATTTTTGTTGAGGCAGCTGAAAATACGGACGAGATGCGTTTCTCGCCGGGCGAGCGCTATGCAAGCACCTACGAGATCAACATGCTGCGCTGCATCTTCTGCGGGTACTGTGAAGATGCATGCCCGACCGAGGCGATTGTGCTCGAACATAATTACGAACTGTCGTTCACAAACCGCCGTGAAGCGATTTACCCGAAGGAAATGCTGCTTGTCCCCGTTCCACCCAATGGAAAACCGACACCGCAGCAAGTGCCAAGCGGCGAATTCAACCGGGCGATCCCTGAGATGCAGAATCCGGATTGAGGCATGCATGAAGGATGAGTTATGACGACTGACCTGGCGCTTTTTCTCGGCATAGCGGCGATTTCGATCCTGACGGCGGTCAGTATGCTGCTGAGCCGCGATACGATCTATTCAGCCCTGTTCCTGGTGCTGAATTTCCTGGCGGTTGCGACGCTGTATCTGCTGCTTAACGCAGCTTTCATCGCCATGGTGCAGGTAACAGTGTATGCCGGTGCGATCATGGTGCTGTTCCTGTTTGTCATCATGCTGCTCGGTACGTCGCATGACACGCTTGGTGGGCCATACCGCTGGCAGCTGCCGGTCGCAATCATCCTTGGACTTGGTTTGATCACAGAGCTCGCAGTCACGCTGATGGCACGTGGTGAGTCGATATCAAACAATGCTGCGAGCGTGAGCGAGGCGTTCGGAAGCCCGGCTTCCGTAGGAAAGCTGTTATTCAGCGAATACCTGGTGCCGTTCGAAGTGACATCAGTATTGCTGCTGGTCGCCATGGTTGGTGCCGTCATCCTCACGCGCCGGGGAAAGCAGGAGGGATTATGAACGTTCCAACCTCATACATTATTGCACTCTCTGGTGTGTTGTTCAGCCTAGGTATCCTTGGTGTCTTGATCCGGCGCAATACGATCGTGATCTTTATGTCGATCGAGCTGATGCTTAATTCCGCCAACCTGGCATTTATCGCCTTCGCCCGTATGATGGCACCGGCCGCAGAGGCGCTGCGCGGGCAGGTGATCGTGTTCTTTATTATTGCAGTGGCTGCGGCTGAAGTCGCGGTAGGTTTGGCTTTGATTGTGGCCATCTTCCGCAACAAGGAAACCGTAAACATCGACGAAGTGAACAGCCTGCAGGGCTGATTAAGCAGGCGGAGGCATCGGATGTCGCTACTTGAGACCGCGTCGGCAGGAGGATTGTTCCTCTATGCCCCATTAATCATCGCGCTGCCGATCCTGGGATTACTGGTGAATATCCTCTTCGGCCGACGACTGGGCGAACGCTTCGTGAGCCTGGTGGCCAGCAGCGCGGTTGGATTCGCCTTCCTGGTCGCCGTGCTCCAGTTCCTGGCACTTCAGGGGCATCCAGAAGGCACAACGATCCATGTTGCTGATTGGATCACAATTGCTACCTTAAATGTCCCCTGGGCGCTGAAAATCGACACGCTCTCGGCAACCATGATGTTGATGGTCACCGGTGTCAGCACCTTGATCCACATCTACGCCATCGGCTATATGCACGAGGACGTCCGTTTCCAGGGCGACCCCGGACGTTATCCACGTTTCTTCATCTTTTTCAATCTCTTCGTAGCAGCAATGATGATCCTGGTGAGCGCTGACAACTACCTGATGATGTTCGTCGGTTGGGAAGGTGTCGGCCTGTGTTCCTACCTCTTGATCGGATTCTGGTACGAAAAGGGCAAGGATGGAATTGGTAATGCTATCGCTGGCAAGAAGGCGTTTATCACCAACCGCATCGGTGACTTCGGTTTCCTGATCGCGATGTTTCTAATCTTCGGCGCGGTTGGCAGCCTGCAGTTTGAGCAGGTCTTCCACTGGGCCGAGACCAACGGCATGGCGAACGCCGGCATCGTCACGGCGATCACGCTCTTCATGCTGCTTGGTGCGACCGGCAAATCGGCCCAGCTGCCGCTCTACGTCTGGCTTCCGGATGCCATGGCTGGACCAACGCCGGTCTCGGCATTGATTCATGCCGCCACGATGGTCACGGCCGGTATCTACATGATCGCCCGCAGCGCACCGCTTTTCGCAGTCGCTGAAACCTCCGCCCACGTGGCGGCCCTAATCGGGGCTGCCACGGCGCTCTTTGCTGCGACCATCGCGGTTGGTCAATTCGATATCAAGCGTGTGCTGGCCTATTCCACCATCAGCCAGCTGGGCTTCATGATGGCGGCTGTCGGCATCGGCGCGTACGTGGCGGGGATGTTCCACCTCGTGACGCATGCCTTTTTCAAGGCGCTGCTCTTCCTCTCCTCCGGATCGGTCATCCAGGGCATTGAACACGGGCATCATGACCTTGAAGGTCATAACGCTGGCGAGCATGGGGAAGAATTCGACCCACAGGACATGCGCAACATGGGTGGCTTACGTTCAAGAATGCCGATCACATTCTGGGTCTATTTGATCGGTGCGCTGGCTTTGTCCGGCTTGCCCCCGCTGGCGGGTTTCTTCTCGAAGGATGAAATTCTGGCCGACGCAAGCATGGAAAATCTTGCGGTTTATGTCATGCTCGCTGCGGCGGCATTCCTGACTGCGTTCTACATGGGCCGACAAATCCTGATGGTATTTTTTGGAAAGTCACGCAGCGAAGCAGCGGCTCACGCCCGCGAAAATCCACCGGTCATGACGATCCCTTTGATGATCTTGGCCGGTTTGGCAGTCGTCGGAGGCGGGCTGAATTTGCCGGGCCTGCATTCGCTTACCACGTGGCTCGAGCATACGATTGCCCACGTTCATGCTACCGATTTCAACGTCCAGGTAGCCTTGACAAGCGTCGCGCTGGCGCTGCTCGCGATCGCCGCCGCATGGCTGCTTTATGGCCGTAAAACCCTGACGAAGGGCGATCGCGACCCACTGCGCGGAATCCTGGGCCCGATCTTTATAGGCATGGAAAACAAGTGGTGGGTAGATGAACTGTACGAAGTGCTGTTCATCCGGACATATGTGCACCTGGCGCATTTTCTGGCCGAAACGCTCGATTGGCGCTTCTGGCATGATTGGTTTCACGACAGAGTGCTTGGTGCTTTCTACCGCAATGGAACGCGTTGGCTGGCTGGCAGTTTTGACCTGGGAGTTATCGATGCCTTTGCAAATGGTCTCGGCACGATAACCGGCATGGCTGCCGCGGGCCTCCGAAAACTCCAGACGGGGTTCGTCCGCACATATGCCCTGGCCGTATTCGTTGGCGTGGTGCTGGTGCTGGCGTACTTCATCTTCGTTTAGATTGGCAGAGGACATGCTCATGAACCCATCGTTTTCACTGCTCACCTGGCTGACTTTCTCTCCCTTGCTTGGAGTCCTTGCGATCCTGGTGATCCCGAAAGACCGCAAGAATATGATCCGCTGGGTGGCGATGCTTGCTTCTGTCCTGGCGCTGGCGTTATCGATCGTGATGCTGGTCCGTTTTGACAGCCACAGCGGGGCGATCCAGATGTTGGAGCAGGGATCATGGTTCCAATTAGCCGGGATCGAAATCCAATATTCTCTCGGCGTTGATGGGTTGAGCATTTTGCTGGTCCTCCTGACAACCTTCTTGACCCCCCTGGCAATTCTCTCGACCTGGACAGCGATTGAAGAACGGGTCAAGGAATTCATGATCTTCTTCCTGCTGCTGGAAATTGGGATGGTCGGCGTATTCCTGGCACTGGATCTATTCCTTTTCTATGTGTTCTGGGAGTTCACACTCGTGCCGATGTACTTCCTGATCGGGATCTGGGGTGGTCCCCGGCGGGTATACGCCGCAATCAAGTTCTTTCTTTATACGATGGCCGGTTCGATCCTGATGCTGCTTGCCATCCTTTGGCTGGGCCTGAACTTCAACACGTTCTCACTCCCGGATTTAATCAGCTCGGGTGGGATTCCGGCGAATATTCAGTTCTGGCTCTTCCTGGCATTTGCGGCAGCCTTTGCGATCAAGGTACCGATGTGGCCATTACACTCCTGGCTGCCTGACGCTCACGTTGAGGCTCCTACCGCAGGCTCGGTCATCCTCGCTGGCGTCCTGCTGAAGATGGGCACCTACGGCTTTCTGCGCTTCAACCTGCAGCTCTTTCCAGAGGCTGCTATAAAGCTGGCTCCGTGGATGGCGCTCTTCGCCGTGATTGGAATTCTCTATGGCGCAGCGGTTTCCTATGCCCAGCAAGACGTCAAGAAACTCGTCGCCTATTCCTCCGTCAGCCACCTCGGTTTCGTTGTCCTTGGTTTGTTCGCTTTGAACTCACAGGGAATCCAGGGCGGTATCCTGCAGATGGTCAACCACGGTTTGAGCACCGGGGCACTCTTTCTCCTCGTCGGCATGATTTACGAAAGGCGCCATACACGCGACATGGATGCGTTTGGGGGACTGTGGAAGATCATGCCGGTCTACGGCGCCTTCACCCTTATCGTTACCCTTTCGTCGATGGGATTGCCGGGACTTAATGGTTTCGTCGGGGAATTCACGATCTTGCTGGGTTCGTTTGGATCGAAGCAGATTGGCTCACCGCTGTACGCTGGTTTTGCTGCCGCAGGTGTGATCCTGGCTGCAATCTACCTGCTCTTCATGTTCCAGAAGCTCTTCCTGGGTCCTCTGGATAAGGAAGAGAACAAAAGCTTGAAAGATCTTAACGGGCGTGAAATTGCAATCCTGGTCCCGCTGCTGATCTTAATCTTTTGGATCGGGCTCTACCCGCGGCCGTTCTTCAACTTGATTGCGCCAGCGGTAGATAAGCTGGTGACAACCTTGCAGGCCGCTGCCATGGTGGTGCATTGATATGAGCTCGCAAGATTTCACCTTTGTTCTACCGGTTCTAATCGTAGCCGGATCCGCATGCATGCTCCTGGTCATCGACCTGTTCGTCGGTGGGGCGCGCCGAACGGTCACTGCCAGCCTTGCAGCGCTGGCTTTGATCGGTGCGCTGGCAGCCGCTATCGGCCAATTCAGGAACAACGGGACGGCCTTCAGTGGGATGCTGATCCACGATGGCTTCAGCTCATTCCTGCAGTTGCTTTTCCTGGTAGTTGGGTTGATCGCAATCGCTCAGGCATTCGATTACCTCCATCGGCGCGGGATCGAGCGTGGAGAATACTATGCGCTGCTGCTCTTCAGCATCACCGGGATGATGCTTATGGCCAGCGCAGGGGATTTGATCGTCATCTTCGTCGCGCTGGAACTGCTTTCGATCCCGCTCTATATCCTGTCCGGGTTCGCACGGCCGCAGCCGGCATCCGAAGAATCAGCCATGAAGTACTTTCTGCTGGGCGCGTTTGCCTCCAGTTTTCTCGTGTACGGCATTGCGCTCATCTTCGGCACCACAGGCACTACCCATCTGGATGGAATATTGGGATCGCTGAAGCAGGCAGGGAGTATTCCACCCTTGTTCTCGGTTGGGGTTGGGATGATTCTGGTTGGATTGGGATTCAAGGTTGCGGCGGTGCCGTTCCACATGTGGACGCCTGATGTCTACCAGGGCGCACCCTCATCGGTGACAGCATTCATGTCGGTGGGCGCCAAGGCAGGTGGCTTTGCGGCTTTACTGCGTGTGTTCCTGGCTGCCTTCCCGCAGGCTGCGGGATCATGGGGTCCGGTCACGATGTGGCTTTCGGCACTGACGATGATCTGGGGCAACGTGGCTGCAGTCGCTCAATCGAACATCAAACGCATGCTTGCCTATTCCAGCATAGCCCACGCCGGCTATATCTTAATGGCGGTCCCAGCGGCTGCGACGACTGCCTTTGCGGGTCAAGCGGTTAACAGTGCCCTGTTCTATCTCGCCGCTTATGCCCTCACGAATCTCGGAGCGTGGGGTGTCGTGCTAGCCGTGGAAAAGGCGCAAGGTGGTGGTCTGGAAATCGAGGATTATGCTGGACTGGGCGCTCGCAGGCCGGGTTTGGCATTGATGATGACACTCTTTATGTTATCGCTGACCGGTGTGCCGCCAACGGTAGGATTTGTCGGCAAGTTTTATCTCTTCCGGGCGGTCGTCAATGCAGATCTGATTGGACTGGCGATTGTCGGTGTGCTGACCTCACTCGTTTCGGCTTACTACTACTTGAGAGTAGTTGTGACAATGTATATGCGGGAGGGCGAACCGGAAACACGAAGTGAGGTCATGCTGAATGCAACGGTGTGGCTTACCGCGATCGGGACATTTGTATTTGGAATTCTACCCGGTCCTCTGCTGGCGCTCATCGACCGATCCGGTCTGATCGAGTTAATACGCTAAATCGAATGTAAGCCTCCTTGAGCCCGCGGGTACCCCGCGGGCCTTTTTCCATCTACCGACTCACTTCGCAGAGCAAACCCGGGAGTCTGTGACCATCCGCCCATTCGCAAGCCGGGATTGTCCATGTATCATAGTTGGAGTTTCACAACATCTGGAGAGGATGTATGGCGAAGGCACGTGCTCATATCGTGATCAGCGGCCGGGTGCAGGGAGTTAGCTTCCGCTACTACACCATGCAGGAAGCGCAGACGTTAAACATCGTTGGATGGGTTCGCAACCTGTGGGATGGACGCGTAGAGGCGGTTTTTGAAGGCGAGCAGGAAGCTGTCGACCGGATGCTCGCCTGGAGCAGGCACGGTCCACCTTCGGCGCAGGTGGAAGAGGTCAAGGTCACTCCGGGCGAACCTACCGGCGAGTTCGAGTCGTTCCGAATTCGCATTAATGCCGACGTAAGAGATTGACATGAGCTCCCCGCGGATCGAATCCTACCGATTCGGCCGCATCGTGATTGACGGCCACCCCTACAGCAAAGATCTCCTTATCCTGCCAACGGGGGGATGATACCAAACTGGAGGAGAACCCACGGGCACGAAGTTAACCCGCTCGATTTGAAACTCGTATTGGATGCGGCGCCGGAACTGCTGGTTATCGGCAGCGGAGCCTATGGACGCATGCAAGTTCAAACTGCAACATTTGAAATCCTTAAGAAGAGCGGGATTGACGTTCGTGTACAGAAAACACCACAAGCCTGTGAGCTTTTCAATGCTGAGAGGCTGGGTACACGGACGGCAGCTGCGCTACATCTAACTTGCTAAGCCCAGCCTGCTAGCTGTCTCGAGTGCCACCCAATCCATCCCTCAAATTAGACAGATAACCCTTTGTCTTGCTCGGATCTCCATCCGGCAAGACGCGAACCGAAAGTTGAAAGCACCCGGGTTTATCCATCCGGGTGCTTTCAACGTAGGGTGGTGGAACCATCCCTTTGGAAGGAGGTGTACCCCGCCTCAGAGGCCGTAGAAGCTCAATAGATAAGCCCGTAGATTTACGGATTCTCCCGACCAGTAGCATATGCACTTTGAAAGCATATTCGCGAGGCAAGGGGTATCGACGATGAATTGCGGGAAGCTTTCCGATTCGCTTAAGAGCCAAACCCTGCGGCGCTCCTGACCATATCGAGAATGACAAAAGTCGGCGAAGCGGCATCCGGGCCTTCGGTGATATATACGATCTGCCCTTCCGGTTCGCCCTGGCCGCCGAAGTAGGGCGCGCCTTCCGGTTCATTCAAGAAGGAAGCCTCTGCCGCAACTGCACTCAGAATCAGGGCTGAGACCAGCAGTAGAGCAGCAAGAATCGTCCCTCGTAGGATATGTGTTGAGTTGAAACGATCCATTCGATGGGAATATATTGTTTGCTCCTTCGCTTTCCGTCCAACTAGGAATATCGACTTTTACCTGCAGGATTAAGTATCAGCGATCGACCGATTCCTGACATTGGCCTGGCATCGAATTCCTTCCTGAGCTGTGTACTAGTACATCTGTACAGGCATAAAGCCTCTACTGCTGAAATTTCGCCAAATCGGCTCGGTATCGACTATGGAAGGAGTATGGGAGGCAAGCGGTAGCGGGTGTTCCGGGTTGGGGGAATTCAAGCTGGGTGGTTCAGTTCCGGCAGTGGGTGCAGTCGCCGGAGGAGCAATTCTGGCAACTGCTGCTTACGGCAGGTCCGTTGCCACCGCAGCTGGCGGCGAACAGCGACAGCTTGCGGGACGTCGCACTGCTTCCGCAGGCTGGGCATTTGATGGGTGAATCGGCCACCCTTATCGGGCGCAGTTCATCAAAGATGGATTCGCAATCGTTGCAACGGTATTCGTAAAGGGGCATGCTCTTCTCTACTCTCCAAAGATTCTAACCCTGAAGCCGGCTGCGGGCAAAGAAGGGGACTGTTTCGATCGTGAGGATATAAGGCGCTTACCACCAGCCAGCGCTGGCTGGTCTTTATTACCCGTGGGCTGCCAGGGTTAATCCTGCTCGCGGCGGCGGATTTCGAAGTGATCGAAATCGCGCGCCACGCTTGTGCGGGGGAAGATCGCTTCCGCTTCAGCCTGAATATCACGCTCGCGATAGCGGCGCGAGATGTGGGTTAGGAAGAGCTGGCCAACGCCGGCGTCCCGGGCAAGTTCGGCCGCATCGGTTGCAGTGAGATGTCCGAACTGCTCTGCCAGGGCCGCTTCGAAGGAGAGGTAGGTCGCTTCAATGACAAGTGCGTCAACGCCGCGTGCGTACTCCTCCAGGCTCTGTGTGCTCCCGCAGTCGCCGACGTGCATGAAGCGCGTGCCGCGCCGGGGAGGCCCGAGGACATCTTCCGGATTGATTCGCCTTCCATCCGGAAGTTTGACCTTCTTACCGGAGACGAGTTCTTTCCGTACCGGGCCAGCGGGTATGCCGAGCTCGTCGGCCCGTTCAGGGAGAAAGGGACGTTTCTCGTTTTCTTCAAATAGGAAGCCGAAGCAGCCCGGGCCGCGGTGGCTGACAGGGAAGGCGCTTACCCGCAGGTCTCCCTCTTCAATCAGTAAACCGGGTTCGATAATGCGCAGCTCAACCTCGAGCGGCGGCCGAGCACCACGCAGCACGACACCAAAGAGCAGGTCGTGGATGCGTTCCATAGCCCATTCGCCGGCCCAGATTTCCAGGCTTTCGATCGCTTCCCAGCGAGAAAATGTTGAGAGCAGCCCGGCCAGGCCGAGAATATGGTCGAGATGACCGTGTGTGATCAGAATGCGGGAAAGACGCCGAAATCCGAGGCCGGAGCGCAGGATCTGGCGCTGTGTGCCTTCGCCACAGTCAATCAGGAAGCGCTGATCCCGGTAGGAGACGATTTGTGCCGAAAGGCCACGGTGAATCGATGGCGCCGAGGCGGACGTGCCCAGAAAGGAAAGTTCGAACAATGAAGCCCCTGTCAGAGAAAGCGATTGGACCTGCCTTCAGGTGGCTCATTGTACCTTATTTGAGTGCTCCCAGATTACGTCGTAAGCAGGGCACGGGCCGAGCTGGACCCTGCGGTGAGCGCGGCCAGCCCAATCAGCATGGCTGCGCCTGACGAAAAAATTGCCCAGGAGCTCAGACCCCAGATCGCGACCGTACCCATCGCAAGCGCCAGGTAGCCGCGTTGAAAATGCCGCTGCCAGACCAGTGTTGGAATCCAATCCGGCTGTGCCGCCGATAAGAAGCCTGCCAGCCAGCCGGCACAGGTCACGAAGAGCCGGGCGAAAGAGGACCAGACCGTGTAGCTCAGCACCATGGCCGTGGCCGGAATAAAAACCAGCAGGATGAAACCAAGGATTGGGAGGTAATGGCTTGCACTCGAGATGGAGCTGTGATCATGCAGCATCAAGCCCAGCGCAACGGAAAAGCCGATGTAGATGCTGATAATCCCCAGGGCAAGTGCAATTTGATGGAACTGCATGTGGACCCTTCCCTGCCGCGATCAGGATCGATTTGGAAGCGTGAATTCCAATAGGATCGCCGCAAGGATTGAGATGCAAGGAGTGTGCCGCGCGAGTCAGGCTGTCCGGGCTACGGCAGTCAGGATCAGTACGATGACGGAGAGCAGTAGTTGAACCCGGATCAGCGTAGCCTCGTGGCGCAAGAGCTTTAGATCGGCGCCGGTTCCGTCATCTGTTGTCCTGGCCTGGATGAGTTCTAGGCGTGCCCAGCGGGGATAAAGCACCCAGGTCTGGTAGGCCATCACGGCCAGCATGACCGTAATTCCCAGATGCTTGAGCAGGATGGCAAAGGACCATCGGTTCTGTATGACTAGAAGTCCAGCATAGTTTGTACTGGCTGTCATTTGAGTTAATCCGCTGCCGATCAGCACAGCCAGGCTGAGCCAGGCAAGCGGCAGAAATCGACGCCGTATTGAGCCGAGCAGGCTGCGCAGCTTGGGACCGGTTTCAGGTTTGAGGGCTAACGGGAGCAGGAGTGCAGCCTGAAAGGTTATTCCGCCGATCCAGACTACGGTCGCCAGCATGTGGGCGCTGTAGGCCGTGGTAAGGACCCAGTCGGGCATTTGACTCATCCGCCGTCCCCGGGCTCGGGAGTGCCGGTGGGTGTCGGTGAAGGAGTCTCGGTCGCGGGTGGAGGTGGCGGCGGTTCGGAGGCTCTGGCACAGGCCTCGGAAGCATGCTCAGCCGTTGGCTCAAGCTCCGGGAAGTTGTACGCCTCAAGCGAAAAGGCGTACTGTTCATTCGCCCCGCATGGATCGCCGGCGTTCCAGAGCTGATCGCCGTACTGACGGGCAGCGTCTGCATATTTCGGGCATGAATCGAGCGTGGCACCTTGTTCGCAAAGCGGGCCAAAGAGTTCTGAGGCGCGGCCCCAGTTCAGCCCGATATAGCTGTTGGCCAGCAGGTATTGTTTGGCCAGCGATTCGCGGAACATCGCGTCGCGGTCGAGGGGGCCGAAGCGCTCGGCCAGGCTCATGTTATAGAGCCCTTCCTCCATCTCGCCATTAGCGATAAGCTGCATACCCCGGTTGCGCAGGGCGATATACATCAGCCCATCGACATCGACCGAGCGGTAGGTTTCATCTTTTGCCCGCAACGCGAGCAGCTTGTCAATTGCCAGGATCCAATCACCGGTTTTGATGGCAGTTTGAGCCTGAGCAAACAGATCTTCCGGCGGGGAAGGATCGGGGGTCGAGGTAGGGGCCGAGGTCGGGGTCAATGTGGGAACGTTGAGATGCACCAGCGCCTCTACCAGCATATCTTCTGCGCCCGGGTAGGAGGGG
The DNA here is from genome assembly GCA_034430595.1 of Anaerolineales bacterium. Taxonomy (GTDB): domain Bacteria; phylum Chloroflexota; class Anaerolineae; order Anaerolineales; family E44-bin32; genus E44-bin32. Next base: position 33,251 of record DAOUEL010000002.1, on the reverse strand, counting down.
TCATAGCGGATGATCTGCTCAAAGCGCTGGCGGGCGATCTCGTACCGTCCGGCCTCCAGATCGGCGACGCCCAGTTGAAACTGCTCGAGCAGGGCGCTTGATAGCTGCTCCGACTGGACGCTTTCATTGACGCTGCGGCCCTGTGTGAAGGCGACCGCGCCGACGAGGATCAGCGCCAGGAGGTAGATCAGGAACGCGATCAACACCCGGCGCCGGGGGCGGTTTGAGCCCGCCCGCTTCGCGGTAGAATTTGTCTCCTGGAGTAGCTCACCGCTCCCGGTCAGTTCGTGTTGGGGTTCTTCACCCGGAATCATGCCCGGGATTATACCGTACTTGAATCGCGCCTTCTGCAGGCGTCGGATAAGCGCAGGTTGCCTGTGCCGCCGAGCCATTCTTGACGCTCGTTCTCGGCGGGTGGTAAGATGCTCATCCAGTCGCAAGTCCTGTGATAAGGTTCACAATTACTCATGTATCTCAGTGGAAGTAAATGGAATTTACGCCGCAAGCGCAAACGTTCGAGCCCGTTGCGTATTGTGGCTCTGCTGTTTCTCATCGCAGCACTTGTTTACTTCTGGCAGGTTTACGTTCCGGCTGTTCCAACCCCGTTCATACCCACGCCGACCCCTACCCGCAGCCCGGCCACCTTCGTTCTGGAGGCTGAGACATTCTTCGAGGCCGGCAAGCTGGAGCTCGCAGCGGATGCGTATAAGCAGGCGATCCGAATCGACCCGCGTGAACCTGCGTATTACATCGAACTGTCGCGTGTGTACATGTATGCGGGCGAGTACAGTAGCGCGGAGGAAGCCGCACGTGATGCGCTCGTGCTGGATGAGAATTCGGCTCTGGCTTACGCATTTCTGGGCTGGTCGCTGGATTTTCAGGCCGGATCCGCCGGGGATAACGCTCCTGATCTACTTGGGCAGGCACGTGAAGCCGTTGAAAAAGCCATGGACATCAACCCCAATATCCCGGAGGTGCGCGCCTTCCACGCCGAAGTCTTGATCGACTCGAACGTTGACAACTACGAGCAGGCATTGGAAGAGGCGCGGGCAGCGTTAGCGCTCGATAACCAATCGCTGGAGGCAAACCGTGCCCTGGCCTATGTCTGGGAGATGACCGGCAACCGGGACCTGGCGCTCGAATCATATCAAGCAGCCCGCAACATCAACCCCAATTTGCCCCGTCTGCATATTGATATTGGCAATATGCTGCGGGCATTAAACGACGTCGACGGTGCCCGGCAAAGCTATCTCAACGCCGTTGCGCTGGCCCCGACTTGGACCGAGCCGCTGACGCTCCTCGCCCAGCTGTACGCCGGCGTCGGTGAATACGGCATCGCCAGCCAGTATGCCAGTCAGGCGGTTGACCTGGATCCAGGGAACGCCCGCCTGCGGGGAAATCTCGGACGCATGTACTACCACAATGGTGTCTATGACGAAGCCATCGCACAGTTCAAATTGGCGATCAGTGGTGGTACCTCGCCGGAGGGTGTACCGGTCGAAGGATTGCCGATCAGCGGTGATTCGCGCGTGCTTGAGTATTACTACACCTACGGTTTGGCGATGGCGAAGCAGAATCTATGCGATGGTCCGAACGAGGCCGTGGATATTCTCTCCGCCATCCTCCAGCTCGCTCCCGACGATGAGATCGCCGTCTTCAACGCGGAAGAGGGGTTGGTACTTTGTGGTAAGCTTGAACGTACCCCAACCCCTGAAACCACCCCCGGCGCAGGTTCCTGAGCGCAAAGATCCCCGACATGCGACTGACAGGTGAAAAGCTCACGTTGAGTGAAAACCGCGGCCGGTCGAGCCCGTGGCGCATCGCCCTGCTGCTGGCTTTGATCGTTGGGGGTTTTCTGGTCCTGCGTGCCTGGCGCAGTGGACAAGTACAACCGCTTTTCTCTCCCACCCCTACGCCGACCCGCACCTCGATCTCCTACAGTGAGGAGGCTGAGGCGCACTTCAGCGCCGGAAACCTGCCTGCTGCGATCGCAGCATACCAGCAGGCTGTTGAGAAGGAACCGGACAACGGAAGACTTTGGGCTGAGATGGCGCGCGTTCAAACCTATGCCAGCGATCTGCTGACGACGCTGGCCGAGAGACGGGCGCTGCTGACCCAGGCGCGAGAGGCAATCAACCGGGCGGTTGAGCTTGCACCGGATGATTCGTATGGTTATGCCGTTCGAACGCTTGTGTATGACTGGTCTGCCACCTCGGAAGTGAAAGATGAGATCACCGTCGGCGACTTGGTGCGTGTAACCGCCAGCGTCATCGAAGGCGGCCGGCTGCAGGCCAGCGTGATCGAACTTGAAGGTTCGGGCGAGCTGACCAGCTCGACGCCTGCACCGGCAGCAGAGGGGGACGAGAGCTTCACCGGCATCGTGGATGCGATCGGGGTTGAAGGCTGGGTGATCGACGGCCGTACAATTTACATTTCACCGTTGACCTTGATTCGTGAGAAGAACCGCCGGGTTACCTTCCTGGCTGAAGCCGATCAGTCCGCCATTCGTGCCAATCAATTGGATCCAGAGAATATCCTGGCTATAGCTTACCGGGCTGAAGTGCTCGTCGATCAAGGCAACGTTACCTCAGCGGCCGATCTGGCAACTACGGTGATCGATCGGACCGCGGAACTTCCGCTCGATCCGAAGTACTTGATGGACATTTACCGGGTCTACGCCACCGTGCTTGAAAACCAGGGGAATTACGTAAGTGCGATTGAGCAGTACCGGCGCGCCACCGAGATCGCACCCAACCTAACTTTCCTGTACCTGCACATCGGGGCCAACTACCGCACCCTGGCCGCGGCGGCGCCCAATCCAGTCTCCCGACGGGAACTGGTTGACCTGGCGTTGGAAAACTTCGAAAAGGCCACCCGCATCAACGACCAGCTCGGGATCGAGGATCCTAACCCCTACCTGGCGATTGGCCGTACGTATATGCAGGACGGTGAGTTCTTCATCGCTGCGCTTAACATCGAGCGTGCGGTTGAGATTGACCCCACCAACGCCGAGATTTATGCACGCCTGGCCAGCGTGTATTTTCAGGCCCGCAACTACGAGAGCTCGATCCTGACGTTTAAATGCGCGCTGGACGGTTGCTCACAGCAGGAGACCGGTGACCTGCTCTGCGGACTTGGAATTTACTTATGCGAGCCGGGCAGCAACCAGGCGCTGGAGGCCGGCCAGCCGGTGCGGGGCTTGCCGCTCACCGACGAAAGCGTCGAGTACTATTACACCTATGGCTCCGCCCTGACTTTCTACGCCGGAGACCGGGATCACCCGGAAGCCTGTGTCGACGCCGAGCGTATATTCCAGGCTTTGATTGAGAAATACGGCACCGATCCGCTGATCAGTACCATCGTAAATGAGGGCAGACAAGTATGTGCCGCTCCTTCGGCCGATCAGGCGACCACCCCCTCGGCTGGAGGTGAACCTTCCGTCCTCACTCCTACCCCCTTGACACGTTAAGGCATATTCGGTACACTTACAAAGCCGTTAGCACTCTTCGTATTAGAGTGCTAACGGCTGTGTAGGCAGTCAATTTTCACAAATCTTTTGAAGGAGGGTCGGCATGGCAATCAAGATCAAACCTCTGGCCGATCGGCTGGTCGTCAAACCCCTCGAGCAAGAGGAAGTGACACCCAGCGGGATCGTGCTCCCTGAGACGGCGAAAGAAAAGCCGCAAAAGGGCGAGGTGCTGGCTGTTGGGCCAGGTTCGCGCAATGATGAAGGCGAACACGTCACCATGGAAGTTAAGGTCAAGGATACCGTCCTTTTTGCCAAGTACGCGGGCACTGAGATCAAGATGGATGGCGAGAAGCTGCTTATCCTGCGTGAAAGCGACATCCTGGCCGTCCTGGACTAGTTCAGGATACCGAAGAGAAAGCATTTAATAAGAGGAGCGTAAGCAATGACAGCAAAGCAACTTGCATTTGCCGAGGATGCTCGTCGGCGGCTGAAAGCCGGTATAGATGTTCTGGCCAGCGCAGTCGCTACAACCCTGGGCCCCAAGGGCCGCAATGTTGCCCTGGATCGAAAATTTGGATCGCCGACCATCACCCACGACGGCGTCACGGTTGCCAAGGAAATTGAGCTCGAGGACCCGTTTGAGAACATGGGTGCCCAGCTCCTGAAAGAAGCAGCCACGAAGACGAACGACATCGCCGGTGATGGCACAACCACCTCCACCGTCCTGGCACACGCGATTGTGACCAATGGTCTAAAAAGCCTGGCAGCCGGATCAAACCCGATGATGCTCAAGCGCGGTATTGAAGCCGCCGCGAAGGCTGTCTCGGATGCGATCACCAAGCAGGCGATCGATGTCACAACGAAAGAGGAAATTGCCTCCGTCGCCGCCATCTCAGCACAGGATCGTGAGATCGGTGAGTTGATCGCCGAGGTTATGGATAAGGTCGGCAAAGACGGTGTGATCACGGTCGAAGAATCGAAGGGTCTCGAATTTGAGACCGAGTATGTCGAAGGCATGCAGTTCGACCGCGGCTACATTTCGGCATACTTTGTATCGGATCCGGAGAATATGGAAGCCGTGATTGAAGAGCCATACGTGCTCATTCACGACAAGAAGATCTCGGCCGCAACCGATATCGTCCCGATCCTTGAAAAGCTGGTTCAGATTGGCAAGCGCGACTTGGTCGTGATCGCTGAGGACATCGATGGCGAAGCACTGGCGACGCTCGTGCTGAACCGCATTCGCGGCATGCTCAATGTGGTGGCGGTCAAGGCTCCTGGCTTTGGCGACCGCCGCAAGGCGATGCTGCAGGATATTGCCATCCTGACCGGAGGCACGGTCATTACCGAGGAACTCGGACGCAAGCTCGAGTCGGTTACCCTGAACGACCTGGGTAAAGCCGGTAAAGTCGTCGCGACCAAGGATGACACGACCTTGATCGAGGGCGCCGGCGAGAAGGACCGCATCAAGGGCCGAATCGAGGAAATCAAGGTCGAGATCGACCGCTCGACCAGCGACTACGATAAGGAAAAGCTGCAGGAGCGACTGGCGAAGCTGGCCGGCGGTGTTGCAGTTATCCGCGTTGGCGCAGCGACCGAGACCGAGCTGAAGGAAAAGAAGCATCGTGTGGAAGACGCACTGTCCGCGACGCGTGCTGCGGTTGAGGAGGGCATCGTCCCGGGCGGTGGTGTGGCGCTGATCAACGCCATGGAAGCCATCAAGAAGCTCAAGATGGACGATGAAGATGCCAACATCGGCGTGAAGATCGTGCGCGCAGCGCTCGAGACCCCGATGGAGGGCATCTCCGAGAACGCTGGCATGGACGGTGCAGTTGTGATCGAGACAGTCCGCCGCAAGCAGGAAGAAGCCAAGAACAAGAACATCGGCTACGACGTGCTCTCGGGCGAGTATGTTGACATGGTCGAGGCTGGCATCATCGACCCGGCCAAGGTCACCAAAGGCGCGCTGGAGAACGCCGCTTCGATCGCGGCGATGATTCTCACGACGGAAGCGTTGATCACGGATGTCCCTGAAAAGGATAGGCCCGCTCCGCCTCCGATGCCCGAGTACTAAACCGGTACGTCAAAGTAACAATCAACAGCCCCTGCACCCAGGGGCTGTTTTCTTTGCAACTCCAGGCTCCAGCCTGCGTAGAGGTATGATGAAGGCGGATCTCGCAAAGCAGGATTTCTTCTGCACGGGATGCGGCAACGATGAAGTAAACGTTCAGGAGGGTTTCATTCCATGTCTTCAGGTGAAGCGAAAGTGCTGCGACGTTCTCGAACTGATCGTGTTTTCGCCGGTGTTTGCGGCGGGTTAGGTGAGTTCTTCGGCATCAGCCCATTTTGGTTCCGCCTTGGTTTTATCCTGGCTGCCTTGCCGGGTGGTCTGCCGGGGATCGTGCCCTACTTGCTTTGCTGGATTATCATCCCGAAGGCCTGAGCATTTCGATCTAACAGGGTAATCTCTCCAGCGAGCAGGTGTGAAGGAGGCGGATGATGAAGCATGGTCTTGGGCTTCTCCTGATGGCGCTAATGCTGGTGAGCTCCGGATGCGGGTTGATTTACTCGCGTTCAACATCGGTTGCTCTCGAGCGGGATCTGTCGCTGCTCTACGGGGAGCCAGGTTTCACAGATTCGGCACCGGGCTGTACGGTCATCGATTCGACCCGCACGGGATTCTGTCTCTATGAAACCAGCGAGGCAGAAGTAGCGACACTGGTCGATCGACTTGGCTTGCATTCGGTCGTGATCGATGAGAACGGGGCTGGTTCTTCTGTTGTGCCCGAGGCAGAAGCGAGTTCGGGCTGTCTCTCACAATCTGGCTACGAGAACCCCCGCCGGCTGGTCATTTACGAATCAGAACGTCGAGCGGATGCCATCCGGCTTGAAAATGGGACCGCTTTTGAATATCTGATGGTCATGTTCGAGCCGGTACGGGGAGGGATGTGTATTCAGGCTTCCTACGCCTACGGATGAACCCAGTCTCTTGCATTCCACGGCTGGGCTGGCGGTGGGCTGAATCGATGCTACTTTAGCACGCTGAACAGGATCCACCCGGCGGCGAGTACGGCCAGGGCTAGGCAACCGCAGGTGAACAGACGGGCGGTGAACTTGAGCAAGAATCGCAGCAAGAACCAACCCACGATCAGCGCAAAAAGAATCAGCAGTACGTACTCGGGACGAAAGTTTTTCAGCATCTCCATCAGATAGTTTCCATTCCACGGCGGTCGACGACGACCTGACCCCGTTTAACCACCATAGATACCAGATTCGTGCCAAAGCGATAGCCAAGATGACGGTAATCCGGTGCTTCGAGCAGGAGCAGGTCGGCCTGTTTACCCGCTTCCAGGCTGCCGAGGCGATCTGACTGCCCGATCGCTGCCGCAGCATTGATTGTTGCTGCCGCAATCGCCTGCGCTGGCGTGATCCGCATCGCTCGGCAGGCAAGGGCGATGGCGAACTGCATGCTTTCGCACCAGGCGGTTCCCGGGTTCAGGTCGCTGGCGATCGCCAGGATGCCGCCTGCATTCAGGATCGCCTCGGCCGGGGTGTATTCTGGGTGCCCAAGTCCAAACGGAGTGCAGGGCAGGGCAACCGCCACGGTGTCGGAAGCGCCGAGCGCCGCGATGTCGTTTTGCGGTGTGTATACCAGGTGATCGGCGGATGCCGCCCCCAGTTCGACCGCCAGCCCGGTCCCGCCCAGGCCGGCAAATTCATCGGCGTGGATTTTAATTGGGAACCCCAGCTTCACCGCTGCGCTGAGAATCGTCCGGCTTTGCTCCAGGGAAAAGGCGCCCTGTTCGCAGAACACGTCGACAAATGGCAGCGGTCGGTCTGCGGAATGTTCTTGCCACCAGTTCCAGACTGCCGGGAGCATCTCCTCCGCCACGAAATCCGTATAGAGCTGGTAGCCATCCGGACGATCGGCGTACTCCGGTGGCAGCGCGTGAGCCCCAAGAAAAGTCGGAACGAGCTCGAGCGGGCCTTCCTCGTCCAGCTGCAGGATAGCCTGCAGCAGCTTGATCTCAGATTCGATGTTCAACCCATATCCCGTTTTAGCCTCGGCGGTTGTTGTACCGTTGGCAAGCATACGGCTCGTACGCGCACGGCTCTCACCCAGTAATTGATCGATTGGGGCTGAGCGAACCGAAGCAACGGTGGAGGCAATTCCGCCACCGGCCGCCATGATCTCCATGTAGCTGGCTCCCTTCAGGCGGAGCTCAAACTCGGCCGCACGGTCGCCAGCCCAGACGAGATGGGTGTGAGGGTCGATCAATCCCGGTAGCAGGACCTGTCCGGCGGCATCGATCGTCTCCGCTCCGGAATACCGTTGACGCAGCTCGGCACTCGGACCGACGGCGACGATTTTTGTACCTGCTGCCGCAAGTGCGCCATTGGGGATAATTCCCAGCTCGCCAAGCGCCCGGCCGCGCTGGGGCAGGCCGGCCAGTGTAAGAAGCTGGTCAGCGGAGTGGATCAGCAGGTCAACTTCGGTGGGCATGGTAGGGAACCTTCATCAGGACCAGGGTTATTCTACCCTGATAAACCTGGCCAGCAGGATCAGGCTGAACGCTGCTGTAATGGCACCCGCAATCCCGTTCACCTGCAGACCGAACTTAAAAAGCAGCGGCCCGGCGAACGCGCCCAGAGCGCGGCCGCCGGCGGCCGCGGTGATATTGCCGGCCATCAAGGTCGCGCGGGAGGCCGGGGTGAGCTCTGTCACGAGCGATATCAGGCTGACAAAGGTGTACTCGAAGGTAATGTAGAAGAAGAACAGGCCGATCAGCGCACCAAACAGGGAAGCGCGCGTGAGGGGCAGCGTCAGGCAGGTCAGGCCAATCAACAGCAGACCGATTCCGACTGCCCGCCGCTTCCCGAGCCGATCGGTCCATAATGCGACAACACCCTCCCCGGTCAATTCAGCGGCGCCGATTACGGCGGAAGCTGCACCGAGAGCAGCTACCTGCAATCCGAAGGAACCCTCCAGCCACACGCCGTAGATGATGTTTACTACCTCGTTGCCACTGCTGAGCAAGAATGCGATGCCCAGTGCGGCTAGAGCGGAGGGCTCAGATGAGATGGCGGATAATGCCCCGCGCAGGGTGAACGAGGCGGCATCGCCGCGATCCGCCGCGGGCAGCAACCGCAGCAGGACGATGGCAAAGCCCAACCCCAGAAAACCCAGCACTCCGAAGGGCGACATCCAGCCAGCACGAGCGATCAACCAACCGGACACTGGAAGCCCGAGGAGAGCTGCCCCCGACCAGCCGAATTCGGTGATGGCGATTGCACGTCCACGCCGAGCATATTCGACGCGATCGCCCAGATAGGCCTGCATCGCCGGATCAAAGATGATCTTTCCGACTGCGCCCAGGATGAGGGCCAGCAGCAACCCGGGGTAGGTTGGCCAGAACGCGACCAGCAGCGATCCGCCAGCGAAGAGCAGCAACCCGAGCAGCATGGCCCTGCGCCGGCCAAGGATGTCTCCGGCTGAACCGATCAGCGGCCCTGAGACACCGATCAAGGAGCGGGCGGTCACCGCAAGGGCGACTGATTCGATGCTCACACCGAGAGCACGTGCGATCGTAGGTAGGAACGGGTAAATTATGCGGAACCCGGTGTTAATCACCCCGCGAATCAATGGGAAAAGCACCAGTTCCGATACCACGCTCGGACGTGGGCTGGATTGGGTCATCGGCGGGATTGAAGCAGGTGCAGCCAGCGGGTGAGGGCCCACCCGGCGAGCAGGCTGACCAGGAGCAGCAGCAGGAAGAAGATGCGGATGGAGATGGAGTCTGAGCTGAAGATCGGGGATGATGGGTGTAAGACCTGCTCGGCGCCGCTGATCGACCAGGCCAGTGCAATGACAAAGGCGAGGTTCAACGCGCTACCGATTCGACGGTCATTCAGTATGAGAATTGCCAGCTGCAAGAGCAAGCCAATCACGGCGTAATCCAAGCCGACTTTGAAGCGCGGCTCAGCCAGATAAAGTCCATTCCAGTTAGCCTGCATTGTCCACAGGCTCAGCGGAAGGTAGCTGATCCAGTACACCATCCCCGCTTGGCCAAGGGCAATCGACCAACGCTGCAACCGATCCCGCCGCAGGAGCAGCCCAAGCGTTCCAGTGACAGCAGCCGAACCCAACCCGATAAGTGCCGTCCAGACCCAGGCTCCGTGCAGGTACACCAGGCGTACGTTCGTCCCCAGGCTGGCCTCGGGAGGCCCGAACATGCTTAAAATTCCGGTTGCGAGCAGCAGTAAAAGGAAGGCTGGAAAGGGCCGCAGACGGCGGATCATGGGGGGCATTGTACTCCACCTCCTGGGGAGGTCTCAAGGGACTCGGCGGGAGGTGGTTAAAGTACGATCCGCAAACGATCCGGCTAGTCCTGCTTAAGCATTGGCATCTTGATACCATGCCTGCGTGCGGCAGCAATCGCCTCCGGGTAGCCAGCGTCAGCATGCCGGACGATCCCCAGCCCGGGGTCCGTCGTGAGGACACGCTCAATCCGTACCGCCGCTTCCGGTGTGCCATCAGCGACGATCACCTGTCCAGCGTGCTGGCTGAAGCCAATACCGACACCACCGCCGTGGTGAAATGAAACCCAGGTCGCACCGCCGACCGCATTTAACATCGCGTTCAGCAGCGGCCAATCGCTGACAGCATCTGTTCCGTCCAGCATGCCCTCCGTCTCACGGTTGGGGGAGGCGACGGAACCGGCGTCGAGGTGATCACGCCCGATGACGATCGGGGCCTGGAGTTCACCGCCGGCAACCATCTGGTTGAAACGCAGGCCGGCAGCTGCACGCTCGCCGTAGCCCAGCCAGCAGATGCGGGCCGGCAGGCCCTGGAACTGGACCTTTTCACGCGCCAAGCGCAGCCAGCGGTGCAGGTGCTTGTCCTGAGGAAAGAGCTCCATCACCGCCGCGTCGGTCTTATAGATGTCTTCTTCATCGCCCGAAAGCGCAACCCAGCGGAAGGGTCCCTTGCCTTCACAGAAGAGCGGGCGGATGTAGGCCGGCACAAAGCCCGGGAACTCAAAGGCTTCCGAGACGCCGTAGTCGTAGGCACGCTGACGCAGATTGTTGCCGTAGTCGAAGACCTCGGCGCCGGCTTGTTTGAAGGCAAGCATCGCTTCGACATGCCTTGCCATCGAAGCCATTGAGCGCCGGGTGTATTCCTGCGGGTCGCCGGTTCGCAGCTCAGCAGCCGCCTCAAGAGTCATGTCGTTCGGCACGTAGGAGAGCACGTCATGCGCTGGGGTCTGGTCAGTAACTACGTCCGGAATCACTCCCCTTACTACCAGTTCGGGGTAAAGGTCGGCCGCATTCCCGATCAATCCCACAGAGCGTGGTTCCTCGCCATCGAGGGCTTCCTGCACGAGCGTCATTGCTTCTTCCAGCTCGTCGACGACGAATTCTACATACCCGTTCTCGAGCCGCCGCTGTGCGCGGGCTGGATCGACTTCAATGATCAACCCCACGCCTTCGTTCATCGTGATCGCCAGCGGCTGCGCTCCACCCATGCCACCCAAACCGGCTGTGAGCACAAACTTGCCGCGCAGGGAGGGCCAGCCGCGCAGGCGGGCCAGCGAACCGAGCGTCTCATACGTCCCCTGCAGGATGCCCTGCGTGCCGATGTATATCCATGAGCCGGCCGTCATCTGGCCGTACATTATCAGGCCGCGGGCGGCCAATTCATCAAAATGTTCTTGGGTCGCCCAATGCGGGACCAGATTGGAATTGGCGATTAGGACGCGCGGTGCATCCGGGTGGGTCTTGAAGACCGCCACTGGTTTCCCTGACTGTACCAGGAGCGTCTCATCTTCATCCAACTCCTGCAGCGAGGTCAGGATCGTCTCAAAGGACTCCCAATCTCGGGCCGCCTGCCCTCGACCACCATAGACAACCAGATCCTCGGGACGTTCGGCGACTTCCGGGTCGAGGTTGTTTTGAATCATGCGGTAGGGAGCTTCGATCAGCCAGGATTTACAGTGCAGCTGGGTGCCGCGCGGCGCGCGGACGGTGCGTGGCTCTGTCATGAGTTTCTCCTGCTTTGTACGGTGTTCGTCTTATGCTTCGAAATCTTCAATCCCATTGGAACCCTTGGGCAAGCACTTGGCACAGGCGGGGCGGGATCTCAGCCCGGTAGCCCTGGGTGCAGCGGCGTCATCGCTGGTATCGCTCAAGGATGCCTGATCCCTCCCCAGCGATTGAAACTGGTCACGTTCTCACGCTCAGATCTGCCGCCGGCACGAGGCGGGCGGGAAAGCTCCCCCGGGTCTTGGGGATAGCCGAAGGAAATCGCGACGTGAAGATACCAATCCGAGGGGAATTCGAGCAGCTGGCGGGCTGCCTCCGGCTCGTAGATTGTAGCTAGGCAGGATCCGATACCAAGCTCCCAGGCGGCAAGCTGCATATACGCTGCGGCCTGGCCGGCGTCGAACAGGATCGACCAGCGCTGGGCCGGATCGGGCGTGAGGATGCATACGCCGAGCGCAGCGCCTGCCAGGTGACCGGCAAAATGCCCGAGTTTGGATAAGCTCTGGAGGGTATCCCGCTCCGTAATCGCCAGGAAGTGCCACACCTGTCGATTCTTGGCACTCTGAGCTCGACGCCCGGCGTATAGAATTGCATCGATCGCCTGCGGTGGCAGCGGTTCGGGCCGAAAGTCACGAATTGCACGCTTGAGACGGATCGCTTCCTGGACCTGCATGCCTACCTCGATGAGACGGACCACTCACATTATAAGGCCCGCTGGATTTGGAGTTCAAACGGGGGCTACGGGTGAACAGGGGGTGCGGGCAGCAGTGAAAGCAGCGGCCGGCGCAGGTTCGCGCCGGCCATGAATTCTAACGTTGAAGATCTGTCGATGATCAGGCTGTTGCGAGGCCGTAAAAGTCGGTCACGCGCAGCTTGTGCACCAGGTTCGACTGGGCATCACACCAGACGCCCTGCACCGGGCAATCCTCGCCGAAGAAGCAGGCGCTTGGGTCATCGACACATTCATTGAGCATGATCGGACCGTCAATCGCCTCGATCACTTCCAGCAGCGAGATATCCTGAGGAGATCGCGCCAGGGCAACGCCACCGCGCGCACCGCGCGAGGTCTGGACCACGCCAGCGACGGACAATTGTGAAACAATTTTAGCCAGAAATGACGGAGGTATGCGCTGTTCACGCGCGATCTCGCTGGTCGGGGCACGTCGTCCGTTGTTCAACCCTGCCAGGTACAACACCGCTCGAACAGCATAATCCGCTTGTCGCGTTATTTGCATCGCGGCCTCCAATTGAGCCGGTTACTCTTCCCATCAAGATAGGAGTTGTCTACTTCAGGTTCAGTTTACGCTGTCGGGACACCATGAACAAGTGAAGAGTGTCACGACGGCGGTATGACACTTTACGAAAGGGGGAAGTTGCGACCGGACCCGGCCATGGTATGATTGCGCCGGACTTCCGGAGGTCACGTCCGGCGCTCGCAGGAGGCGTGTAGTGAAAAAAATAGCAGTCATCGGTGTGGGTTATGTTGGCCTGGTGACAGCGGCTGGATTTTCTGATTTGGGGAATCATGTCGTTGCTGTCGACATCGATGAAGATCGCATCAAAGGTTTAAAACGGGGCCAGATGCCGATCTACGAACCTGGCCTGGAGGAGATGGTTGAGCGTAACGCTGCCGCCGGCCGGCTCGAGTTCACAACCTCCTACGAGGATGCGATCGATGGGGCTGAATTTGTCTTTATCGCGGTCGGTACTCCAGAGGGCGTCGATGGGGAAGCGGACCTGAAATATGTCCAAGCGGCGGCCGAATCGGTCGCCCGGGCGATGAAAGAACCACTGATTATCGTCAATAAATCCACGGTTCCGGTTGGTACGGGCGACTGGGTGGCCGACATCATCCGTTCTACCCAGAAGGATTCGATCCCTTTTTCGGTTGTCTCCTGCCCCGAGTTTCTGCGCGAAGGTTCAGCGCTGCTCGATTTTATGAACCCGGCCCGCACGGTGCTGGGATCGCTTGACGCTGAAGCTGCTGAACGGGCCGCCCAACTGCACCTGCCGCTGCGCGCGCCGATCGTGATCACCGACCTGCGAACGGCCGAAATGATCAAATACGCTTCGAATGCCTTCCTGGCGACGCGCATCTCGTTCATCAACGAGATTGCCAATATCTGTGAGGCCTTGGGGGCGGATGTCAAGGAAGTCAAGACTGGCATGGGCTACGATCCGCGCATCGGTCCCTATTTCCTCGATGCCGGCCTGGGCTATGGGGGTTCGTGCTTCCCGAAGGATGTTAAAGCCCTGGCTCACATGGCAGCTGAAAAGGGACGCCATCCACAGCTGCTGCAGGCCGTGATGGATATCAACGACGACCGCCGCCGGCTGCTGGTTGAAAAGGTGCGCCAAACCCTTGGCGGTTTGGAAGGAAAGCGGATCGGGTTGCTGGGATTGACCTTTAAACCGAACACCGACGATTTGCGTGATGCTCCTGCCCTGGAAATTGCACGTCGTTTCATGGAAGCCGGAGCCCTGGTCCGGGCGTATGACCCGGTTGGCATGCCGGGCGCAGCGCGCTTGATGCCTGACCTGGGGATGGTTGAGGATCCCTATTCCCTGGCGGAAGGCAGCGACGCGCTGGTGATATGTACGGAATGGAATGAATTCAAGCAGCTCGACCTGGGCCGGGTCAAGTCGGTGATGACCCAGCCGGTAATCGTCGACGGCCGCAACATCTATGATCCGCGTGATATGTCGGAGCTCGGCTTCAGCTACCGCGGCATCGGCCGTGGCTATGGTCCAGATGGCGAACCGGTCGCCGACTAAGATCAAGCCTGCAACGGGCGCGTCGGTTTTTCGAACCAGGCTGCGCAACGGGCTGCAGGTGCGGTTGAGAGAAGTCCACAGCGCACCGCTTATCAGCACCTGGATCTGGTACCGGGTGGGCTCGCGCAATGAAATTGCGGGGTTGACCGGTGCTTCCCACTGGGTGGAACATATGCAGTTTAAGGGCACGCCTACCTTCCCGGCGGGCGTGCTTGATCGCGCCATCGCCCGTGACGGCGGCGTATGGAACGCCTTCACTTGGCTCGATTGGACTGCCTATTACGAGACGCTGCCTGCGGACCGGGCGGAGCTCGCGCTGCAATTGGAGGCCGACCGCATGCGCTCCAGCCTCTTTGCACCAGACGAGGTTGAGGCCGAGCGAACGGTGATCATTTCCGAGCGTCAAGGGCACGAGAACGAGCCGACCTTCCGGTTGGCGGAGGAACTGCAAAGCGCTGCCTTTCGCGTCCACGGCTACCACCATGAGGTGATCGGTGACATGGTCGACCTGGAACGCATGACGCGCGATGACCTTTACCAGCACTACCTGGCGCACTACGCGCCATCTAACGCTGTCCTGTCGGTAGCCGGGGATTTCAAAATTCGGCCGATGCTGGAACGCATCCGTAAGCATTTTGGTCCGATCCCATCTGAGCCAACCCCGGCATTTAAACACCGGCCTGAGCCACCCCAGACGGGTGAAAAGGTTGTCAACGTTGAAGGCCCGGGCGATACGCCGTACCTTAAGATTGCTTATCGAGCTCCGGCCGCGCAGGCGCAGGATTTCCTGACGCTGGCTGTTCTGGGCAGCGTTCTTGCTGGTGCGTCCAGTTTCAACTTTTTCAGCGGGGGAATCTCGAACAAGACTTCACGTCTCTACCGAGCCCTGGTGGAAGGTGAAGTGGCAGCCTCCGTCCACGGCGGACTGGCGGCTACCATCGACCCTTACCTTTACACGCTGCATGTCACCGTGCGGCCGGATAAGTCGGTCGAACAGGCGCTGCAGGTGCTCGATCATGAACTTGAACGGGTGCTTGAGGCGCCGATTAAAGCGGAAGAACTGGAAAAAGCGATCAAACAGGCGCGTGCCTTGTTCGCCTACAGCAGTGAAAGTGTGACCAACCAGGCGTTCTGGCTCGGTTTCAGCGAGATGTTCGCCGATCTCGATTGGTTCGAAAGCTACCTCACACGTCTGGAGCAGGTCACCCCCAAGGATCTATGGATCTGCGCGCAAACCTACTTAAAGCCGAGTCAGCGAACGGTTGGTTTCTACCGGCCGCAGAAAGGGGATGGGCTTGGCTAAGGTAAGCTTCGACCTGCCCCAGCTCGACCTGTCTGCTCTGCCTGGCCCGGAGACGATCCGCCGGCGCCAGCTGTCGAACGGCATCACGCTGCTCGTACGTGAGAATTTCGCCTCGCCTTCAGTTGTGCTTTCCGGTTTTCTGCCCGTTGGATCCCTGGTTGAAACCGAGCAGACTGCAGGCCTGGCCTACCTGACTGCGCTGGGACTGATGCGGGGTACGAAACAGCACAGCTTCAGCCAGATCTTCGAATCGCTCGAATCGATCGGCGCCAACCTCAATGTGAGCGCTGGTGTTCATTCCACCTCCTTTCACGGTAAATCCCTCGCGGAGGATCTCGGCCTGCTGCTTGGTCTTTTAGCGGAGGTGCTTTCCAGCGCCAGCTTCCCGAAACTGGAAATTGAACGGTTGAAAGCCCAGCATCTCACCTCCCTGACGATTCGCGAACAGGATACCGGAGCGCAAGCTGAGCTGGCCTTTGATGCGCTGGTGTATGCGAAACACCCGTATCGCCTCCCTATCGATGGCACCCTGGCCAGCGTCGCCGGGTTACAGGCCACGGATCTGCGGCGTTTCCACCGCAGTTATTACTGCCCGCAGGGGATGGTGCTGGCAATCGTTGGTGCCGTTCCAGCCAATCAGGCTATGCAGCTGGCCGAGGATGCCCTCAGTTCGTGGCAGGTGAGAGACGTCCAACCCATGCCCCTTCTTCCACCCGTAAAACCGCTTCGATCCACAAAGCGAGCCAGTGTGCGCCTGCCCGGTAAGCAGCAGAGCGACTTGATCATTGGAGTCGCTGGGCCCAGCCGGCAGGACGAGGATTTTCTCCCGGCCGCGCTTGGCAACAGTATTCTGGGACGCTTCGGCATGATGGGTAGAATTGGGGACGCAGTAAGGGTTTCCGCCGGGCTGGCTTACTACGCCTACAGCCTGGTGTCAGGCGGGCTTGGGCCGGGACCATGGCAGGTGATCGCCGGAGTTAACCCGACCAATGAACAGAAGGCGATCGAAATCATTCTCAAGGAGATCCGCCGCTTCACCTCCAGGCGGGTTGGCTCAAAAGAACTGCTCGAGAACAAAGCGAATTTTATCGGGCGCCTGCCGATGCAGCTCGAGTCAAACGAAGGGGTCGCCGGATCTCTGGCGCACATCGAACGCTATCATCTCGGGCTCGATTACTACCAACGCTACCCGGCCTTGATCGCCTCCATCACCGGCAGCCAGATCCTGGAGGCGGCACAACGCTACCTTGATCCAGACCGACTGGCGATTGTTGTCGCTGGTCCGGACGGGGAGGCGGCCTGATGCGGATTCGTTCCGGCGTGGATATTGTCGAAGTGGACCGGCTTGACCGGGCTATCCTGCGCCATGGTGAACGGCTTTTTGAGCGTTTCTTCACACCGCAGGAACTGATCGATTCCTCCGGACACACACCCGCGCTGGCGGCTCGTTTTGCAGCCAAGGAAGCCGTGGCTAAAGCGCTGGGAACAGGCATCGGCCGGATCAGCTGGAAGGAAATCGAGGTTATCAATGGCCCGCTTCGTCAGCCGGTTTTGCATCTCCATGGCAATGCACTGCTGGTGGCGGGGGATTTGGGCATTGAATCCTGGTCGATCAGCTTAAGCCATACCCATGAGCATGCGATGGCAATCGCCGTCGCCGTCGAGGCGGCATCATCATGACCGATACGATCGAGGTCGGGATGAAAATCAATGCCGAACAGCAGGTGACCGAGGCGCGCGTCGCTGCCCATCTAGGATCCGGCTCACTGCAGGTGTATGCCACTCCCGCCATGGTGACCTTTATCGAACACACCTGCCGGCAATTGATTGAGCCACTGCTTCCAACCGGGCAGACGACCGTTGGGACGATGATCCAGGTCGAGCACCTCGCTCCGACGCCGCTGGGGGCAACGGTGCAGATTGAGGCGAGCGTGATCGAAATTGAGGGCCGGCGAGTCGTGTTTCAAGCTGAAATTCGGGATGAGCGTGAACTCATTGGGCGTGCCCACCATGAGCGTTTTATCATCGATGAGGGTCGTTTTATGGAGCGCGTTCAGAGTAAATTACCCCCGGTCCCCTGAACGCTTCAGTACGGAAGATCCATCTTTGACCAATAACTGACTGCGTGATATACTCTCAAACGCTCCCGCCGGGCAGCAACGATGATCCGGCGGGAAAAATTCTGCCCTGCGAGGGCAAATACACACGCCACGTGATCGAGTTGGGCGTGCCGGCCGGCCAGCCGGTTCCAATTCGAGATGATCGTGGCGGAGGACAAACGCGAAGGAGGTCTACATGGCCGTCATTTCTATGAAAGCCCTGCTCGAAACGGGCGTCCACTTTGGTCACCGGACTCGCAAGTGGAACCCGAGGATGAAACCCTACATCTTCACTGAGCGCAACGGCATCCACATCATCGATCTGCAGCAAACCTTGGAAGCGCTCGAAACGGCGTACGCGGTTGTACGTGATCTAGTGGCAGAGGGGGGGGCTGTGCTCTTCATCGGCACGAAGCGCCAGGCACAGGAGACGATCGAGGTTGAGGCCAAGCGCTGTGGGATGCCCTATGTAAACCTGCGCTGGCTGGGTGGTTTACTCACCAACTGGCGGACGATCCGCAGCCGGATTGATGAACTAGAATCGCTTGAGCACCGGCGAGATACAGGTGAATTCGACCTACTCCCGAAAAAGGAAGCGCTAGGCCTGACGCGAGATATCGAAAAGCTTGATAGCCGTCTGGGAGGCATTCGCGAGATGCACGGCCTGCCGCAGGCGGTATTCGTCGTCGACGTACGCCAGGAAAATACAGCCATTCACGAGGCTAACCTGCTGGAGATCCCGGTCATTGCCCTGGTCGACACCAACTGTGACCCGAGCGGAATCGATTATGTTATCCCGTCCAATGATGATGCGATCCGTGCCATCAAGCTGCTCACAGGACGGCTGGCCGATGCCGTGCTGGAAGGCAAGGCGATGCGCAAGGATGAAGAACCTGAACGCGAGCTGGGGACCGAGGCGGAAGAAGCCGAAGCTGCAGCTGCCGAGATGAGTGACGAGGAACTGCTGGGTGAGGCAACATTGGCCAAGCTGCAGAGCGGAGAGTTTGGCGAGGGTGAAGCCAAGGCCGCAGCAGCAGCTGCCGAGAGTGAAGAAGAGAGTAAAGCCGCCCCTGAAGATGAAAAACCGACTCCAGCAGCCGCTTCCGTACCAGCCGCTGATGAAGAGGAAGAGGATTCCGAGATGGATGACGAACTGGACGAAATCGAAGAAATCGAAGATTTTGATGAAGATTTTGACGATGACGACTATGACGATAATGACGATGACATGGATGATGAGGACGAGGACGATTAAGCATGGGTGTGTCAACCGAGGAAATTAAGGAACTACGCGATCAAACGGGAGCCGGCGTCCTCGATTGCAGAAAGGCGCTCGAAGAAACCGGCGGCGACATGGAACAGGCGATTAAACTTCTGCGCGAGAAGGGCCTGTCCGCCGCAGCCAAGCGTGCCGATCGCGAAGCCCGCAACGGCATGCTCGATCTCTACAGCCACGGTGGTGGCCGGGTTGGTGTCATGGTCGAAGTGAACTGTGAGACCGATTTCGTAGCCCGGACCGATGGGTTCCGTGAGTTTGCGCATGAAGTTGCCTTGCAGATCGCAGCCAGTTCCCCGATGTGGGTTTCCGAGGATGATGTCCCGCAGGACGTGATCACGCGTGAACGTGAGATCGCCCTCAAGTTCGCCGAGAACGAGGGCAAACCCGAGAACGTGCTCGATCGGATCGTTGACGGGCGCCTGCAAAAGTTCCTCGATGAAACCGTCCTGCTTCGTCAGACGTATATCCGGGATGAGGCAAAGACCGTCGAAGAACTGCTCAAGGAGACGATCGCCAGTACCGGCGAAAATGTCGTCATCCGGCGTTTTGAGCGCTGGGAAGTCGGCGAAGAGCTGGAGTGAACATGCGGGCCAACGACGAGTTGGCCCGTTTTTCTTATCGCGGCTAGACTCGGGGTGGCGAGGACACTATGGCGGGACCGATTTACAAACGTATCTTGCTCAAATTAGGCGGCGAGGCTCTGGCCGGGAAGAGCGGCTTTGGCATCAATCCCGATCGGGCTGAGGAAGTTGCCGAGACCGTCGTCCGAGTCCGCTCGCTGGGCGTGCAGGTCGCGATCGTCATCGGCGCTGGTAACTTGTGGCGTGGCCGGGAGGGGATCGAACGCGGCATGGAGCGCGCCACGGCGGATTACATGGGCATGCTTGGAACGGTCATTAACGCGTTGGCCCTGATGGATGCCCTCGAGCGAATTGGTGCGGTTACGCGCGTCATGTCAGCGGTCGAGATGCGGGCTGTGGCTGAACCCTACATCCGGCGCCGGGCGATCCGTCACCTTGAGAAAGACCGGGTGGTCATTCTCGGTGGGGGAACCGGGAATCCATATTTTTCTACTGATACAGCAGCTGCGCTGCGTGCGATGGAGATCGACGCCGATATCGTTATCAAGGCAACGAAGGTTGATGGAGTGTACGACTCCGACCCCGAGAAAAACCCCGATGCCAAACGCTTTGATTACCTGCGCTACATCGACGCGCTCAACCGTAGGCTGGAGGTCATGGACAGCACTGCCATTTCTCTCTGCATGGACAATCAACTGCCAATTCTCGTGCTGAACATGTGGCAGGAAGGCAGCCTGACCAGGGCGGTGATGGGCGAACAGGTCGGTACGACGATCAGCGAATAAGTAAGAGCGCTCCACAAATCGTATCTATTACGACCACGAGAGCGGTGTTCATCCGCTTGGTGCAAACGGCCTCGTCGCAAAATATCCCATTTTGAATTATCCTATAAGGGTGATTCTGAGAGCTTCAGCACCTGTCTGAGGAGTTGCAGAATGGTCAAGGATGCCCTAGTTGAAGCTGAAAATCGAATGCGCGGCGCAATTCACGTGTTGGAAGATGACCTGGCCTCCATTCGTACCGGCCGAGCCTCGCCAGCACTGGTGGAGAGGCTGGAGGTCGAGTATTACGGCACACCGACCCCGCTTATCCAGTTGGCGACAATCTCAGCCCCCGAGCCGCGCATGCTCACCATCAGGCCATTCGATCCAGCCAGTATCAAGGACATCGAGCGTGCCATCATGACCTCCGACCTTGGTCTGACTCCCGGCAATGATGGGAAGATCATCCGCCTCAACATCCCACCTTTGACGGAAGAACGTCGGCATGAGCTGGTGCGGGTCGTCCGCAGCCGGGCAGAGGAAGCCCGGGTCGCTGTACGCAACGTACGGCGTGACACCCAAAACGACATGCGCGAGTTCGAGCGCGAAAAACTCATTTCCGAAGACGAATTGAAGCGCGGGGAAGAAGACCTGCAGAAGTTGACCGATCGCTATGTCGACGAGATCAATGAAATCGCCGAGCGTAAGGAAAACGAGGTCATGGAAGTCTGACCCCCTATTCCTAAAACCTATGTCAAATTCAGAATCGAAAAACCTACCCGATAATATCCCGGTCCATGTGGCCATCATTATGGATGGAAACGGACGCTGGGCTCGCGCTCGGGGTCTGCCACGCCTGGCCGGCCACCGAGCTGGAGTGGATAATCTGCGGCGTGTGCTTGAAGCCGCGGTTGAATATGGCATTCAATACTTAACCATTTATGCGTTCTCGACTGAAAACTGGCAGCGTCCCCAGGAAGAGGTGCGCGGCCTACTCGGCATTCTGGAGGAGGTCATCGATCGCGAGCTTGCCGAACTGCACAAGAACGGCGTCCAGCTGCGGCACATCGGTCGGCTTGAGCGATTGAGCCCCCGGCTGCAGGAGAAAGTGCATGCTGCGATCGAACTTACAAAGAACAATAAAAACCTGGTTTTAAACGTCGCCTGGAATTATGGGGGACGGGATGAACTGGTCCATGCGGTTCGCGAGCTGATCAAAGAGGGGACAAAGCCCGAGGAAGTGACTGAAGAAGCGATCGAGGATCATCTCTACACTGTAGGGTGTCCTGACCCTGACCTGATCATCCGCACCTCGGGAGAAATGCGGGTCAGCAATTTTCTGATCTGGCAGGGGGCGTACTCCGAATGGTATTTAACATCCACATTCTGGCCTGATTTTGGCCCAGAAGAGCTGCTCGCGGCACTGCATGAATTTTCCAACAGAGAACGCCGCTACGGTCAGATATCCGACCGCGTTTCCACCCGTTAATATGCTGCGCGAACGGGTAGCCATTGCGCTGCTGCTCCTGCCGGTCATCGCCTGGGTGATCGCGGACGGCGGCTGGCTGTTTGGGCTGGGTGTCACACTGGTTCTTTGCCTGGCAGTGGTTGAATTCGGGTTGATATTCCGTCACGCCGGCCAACGCCCGTCGCTGCCATTGCTGGTGGCAGGCGTAGCTGCAATCTCGCTCTCCCGTTTCCTGTGGGGTTTCAGGTTTGACGCTACCCTGCTGGCGATATTGATCCTGCTGGCAATGGCCTGGCACACGCTGGATTACGAAAGGGGGGCCACGCTGGCCGGGACCGATTTCGCGCTGACCTTAACCGGGTTGGTGTATGTTGGCTGGATCGGAGCTTACTTTATCTCGCTGCGGGGGATGGACGATGGACTGTGGTGGTTTATGACCGCACTGCCGGCGGTCTGGATAGCAGACAGCGCAGCCTATCTTGCCGGCCACCGCTTTGGTCGACATCGCCTGGCACCCCGCTTAAGCCCGAAGAAATCAGTTGAAGGGTACCTGGCCGGAATTCTTGGCGGCGCGCTTGGCTCCTGGGCGTTAACTTTGCTGTGGCAAATTGGAGCGGGCACCAGCTCGAGCATAAATCCGGGACGCGGCCTGCTGCTCGGACTCGTTATCGGGACGCTGGCACCGATTGGTGATCTCGGGATCAGCATGTTCAAGCGTCAGCTCGGGATCAAGGATACCGGGCGGTTGCTTCCAGGGCACGGCGGCGCGCTGGATCGGATCGACTCCTGGCTCTGGGCCAGCGTGATTGGTTACTTGACGGTTCGATTACTGCTTGGAATTATTTAAAGCTACGGATGGAGGAATAAAGCGATGACGGAAAAACCTTCCCGCAATCTGGCGCTCGACCTGGTGCGGGTGACGGAGGCCGGTGCACTTGGGGCCGGGCGCTGGATGGGCCGGGGTCAGAAGGAGGCCGGGGACCAGGCCGCCGTTGATGGGATGCGTCTGGTATTGAATTCGCTCGATATCGACGGTGTCATCGTGATCGGTGAGGGTGAGAAGGATGAAGCGCCGATGCTGTTCAACGGTGAGAAGCTCGGGAACGGCAAAGGGCCAAAAGTCGACATCGCCGTCGATCCGGTTGAAGGTACCACACTGCTCGCCGAAGGCAGGGCGAACTCAGTTGCCACGGTTGCCCTGGCAGAATCTGGCACGATGTTCAACCCGGGACCGATTGTATATATGTATAAGATCGCGGTTGGACCGCAGGCTAAGGGGCATATCGATCTTGACGCACCGGTCGATGTCAACTTGAAAGCGATTGCCCGGGCGAAAGGCGCCGATGTCGATGACCTGACGGTCGTCATTCTCGAGCGCCCCCGGCACCAGGAACTTATTCAGAAAGTCCGTGAGACCGGGGCTCGCATCCGCTTGATCAGTGACGGTGATGTGGCTGGTGCAATCATGACTGCCCACGCGGATGCCGGAATCGACTTGCTGGTTGGGATCGGTGGGACTCCGGAGGGCGTACTTGCAGCCTGTGCGCTGCGCTGTATGGGGGGCGAGATTCAAGGCCGGCTCTGGCCGCGCAATGACGAAGAAGCCCGGCTGGCACGCGAGCAGGGCTACGACCTGGAGAAGGTGCTCGAGATCGATGACCTGGTGAAGACGGATGATGTATTCTTCGCGTTGACCGGGATCACCGACGGAGAACTGCTGCAAGGCGTGAAGTACTTTGGCTCAGGAGCCCGGACGCACAGCCTGGTGATGCGTGGCCGCACCGGAACCGTGCGCGAAATCATCGCCACCCATCGCTGGGAAAAACTGATGGCGGTCAGTGAGATCCCCTACGACCGTAATGGCTAACATGAATCCGGATGTGAGTGGTGACCAGACGAATCCAGACCCAGGCACCCCCTGGCGTTCCAGAGCACAAGACAGGCTTACGGCATTCACCGGACGCTTGATGTTGATCTTTGGCTGGACCGGAGTTGTGTTCAGCCTGATCCTGCTGGTATCGATTCCGCCAGGCTTGAAGTGGCTTGCCAAAACCACTGCCGATGAGCTTCAGGCCATGTCCGGCTCATTGCGGGGAGCTAGCGAGACGCTCGAAGGTCAGCTGCCAATTTTCGAACGAGTTGACAATAGCCTGCAGCAAGCGCACGAATTGTCTTCCTCGATTGATGAGAGCCTCGATTCAGCTCGAGTTCTCATGGATGACCTGGCCGAATTCCTCACTGGCCCATTGGATACTACGCTGGAAGAGACAGAAGCCTCCCTCCGCTATGCAAGCGACGGAGCGGCGGCGATTGACCGTCTGCTCCGTTTGCTCACCCGTATTCCATTCCTGGGTGGCCCGGACTATGATCCCGAGCAGCCGCTTGATGCATCGCTGCTCCAGGCTGCAGATGGCCTCGCCCCATTACGGCCGACCCTGGTGACATTGGAAACCGATCTGCATGCCTTCTCCGAGACCACCGGCGGGCTGCAGACAGACCTCCAGGGATTAGATCGCAGCCTGGAGCGGACTGGAAGTGGTCTGTCAGATTTCCGATCAGAGCTGTCCCGGGCAGTAGAAAAACTGGTTCAGGCGTCCGACCAGCTCGCCGGCCTGCAGGCAAAACTGCCTACCGCCGCCTGGATCCTTGGACTGGGAGCGAGCTTGATGTCAATTTGGGCTGCATTGCTCAACCTGCTTCTGATCGATCGGGGGCGGAGGTTGATACGGGCCAAGAAAATCAAGGGTGAGCGCTAGGAACAGGGTTTGGCTTGCATCTGCTCACCCCGCATGCTATAATGCCAGCGTTCAGAGACAAGGCCGCTGGAAAGCGGCCCCCCCAGCAATCGATCCTGAATCAGCATCGATCATTAGTCAACTTCCGTCTTGTGACCACAATAAGGTGACGGCTTAGGTATTGAATCTGCTTCCCTCCAGCCACATCAACGATCCCAACTCTTTTGGAGTCCTTAAATGAACATTGGCCAGCTTGAAGAAATGACACTGCCCGATTTGCGCGCCCTCTCAAAGGAATACGATATTCCTGGCGCCACGCGCATGAAGAAGGAGGATCTCATCCTTCGTATCATGCAGGCCGACGCAGAGAAACGCGGCCTGGAACTGCGCGGCGGTGTACTTGAGATCATGAACGAGGGGATGGGATTCCTGCGGGCAGATCACTATCTCCCTGGCCGGAATGACATCTATGTTTCACAATCCCAGATACGGCGCTTCGGTTTGCGAACGGGCGACATGGTCATTGGCCAGATCCGCCCTCCCAAGGACACCGAGAAGTACTTTGGGCTGCTGCGGGTGGAATCGATCAACGGATTGGATCCCGAGGAAGCGAAAGACCGCCCGCGCTTCGAGGAGCTGACCCCGATCTTCCCTCTCGAGCGCTTTGACCTCGAGACCGATCGTTTTACCCTGGCCACGCGCATGATCAACCTGGTGGCGCCCATCGGGAAGGGTCAGCGTGGCTTGATCGTCTCACCGCCGAAAGCCGGCAAGACGACCGTACTGAAGCAGATCGCCAACGGGATCTCGACCAACTACCCGAATGTGCACTTGATGGTAGCCCTGATCGGAGAACGGCCGGAGGAAGTGACCGACATGGACCGCTCGGTCGATGCCGAAGTGATCGCCTCCACTTTTGACGAGCCGGTCAATTCTCACGTGCGGGCTGCTGAGATGGCGCTCGAACGCGCCAAACGGCTGGTCGAGTGCGGCCGGGATGTCGCCATTTTGCTCGATTCGATTACCCGGCTCTCACGTGCATACAACTTGATGGTAACGCCCTCCGGGCGGACACTCTCGGGCGGCATCGATCCGGCCGCGCTCTACCCACCGAAACGCTTTTTCGGCGCTGCCCGCAACATCGAAGAGGGCGGGTCGCTGACGATTATTGCCACCTGTCTGGTCGATACCGGTTCGCGCATGGATGATGTCGTGTACGAGGAATTTAAGGGCACCGGTAACATGGAACTGCATCTCTCCCGCAAACTGCAGGAGCGGCGTGTGTTCCCGGCTTTCGATATCGACCGTTCCTCCACCCGGCGGGAAGAGCTGCTGCTTGGCCCGGATCTCACCCAGCGCGTTTGGCTGATGCGGCGCATGTATGCCCAGCTGGTGGATCCGCCCAACGGTGGCGGAATGGATATTACAACTGCGACCGAGGCGATTTTGCAGCGTGTGGCGCGAACCGAGAACAATCTCGAGTTCCTCGAGTCCCTGACTGCGGACATGGGTTAACACGCTCGCTTGGGATCCAGGCGCGGTAAAATTCAACCCATGAAACGCACAGCCCCAATTGTGCTTGCAGCGTTCGCTATCCTGGCAGCAGCGTGGACTGTTTCCTTGAACGTCTCGCTGGCGCGGTCAGCGCTTATCCCCGACCCGATCCCGACACATGAAAATATCGAAGGATATGATCCCGAGCAGGTTGATCTCCCGGGTTATAACCCCTCGCCCAAATCGGGAGCGCTGGTTCGGGCTGTTGACCTTACCACGCTAAAACCCGCACGCTCGCGTGTGGATGTCGTGCGCTACACCGTACAATCAGGCGATTCGGTCTTCGCCATTGCTGAAAGATTTGATGTTAAGCCTGAGACGATCCTGTGGGGAAATTTCGAAACCCTGGACGATGATCCGCACCTGCTTCGCCCTGGACAGGAATTGAACATCCTGCCGGTCGATGGCACCTACTATCAGTGGCAGCCTGGCGATGAGCTATCCAAGGTGGCCGATTTCTTCGGTGTTCAACCGGAGGATATCTCGGCCTGGCCCGGGAACCAGCTCAACCCGCTGGATCCTGAGATCGAGCCTGGCACCTGGTTGATTATCCCGGGTGGTGCTCGCGCGTTCAAGCAGTGGTTCGTGCCGACGATCGCCCGGGGTCAGGCCGGCGTCGGTTCCGCCTTCGGCCCGGGCGGATGTTCGGGGACTTTCACTGGCGCCGTGGGAACGGGCGGCTTTATCTGGCCAACACCTAATCACTACGTTTCCGGCAATGATTACTGGTCCGGCCACCTGGCGATCGATATTGCGGCTGGCACAGGTACCGGTGTTTCCGCCGCCGACAGCGGCGTGATCGTCTTTGCCGGTTGGTCAACGGTGGGTTATGGCAATATGGTCATGATCGATCATGGGAACGGCTGGCAGACGCTATATGGCCACCTGAGTCAGGTGAACGTCGGCTGCGGGCAGAGCGTGCAGCAGGGACAGACGATAGGTTTGGCTGGCTCGACCGGGAACTCGACCGGGCCGCACCTGCACTTCGAGGTGCGATTTGAGGGTGGCTTTGTCAACCCGTGGTTTGTGCTTCCGTAATGCTGGGCATCGATCTTGACCATGATTTGCCGGGCTGATAGGATACGCGTGCTGGATGTTGATTTATGCCTGAGAATGAGAAGATCTCCCCGGATTTAAAGAAACCTGCGACCCTCGCGTATCTCGTCGAACGTATTGGGCTGTGGATTCGCATCGGGCGCTTGACGCTGCGCGAGTCTTTGCTCCGATTAGCCGGCCACCTTTCGCTCCTGGTCGTGATCGCGCTCGGTGTCTGGGTAGCACGCCTGGGGTGGAACACGCTCCCCGCTGATGTTCCTCAATCCGCTGCAGCATCTGAAGAGCCGGCAGCCATGGAGGCTGTAGCGGCTCAGCCAGTGCAGCGGGCAGAGCTGCCGCCATTCTCGGGTGGTGGCCGTATTGAGCCGAGCCTGGCGCGCGTTTCGGAACTGCACACGGTTTTCCCTGAACGACCCCGCATGGATGTGATTCGCTACCAGGTCCAGGAAGGGGATACGCTCTTTGGTATCGCCGAAAAATTCGGCCTCAAACCGGAGAGCATCTTATGGGGCAATGAGGATGTGCTGCAGGATGATCCTCATCGACTCTCTCCTGGACAGGAATTAAAGATTCCGCCAGTGGATGGCACGCTGTATGTCTGGCATGCCGGTGATGGTTTGAACGGCGTCGCACGCTTCTTCGGTGTCGACTCGCTCGACATCCTCATCTGGCCCGGAAACAACCTGGATCCCAACATGGATCCCGCTAATCCAACCATCGAAGCTGGCCAGGTCTTGATGATCCCAGGTGGGCACCGTGAACTCGTTTCCTGGAGCGCGCCGCGCATTCCACGCTCCAATCCAGCAGTGGCCAAGATCCTGGGACCGGGGGCATGCGGCACCGTTGTGGATGGGGCTGTCGGCACAGGTACCTTTATATACCCCACGCCCCTGCATTATCTTTCGGGCTATAACTACTCCTCGATCCACCCGGCGATCGACCTGGCCGGCGATACAGGCCATGCGATTTTCGCCTCCGATACGGGTGTTGTGGTTTACTCGGGCTGGAACGACTGGGGCTATGGCTATGTCATCGTGCTCGATCACGGCAACGGCTGGCAGACCCTGTATGCTCACCTGAGCGCGATCAACGTTGGCTGCGGTCAGACGGTTTACCAGGGCGACGTCATCGGCGCCATGGGCTGCACCGGCAACTGCACCGGCTCGCATCTGCATTTCGAGATGATGAACGACCAGTACGGCAAGGTCAATCCGCTCAACTATTTGCCTTGATGTCCTCCCGCTGGCGATCCACGGCGACCCGACCGGGCCGCCGTTTCTTTTTTCAACGTGGTTCCGCGTTGGCCTGATTCCTTCCCCCGATCTATCATTGCTTTGCTCATTTCTCCAAATGTTCAGGGACGGAGGGCTTCAATGAAAGTGATCGAGCAGGGACTCGGCCCGCTGCTGCAGCCGATTGACATGGATGCGTTTCGCGCCTCGAATCGTGACAAACCGAAGGGCATGGTCGACAAGATCATGAGCGAAGCCGAGGCTGTCCGTACCTTCATCCACCCCGGTGATTACATCGGCATCGAGCTCTACGGCAGCGTGCGCTGCCCGATGTCCCTCACGCGGGAAATCGTCCGCCAGGGGATCGGGGATCTGCGCCTGGCTGGTCAGGGCGTGCTCGAAGCTGACCTGCTGCTGGCGGCGGGTCTGGTTAAGGCGCTTGACATCACCTATATCGGCCTGGAGGTCTACGGGGTCTCAAACGCGCTGCGGCGGGAGGTTGAGAGCGGGCGGGTCGAACGCTGTGTGGAGTGGAGCAATGCCGCGCTAGCCTGGCGCTTCAAGGCCGCCGCCATGGGGGTGCCCTTCCTTCCCGTGCGATCGATGCTGGGCAGCGATACCTTGAGATACAGCGCAGCGAAGGTGGTCGAATGCCCATTCACCGGCGAGCCGCTCTGCCTGCTGCCGGCGCTTGTCCTGGATGTCGGCTTGATCCACGTGCACAGGGCGGACCGGTATGGAAACGCCCAGATCGACGGCATCAGCGGCTTTGCAGCCGAGCTGGCGCGGGCCTCCAAGCAGCTGCTGATCAGCGCTGAAGAAATCGTCCCGACCGATCAGATTCGGGCAACGCCCGAGAAGACGATCATCCCCTACTACCTGGTGGACGCTGTTGTGGAGGCGCCCTTTGGCTCACACCCTGGCGAGATGTGCTACCTCTATGAGCGCGATGAGCCGGCGATCAAAGCCTGGGTCGAGGCCTCGCAGGAGGCGGAGAGCGCGCAGGCTTACCTGGAGAAATTTATCTACGGCCTGCCTGATCAGGCAGCCTACCTGGGGCTTGTCGGCGAGAGGCGGCTGCAGGAACTGAAGGCGATGGTGCCCGGGAGGACGTCATGAGCGACCTCGGGTACAACCCCAGCGAACTGCTGATCTGTTCCGCCGCCCGCTTGATGCCCGATAACACCACGGCTTTCATCGGCACGGGTATCCCGATGCTGGCCGCATCGCTGGCGCAGAAGATGCACGCGCCGAACCTGGTGGCGATCTTCGAGTTTGGTGGGACCGGCGCGATTCTCGATTCGCTCCCGCTGGCCGTCGGTGAACGGCGCAGCTTCCACCGGGCTGTGGCGGCATCGGGGATCCTGGACATCGTCGAGACCGCGCAGCGCGGCTTCGTGGAGTACGGGTTTCTGGGCGGGGCTCAGATCGATCCGTACGGCAACCTGAACAGCACGACCATCGGCGAGCACGACCATCCGAAGGTGCGCCTGCCGGGAAGTGGAGGTGGCAACGATGTCGGCTCGCACTGCTGGCGCACGATCGCCATCATGCGGCATGATGTCCGGCGCTTCGTGGAGAAGATCGACTTCATCACCACACCCGGATACCTGAGCGGACCCGGCGCGCGCGAGGCGGCCGGGCTGCCGCGTGATACGGGACCATACCGGGTTGTGTCCAACCTGGCGATTCTCGGTTACGAACCCGAAAGCAAGCGAATGCAGCTGTTGGCGACTCAGCCGGGTGTAACGGTTGAGCAGGTGGTCGAGAACACCGGTTTCGAACTGCTTTTAGCGGACGAGATCGAGTCGAACCCGGGTCCGAGCGCCGAGGAACTGCGTCTGCTGCGCGAGGAAGTCGACCGCGACCGGCTCTACATTTAGCCCGCCAATCATGATGTCCATCGGTAGCACTAGGCCTGCTCCTCATGTCATTAGATGGAGCCGCCAGGAGACGCCTGCCCCGAGTACTGGCCGGGGTGGCAATCTTTCCGGCCGCCTTCGAGCGCCGCAATCAAACCTATTCCTCTCCAGTAGGAAATTGCTTCGCTCCGCTTGCAATGACAACATCATTGTCATTCCGAACCCGCAGGGTGAGGATTCCCCACGATGCATCCATATGGAACTTGCTGCATCCCCGCGACCTTGTGGCGAGTTCACCCAGACTGTGTCTTTGGTATCGCTCGTCGCACTGCTCCTCGGGATAACATTAAAGTGTCATTGCGAGTAGCCGCCAGGCGACAAGGATATCTCCCTGGCCACCAGCGCGCCGGCGCTGATGAAGACAAGCGTAAATATGTCAAGGAATTCAGCCAGGAACGATTTCTCGAACACATATTTCTCCGAATTCTGAATTGAACCGAAGGGGAACTGTTTCTCATACATGATGCTACATACGGCGTGAAGTTCGATTATTGTGCCCTGCAGGGAATATACTAGTTGCAGAATCGGCCCACTTTCGCTGGGTATTGCGTTTCAATTTCAGAGGTTGTACTCTACCTGTGCTGGAACGCGACCTCATCCAAGTTGAACGAGCTTCGATACTTCAATCCTGCATAGGCCGGCGCCCTGCTCGAGGAGCGGGTTTTTATCCCTGGAATTCATATTCATTGGCTGCTCGTCCAGTGTAGATGGTTCCTCTCCGGTAGCCGTCAAAAAGCAGTTCTGTTGGTGCTCATCTAAACGAATCAGTCACGGGCAAACCTGAGTCTGGTGATCTGAGCTAGATTGCTCGATTTTATCTTTGTGATGATTCTATGGGGAGGGAGGGGTGGCGATGGGAGTTGGATTGGAAGCTAAGCCCTCAACGTTTTCGATTTTCCGCAACCGCAATTTCACCTACATCTGGACTGGACAGCTGATCTCGACCATCGGGAAATCGCTTACAAGCTTGGCGGCATCGATCGTGGTCTACCGCCAGACGGGATCGGCTTTGAGCGTCGGGTTAATGTTGATGGCGACAGCCGGGCCGAGCCTGTTGGTAGGTCTATTTGCGGGCGTCTTTGTGGACCGCATGGACCGCAAGCGGATCATGATCCTGTCCGACGTGGCCAATGCCATCCTGATCCTGCTGATCCCGATCCTGCTGCCATTTGGCGTCGGGTGGTTGTACGTGTTGGTTATGCTCTCAACGGCAGCGACTCAGTTTTTCACCCCTGCACACGCCAGTGTTCTTCCTGAGATTGCCTCAGATGAGGAATTGGCGGCGGCTAATTCATTCATCGCCATCAGCAACTGGGGATCCGGTGCGATCGGGTACGCGGCTGCTGGTTTGATTGCGGCACGCTACCCAATTGAATGGGCTTTCTACCTCGATTCTGCTTCCTTCGTCATTTCGGCTCTTTTTATCTCACTCACTCAAATTAAACCACTTGTGGTAGAAGGACGAACATCCGTCAAGCTTGTGTTCGACAACATGCGTGAGGGCGTACGATTTATCGCATCCAGCGCGATCCTGAGGTCGCTGCTTACCCTGTATATCCCATTTGTACTGGGTGTCTACCTATGGAATACGTTGCTGCTGCCCTTTGCCGAGCAAGCGTTAGGGGCAAGCGAGTTTGAATTTGGCCTGATGGAGGGCTTGACTTCGGTCGGGTTCGTCGTCAGCAGTTTCATGATGGCGCGCTTGGCCGATCGTTTACGTGAGGGCCAGTGGATCGCATTGAGCTTGCTCAGCTTCGGGGTGATCGGTGTCCTGTACTCGAGAGTGGCCATAATCCCAGTTGCAATTGGCCTGGTGATGCTCACCGGGTTTGTCAATGCTCCTTTTTCGATTTCACGAAATCTACTCGTGCAGCGCAACACAACCAGGGAGGTGCGCGGGCGCGTGAACAGTGCCTTTTCGGTGGTTGCGAGCTTCATCGGCTTACTCGGCATGGCAGCGGCAGGCCTGGCGGACGTGATCGACGTGCGGACGATGGTCTTGATCTGCGGATTGTTAGTCGGGGCGACGGGGGTTATTGCCTTGCTCCTGCCGGGCATAGGTTCGCCGACATCAGCGTGGCGGATGAAGCTAGCACTGCTGAGAGCTGCACCGGCACAGTCCGCCCGGGTGGGTATGCGGGCTGCCCAGATGAGTGATTTTAAGGTTTTGGTGGCGCATTTACCGCTAATGGGTGAACTGCAGGGCAATGCGAGGCAGGATTTCATCGCTCATGCCTCCGTATTCGAAGTGGAGCAAGGAAGCTCGATTCTACGGCAAGGGGAGAGCGGGAGGGAGGCCTACTTCATCCTGGGTGGAACGGCAGTGGCTGGTGCAACCGACGTGCATGGGCAGGTGCACTCGCTCTCCACGATGGGTCCTGGCGACTTTTTTGGTGAGATTGCAGCGCTGACGAGTACGCC
This sequence comes from Anaerolineales bacterium, assembly GCA_034430595.1. Taxonomy (GTDB): domain Bacteria; phylum Chloroflexota; class Anaerolineae; order Anaerolineales; family E44-bin32; genus E44-bin32. The sequence continues at coordinate 553 of DAOUEL010000002.1, read as the reverse complement.
GCGCACGGCAGATGTCGTGGCCGAAACCAAGCTGAAGCTGCTGCAGGTTCCAGACGGAAACTTGCATGCGGCGATGACCAACCCACGCCTGCGCTACTTGTTCCTGTCGAAGCTGACTGACCGCCTTGCGACCACGCATAAGGCTGACCTGCCGCGTTTGCGGGGACTTGATCAGGATGCGCTGCGTGAGCTTCGTCTGGAAGCTGCAGGATCGGGGGCGGGTTGATTTTGATAAAAAGTCCACGTGGAAACCAGAAGAGAATAACATTATGACCGGGGAGATTTCGACGGTTGACCTTCCCTCCGGTACCGTCACCTTCCTCTTCACGGACATCGAAGGTTCGACCCGGCTGCTTCATGAGCTTGGCGATCGCTACCCGGATTTACTGGCCGAACAGCGCGGGATCTTGCGAAAGGCATTCTCCCAGCACAATGGCAGCGAGGTCGATACCCAGGGTGACGCCTTCTTCTATGCTTTCCCGCGCGCAACGGATGCTGTCCTGGCTGCAGTCGCAGCGCAGGAGGCGATATCCCAGCGGGAGTGGCCCGCTAA
>DAOUEL010000001.1:0-24154 GCA_034430595.1 Anaerolineales bacterium | reverse complement strand
TAGCGCCGAGCATGACGCTTCTGAAGCATGGGACCAGGGGATTGCTTGAGCCGGCCAGGGAAAAGATCTATGCTGAAATTTGCGGTCAGAGAAGCAGATCGGTAAATCCAGACAACCAGGATTTCCTCGTCATTCCATCGCTGCCACTGCACGTCTGGGGGAGAGAAAAGCTGCAATCCGTTTTGTTTTTGTACATAAGGGTGACTTTCAAGACAGAAGTCTTGATAAGACCATGTTAGCCGCTAAAATAAATAGGAGAGTATCAATGGGGGAAAAGGATTACTTCATAAGTCTCTATGCGGACTCTGCTGTGAGGCTGTCGGAGCCCCTTCAGGTACAACTCGGCGATTGCGACATCGAAATCAGTGAAACTCAATCATCTCCGCTGAAAGATTTCTTTCCTGACCTGAAGTGGGCATACACAGTTCGAACATCCGCGATTGGACCAATATCCGCAATTTGGAAAGCTGAGCGGTTCGTTTCATTTCTAAATGACATAATCACAATCAATGAAACGGCTGCAATCGACGACCCTACGCCATTTATATCTTATGACACAGATAAATCCGAAGCCGACAGGGAATTTGCTCAGCCTCTGTACATGCAGACTGATTCGCTGCGAACCTTCCGTCCATTTAGCTCGGGTAAGCTAAGGAAATTCCTTGAGTCGTATTCCGGCTTTGGTGATGTTAAGGACCGACGCAGGATCGATCGAGCATTACGATTCTATGGAAGAGCTCACCTTGAAGCTGATCCTATCGATAAATACGAAGACCTCTGGACAGCCCTTGAAGCATTGAATCCGCTAATCCGCGATAAATTCCAAACTCATAGGCACTATCAGATCACCTGCAAACATTGCAGTGACCCAGTATTCTGTAGAAACTGCGATGGCGCTATTGAAGAAGTTGATAGCTCGTCTGGCATAAAGTACTTGATCGAGGAGATTCTTGGCGAGAAGGAAATATGGTCAGCTTTAAGGCGAACCAGGATCGAGATCGTCCATTCGACTGAGGATCCGTTTGAGGTTACGCGGGAAATTGCGCCTAAAACGCAAATGCTAAGGAAGGCTGTAATCGCGGGTGTAAATAACCTTCTGGATAATGACGAGAGTGATTGGGAGGGAATTGCTGAATACCCGTTACCACTCTCGGCATCCCCCAGGTTCATGCTAAAAGGCAAGATCCTCGCTACACCACCCGGAAATATCTTGGCTGATGTAGAGAACCTCCCATCCTTCAGATTTTCAGACGACATCGCCACAAATGATCAGGCTACAGAGATGGAGGACGGCATCCGCGTTGAGCACCTTAAGATCGTGCCACAGGGATTTCCCGATGGTGCGCAGTTTACCTATCAGGTAAGAGTTGAAATCAAAAAGGGCCCCAGCGATCTTGGAGTGACCGACTTTGGTGTATCCACGGTAGAGAGGGAGGCTTAGCCAATATACGAGGCTTTAACATGCAAAGGGTAGCAGTGCGGTCGAAAATAGAGACGCCCAGGGAAGTTTTCGGTAGCCTTGATCGAAAGAAGTCTTGCCGGTTCAGCCAATCGGCGGCTTTACATCACCGAGAGTAAGGTTGCTGGTTGTGCAAGATTCATTAGACGTCGGCACTATGGTCGCGGTCAGGTTTCTTAGGGATTATCAGGGCTTTGGCAGCAGGGGTCATCTAGTGGCTGCATCATCCATTTCTGATGCGATTGCGTCCACCCAGGAGCCAGATGCTCAGAAGCTTTTAGCAGTCAAGCTGTTCACTGAGTTCATGGCTGCTCTGGAAGGCCTCGGCGCGCTGTGTATCGCAGTTCGCCATCGTGATGAGGGAGCTGGGCTAGTCTATTCATACCTTACATATGGAACTCGAGCTCCGTTGGCTCCGACCACAACTCTCAGTGAGATCTATAGTATTGTGCGTGAAGGCGATGGTCTTTCGGCGGGCCTCAATCTCCCCTCACTTGGAGAGATCACCGATGCCCACGCCGAGTTCTCTAATTCCGCCTTGTCCAGACTCTATTTTGAAGCAAACGTTTTACTTTCACAGGCATCGAACATATATCTTATCGAGGACCGTGCTCTCGTTAGGGCTTACAACAAGACAAAACATGGCTTCGTTGTCGTGAATGACCAAAACATATTTCAGCCAGATCTACCGTCCATTGACTCCAATATTGCCTGGATTGTTGCCAAGAATCCTTCTTATGATCCAAGGGATTCCGAGCTTGCTCCAATGGTAGAGTTGTTTGCCGTTAGGCTCGACCAGGTCCAAGCTACGCTCGATCGATTGCCATCGATTCGGGGCGCAATCAGAGTTATTGCCGAGCTAACTGCCGAATTGTTGGAATTGCGCATTATAACTTGTGCCAACTCCCGCGCGTGAAGAATACATTGGCGGCTAACAACTCACTGGAGGCGACCGGGGATGCAGCGCGAAATACAATCGATGGAGCGGGTTATTGAGACGAGAATTCCTCGTAGGAAGGGTTGCCCCGGCGCCTCCCCACCAAGAGCGTGGGACTTCGCAGCTCGAGGCTGTTACGACAACTACTTGTTTACTCCATTAGCCTAAAGCCACGGTTTAACAAAGGGAAATTAGTAAATGAGAATTTCTGGCTTAGAGATTAAGAGCTATCGAAGCTTAGGGGATGAAGGTGTTTCTCTTAGGCCGTGGTCAAAGTGCAACATATTAATTGGTCAAAATAATAGCGGCAAGTCGAATGTTATTAGGGCAGTCCGTCTGATCTCTGAAATTCATAAAGATGAAAAATCTTTTTCGATATCTGGACTTGATCAGTTTAGACGTGATGGTTCTTCCATCTTCCGATATGTGCTTGAGTTTGAAATTCAAGACTCTGACTCGGAGGAGCTACGCCTAATTAGTTCACTCCTTAGTTCTAAGTACATCTCATTTGATATTTCTGTCAAGCCTCCGTCTTCAGTTTCATATAACGACTGGAGTGGTTCTTCTATCACTGATTTTGGTACCGCAAGGAAATTACTTCTGTTGGTTTCCAATCGCCAATTCAATCGACAACTGCCAACGGAAACACTTCAGAAGGAAATGAGGGAGCAAGCGCAATCAGCCTTCAATCGATTCAAATCTGCGATCCCGAATGTCCACACAATACCTGAATTTCGACAAATTACTCCGGGTGATGAATATTCCTATGCAGGGCGAAATTTAATTGGCTTGCTTGGCCAGTATCAGATTCCTCCGATTGGACAGGACAGACAAAGAGATAAATTCGAACGAGTTCAGTCCTTTCTGCGCGAACTATTACATCTTCCATCGGCAAATATTGAGATAACGAAAGAGGATGAACTTCTATTAAACAATGATGGACTCCGTTTGCCTCTTAGTTCGTATGGTACAGGTACCCATGAACTAGTAATACTTCTTACCGCCTTACTCGAAAACGAAGGCGATTTATATTGCATTGAAGAGCCAGAAATTCATATGCACCCACGCCTACAAAGAGAATTTGTCAGATTCATAACGAAAAACACTTCAAACAATTACCTGATTACTTCTCACTCACATGTTTTTGTGAACGCGATCGATTGGGTGGAGGATGTCCAAGTCTTCCATATAAAATCTGAGAATGGATCTACTCGTGGCTCTGCCTTAATCGGCGATCGGTCGAGCATTCTTGCCTTGCGTGACCTTGGTGTTGCACCCAGTGATGTTCTCATGACGAATTGTACGATATGGGTAGAGGGACCAAGTGATCGAATATATATTAAAAGATGGCTAGAGATCAATGACAACGAATTACAGGAGGGTCGTGATTTCTCGATAATGTTCTATGGTGGCCGACTGCTAAGTCACTTGGGATTCGAAAGAGAGGGAGTCCCAGAGCAATTAATCCATATTCTAAAAATAAATCAAAATGCAATTGTTGTTATCGATAGCGACAGGAAAAGCCCCAGTGGAGGGCGACTAAATCAAACAAAAGAGAGGGTGAAAGCAGAGTGTGAAAGTGGAGGAGGTATATGTTGGATAACCGATGGGCGCGAAATTGAAAACTTAATACCTGACTCGTCTATGCGTCGGGCAATCTTCTCACTACAAGGAATCGATTCTGAGTTTGTAAATGATAAGTACTCGTCTTTTCCAGAGAGGCTTGATAATGAACTCAGGGCAAATGGTGGAGCCGAAATTAAATATGCAAGTAATAAAGTGAAGTATGCAAGGTTGATATCAAATGATTTTTCAGGTGAAGATATCGAAGGGTCATTGCGTAAGATTCTAGAAGAAATAACAGAGAAAATCCACGAATGGAACAGTTAATTAAGAATCCCAACAATTACAATAAATGAAGTAAATTTTTTTGTAGAAGGCCGATGACTCCCCGAATCCAACTGGAAGATCTCACCATTGCAGTCACCCGCAAAGCGATCAAGCACGCCTACCTGCGCGTAAACGGCGCGGGCGAGGTGCGCATGTCGGCACCCAGGCGGATGTCGAACCGCGAGCTGGAGGCTTTCGCCCGCTCGAAGCTCGATTGGATTCGGCGCCAGCAGGCGAAAACGCGCTCCCGGTCACAGCCCATTCGCCATAAGTACGCCAGCGGCGAGCCGTTCTCCATCTGGGGCCGGACGGTTCACCTGGGGGTGGTCGAAACTCAAGGGAAGCCCTCGGTCGAACTGCGCGGCGCGGCGCTGCGGCTGGCGGTCTGCCCGGGGACGACGGTGGCCAAACGCAAAGCCCTGGTCGAGGCCTGGTACCGGCGGCAGCTGGAGGCGGCCGTCCCGCCGCTGCTGGTGCGCTGGGAGCCGATCATCGGCGTGCAGGTTGCGAAAGTCAGCTACCGCACAATGAAGACCCGCTGGGGCTCCTGCAGCACAAAACCACGCACGATCCGCCTCAACACCGAGCTGGCCCGCTTCGACCCCAAATGCCTGGAATACGTACTCGTCCACGAGCTGGTCCACCTGCTAGAACCCTCCCACAACGCCCGCTTCAAGGCCCTCATGGATCGCCACCTGCCCGGCTGGTGGTCAACACGCAAGCTGCTCAGGGATCACGCCCTCGGCCGCTCGCTCTAGTCCAACCCTTCCAGCCTCCGGCTTGAACCTCGAACGTACTGCGCAGGGTATTTAGTGCAGGAGCGCGAACCCCCGGACGCGCTCACGAGGAGGGCTTTTGATGAATCGCATTCCCCCCACACGCTGGCTCGCTGCCCTCCTGCTTCTGTCCCTGGCGGCCGCGTGCGCCGCGCCGGCGGCGACGACGGCGCCGGCTGCACCCAGCCCCACGCCGACGCCCGCGTTCGATTTCAGAGTCCCGCCGGGGGAGCCGCCTACCATCGATGGCACGCTCTCAGCCGGCGAGTGGGACGGCGCCCGGGTGGAGACATTCTCGGACGGCAGTGAGCTGTTCCTGCTTTATAGCGGCGGCTACCTCTACCTGGGTGTACGGGGAAGTAAACCCGAGCTGGTCGCCGGCAACATCTACCTCGACCATGGCGGCGAGATCGCTATCCTGCACGCTTCGGCTGCCCTCGGTACGGCGATCTACGCTCGGCAGGGCGAGAGCTGGAATCGAACGCAGGACTTCAACTGGCGCTGCCGGGCGACCGACGACGGACCGGCCGCCGTCGCCGAGCGGGAGGCCTTCTTCGAAGAGGAGCGCTGGGTGGCGGCCAACTCGTACATGGGCACCCCCAATGAACTCGAATACAAGATCGAAGTCGCCACACCCACGGTCCGCCTGGCGATGAACCTGATGCGGTCCTCCAATATCTATGTGAAGGTGATCTGGCCGGCCGCACTCGGGGACGATATCAGTCGTCCTGCGCCCGGCGAAATGCCTGCTCAAATGCAGTTCGACCCGGAGCAATGGGTGACGATCGGCATGCCGGCCAGCGCGGGCTCGGCTCTCACGGGAACAGGCGCAGTCGAACGCTCCCTGCTCACCTACGACGACCTGATGGACGGCTTCGAGGCCGAGGCGCCGGTCGACAACACCGCATTGGCGCTCTCCGCTGAGGCCGCCCCGGCGTCGCACGTCTTCGAGGGCCGGCTGGAGCTGCGCGGCGAGAGTGAGCTCGGCTCGCTGCTCGTGCGGAGCGGCGACCCGGACATCGATCCGCAAGCCGCCCACCTGCCGAAGTTCGACTACGCCTTCGTACAGAGTGGGGACTACCTGGTCCCGGTCCAGCGCGGGCTGATCATCGCCGATCACCCGGATTGGAACCTGATGCTCGAGCCGGGCCGGGTCTGGAACGAGGCCGGCGATGGCAGCTTTTCGCGCGCCTCCTTCCCCTTCGCGCTGGTCTGGAAGGGCTCGAACGCGGTCTTCAACGGGGTGATGACCTTCCTCTTCGACGACGAACACGCCTCGCACGTCTGGTACCAGGTTACGCAGGAGACGACGGTCTCGCTTCACACCGATCTGTGGGGGCTGCTGGAGGCGGTCTACAATCCCGGACCGGTCCCGGGGGCCGACCGGGTGCGGGCCGACTTCGACCGCGAGCTGGCCGCTCGCTTCCCGGTGAAGCCGATCGAAGCGCTGGCTCAGGACTACCCCGGTGTGGACCTAACGGCCTTCGGGCGCGGCGTCAGCCCGGGCGCCATGACCTGGTACGGCTTCGTCGTGAACGGTGTGAACTACGTCGGCGGCTGCGAGACCCGCTACGGCCCTTACCCCTACTGCGAATCAATGCGCGCCGCCTCCTATTCGACCGCCAAGTCGTCCTTCGTGAGCGTGGCGCTGATGCGCCTGGCCCAGAAGTACGGCCCCGGGGTCCCCGACCTGCTGATCAAGGATTACGTCCCCGAGGCGGCGGAGAGCCAGGGTGATTGGAGCAAGGTCACCTTCAACAACACGCTCGACATGGCGACCGGCAACTTTCGCAGTGCCGGTAACATGGTCGATGAGGAACATTTCGATACCGACCCCTTCTGGACAAGCGAATACTACGCCGACCTGATCACGGCCGCTTTCAACTGGCCGCACGGCGCCCCGCCCGGGACGCAGTGGGTGTACCGCACCTCGGACACCTTCATCCTCACGCGCGCACTGCAGAATTACCTCGAGACGAAAGAAGGCATTGGGGCGGACATCTTCGACTTCGTGGTCGAGGAGATCTACCGGCCGCTCGAGCTCAACCCCGGGATGTTAAGCGTCCTGCGCACGAAGGACGACGGCTGGCAGGGCCAGCCGTACGGCGGGCTGGGGATGTGGTGGACCCCGGATGACATGGCCAAGCTGGCAACCTTTTTGAACGTGGACGACGGCGCCATCGGCGGCGAGCAGTTCCTGCAGCCGGACCAGCTGGCGGCGGCCTTGCAGCGCGACCCGGACGACCGCGGCGTGGCGATCGGGCCCAACCAGAAGTACAACAACGCCTTCTGGGCACGTGCCTACACGCGCGGGTTCGACTGCGAGGTGTGGGTGCCGCACATGCTGGGCTACAGCGGGATCGTCGTCGCCCTCTTCCCGAACGGCACGACCTACTACTACGCCAGTGATGGCCGCGAGTTCACCTGGGACGCCGCTCTGTACGAGGCGGACAAGATCATCTCCATGTGTCCGTAGTGCCCGGCTTTCGATTCAAATTCCCCCCTTTGCTCGATCCAAATAGGGTATGATTGGTCCGAGTTAGCTCATTGAGCAGACCCGGGCATCCAAGCGGCCGATCCGTTAGGGCGCAAAACTCACGGGCTTGCGGAGGGCCTCCATGAATTTGCGCCACACACTGGTCGATCTTTTACTTCTGGTTGCTTTGGCAGGATGTTCACCATCCCCCGGCACTCCAACCTCGGGACCAGAATCCACAGCCACCCCTGCCGCTCCCACCGAAGTCCCAACACCGACGGAATTACCCATTCCCGTCGAACATCGCATCGGCGTCCGCACTGGGAGCTCCGGCCTGGAATTCTTCGACCGGGTAACCGGCGAGCGCTTCGTGCCGCGCGGCGCGGACTATGTCCATTGGGTGTCCAGGCCCTCGCCTGGACGGGGCGACATCTGGGTCGATGCGCTCTTCAACACTTCCTTCGGCGAGCTGGACCAGGCTGAAGCCGAGCTGCAGCAGATGGCGGCGCTGGGTTTCAACACGGTACGGATGTGGAAGAACGCCTGCTGGGGCGAGGTGGGCGGGTGCATTGGTAATCCGGCCGGCGGGTTGTCGGATGCCTACCTGGACAACATGGCCGAGTTCCTGCGCCTGGCGAAACAGAATGGCATTTACGTCGTTTTCACCGATGACTGGGTCCCGGATGATGGCGGCTACAGCCAGGAGCTCGGCCGTGCCGCATACGTGGGCTACAACGGCGTCTACCTGACCGATCACGGCATCAATGCCGAACGTAGCTACTGGGAGGACTTGATCCAGGGCTTGATCGAGCGCGGGGCGCCGCTCGACGCCGTGCTGGCCTACGAGTTGAAAAATGAAGCCTTCTACGAAGCCGATTCCCCGCCCTTGAGCCAGACCTCTGGTACGGTCACCACGGCCAATGGCAGCAGCTATGACATGGCCGATCCGGGCTCCCAGGTGCAGATGATGGAGGAAGGCTGGCTGTACTGGATCGAGCAGCTGCGGAATTCGATCCTGGCCGTCGACCCTACCGCGCTGGTTACGATGGGTTTCTTCGTCCAGCAGGAGCCGAACCCGGTGCGGGAGGGTGACCTGCGCCTGGTCTACCTCGATCGCGTCGTGCGCGAATCGCAGCTCGATTTCATCGATATCCACGCCTATCCAGGCTACGACCTGTCGATGAAGGAACATGTGGAGAACTTCGCACTGGTCGGCGCCGGGGATAAGCTGATCCTGATGGGCGAGTTCGGGGCGGATAAGCACAACTACGCCACCGCCGAACGCGGCGCGGCGGCGCTGCAAGCCTGGCAGGTCGAATCGTGCAATTACGGAATCGACGGCTGGCTGTTCTGGACCTGGGGGGTGAACCCACAGGACGAGTTCTGGAATGCCTATGAAGACGATGGCGTCGTGGCGACGGTGCTCGCGCCGGCCAACCGCCCGGATCCCTGCGCCTACGGCGATTTCGACTTCATCCGCTTCAACGCGGCATCCCGAGCCGTGATCACAGCATCGAGTTACGCGCTAGGCTATCCGCCCGAGCAGGCGGCCGATGGAAGCATGGACTACTGGAACAGCTCAGCTGGGGCGCCGCAGTGGATCCAGTTCTCGCTGGCAGCGCCCACCGATGTCGAGTCGATCGTGCTCACCGTCGCCCAGGACCCGCCCGGGCGCAGCGTGCACCAGCTCTGGGTGAGGCAGGTGGGCGAGCCCATTGCGCTGGTACATACCTTCGACGGCGTGACGGGTGAAGGCGATGTCCTTACGTATACCCCGGAAGAGCCGCTGATCGGCGTCGATCTTGTCCGAGTCGTGACAACCTATGTCCTCGACCTGTGGCCGGCCTGGCACGAGGTAGAGATCCTGACCTCGACCCCGCCCGGGTAAGTTACGGACCTGGCGTCACAAACAAGGCGCATAGGCGTGAGATGGCTGGGATCCATCCCGGAGCCTCGCCGAGGTGCTTACCGCTGAATCCTCGCAGGGAAGGACAGAGACGCCCATGGTAGGGGCGGAGTCCTGCTCGGTGCCAATCATCGCGCCGCCGACTTTGATCCCACTTCTCCCTACGCCTTCCCTGACCCCGCTGCGACTGGGCCCCATTGTCGACCGCAACGATCCGCCGGCAGCGTATACTGGGTGAATAAAAAAAGAAGCAGGCCTGCGTCGTCGCAGGCCTGCTTGATAATTGGACTACAGCTTACTTCCCGCTGACGGTGATGGTGTAGGTTGAGCTGGTGCCGGCCACCGCAGCGGCGACGTCGATGTAGTACGGACCAGGATCCGGGCTCTCGATCGTCACTGAACGGGCATCGCCCTGGCGGTCCCGGTCCATCCACTCTGCCGCGATGTCGTGGCGCACGAAGATTTCCAGGAACCCAGACAATCCCGAGAGGTCGACCGTCACGCTGCTCAGGCCATCCGGCAGCTGGACGCAGTAGTAGTCGCGTGAGCGAGGTCCGGTTCCCCCCCGGTCGGTGAGCTCTCCCTGCGCCGCTTCACCCAACCCGAGCTCCTGTGCCGGCCGTTCACAACGGTCGTGGCCGGGGAGCGGGGCGCCGGTCACATCTGCTGTTGTCTCAGGTTCGGTCGTCACACTGACCGAGAAGGGCGAGGGATCCTTCGGACCGGCTGTGCCAACCTTGATGTAGTACGGCCCGGCCACGGGGTTCTCGATCATAATCGCCTCGGGCGTCGTGCCGCTCTCGCCCGAACGCCAGTACTCGCCGAAGGCATATTGCAGCACTTCTACATATCCATAGCCCAGGGTCAGGTCCAGGTCTGCGCTCAGTCCGTCGAGATGAAATGTAGCGCTCGAGAGGCCTGCGGGCAGTTCAATCCAATAGCACCACTCCCAGTGCGGATCGTCGATCTCAGATTGGACAGGAGCCCCGACACCGATCTCCTCCGGTGGCGGGTTTTCGCAGATCAAATTCGAAGTGAGAGCGGCTTTTTCGGTAGCCTTCTGAACGGCGTCGGTTGGTTTCTCGGTTGGCGATTCAAGCATCGCCTGCGGCTCTGGTGAACCGCAAGCCGACAGGCTCAGGAGGAATAAAACCATCGTGATCCATTTCCATCGCATGCCGCAACCTCCTCGTGAATTCTGAAGCTTCTTCTAAAAGCCGCTGACGAAATCCTGCGTAAAATCGGACAACTATTGTAATATTAATCCCAGAGAATGAAAGGAGGCATGTTGAAAATGCCACAGCAGCTGATCTTCGTCGGAACGTATGCAATCCCGGCCGACCGGCTCAAGGAATTCAAGGACGTTAATGTCGCGATGGGAGATTTCGTGCACGCGAACGAACCAAGGATCCTCAGCTGGCATACCTACCTGAATGATCAAGGTGACGAAGCGACGACGATCATGGTCTTTCCTGATTCGGCCGCGCTTGAAGAGCATCTCCAGGTCGCGGCTTCCCGGGTGCAGCAGGGAACGCAGATCGTCCATACAAAGCAGGTAGATCTCTACGGAGAGGTAAGCGAGACGGTGATCGCAGCGCTGCGTCGAATATCTGCTGCCTCGGGTGGGTGGCCGCTCAAGACGAAACCCCACTTCTATGGATTTCCCGATTGAAGCCGCAGACCTGCGGTTAAGGCATGCCTGATCGAATGCTTCCGGAGTCGCTCAGGCGTCGCTTCAAGGTCGATACCGTCGATGAGATGTGGAAGAAGAATCTCACCGAGGGCAACCTGCGCATGCGGCACTACCGCCACCTCTACGGTATGCTCCCCGCCAACCCGCGCTGCGTCAACTGTCACCGGCCCTTTGCTGGCTTAGGGGGTTTTCTGCTGCGACAATTGCAGGGGGTGAGAAAATCTCCTAAGAACCCACGCTACTGCGTAGGATGCCACAGCTTTACTACCCGCTTCCCAGGTGGCGCAGAGATCGAGCTGACGATGCTCTTTGTCGACGTACGCGGCTCAACGGCGATCGCAGAGAACATGGACCCGCATCAGTTCAGCATCCTGATGAACCGGTTTTACGAAGCAGCGATACGCATCCTGGTCCAGGCGGATGCTTTCATTGACAAGCTGGTCGGCGACGAGGTGACGGCGCTCTTCATTCCGGGTTTTGCCGGGAAGGAACATGCCCGGCGCGCGGTCGAAGCCGGCCGAGCCTTGCTGCGCGCCACCGGGCACGGACAGTTAGCAGGACCGTGGGTCCCGGTTGGGGTCGGGGTCCACACCGGACCGGCCTGGGTGGGATCGATCGCCGGCGCAAGCGGTCAGGCCGCCGATTTCACTGCACTGGGCGACAACGTGAACATCGCCGCACGGCTCGCTTCCAGAGCTGGAGCCGGCGAGGTTGTGTTCAGCGAGGCGACCTACGCGGCCGCGCGTCTTGATCTGCCGAATCTCGAAAGGCGCCGGCTTGAGTTGAAAGGTAAGAGCGGCCTCATCCCGGTGAGAGTCCTTAGCTTGAGCACACCGCCCGCCTGAAATGCCTTGCAGACGCCGGGAGTCATCGTATACTCGTCTCAAGCTAGGATGCGGTCGAGGAGAGGTCGATGAACGAGCAGAGCAAGGTAGCCCAGGTAAAGTCGCAAGCCCTACCGGCGTTGATGAAGAAGCCGAACGTGATCGGGGTCGGGACCGGCTTCAAGACCCGCGACGGGCGCCGGACGGGTGACCTGTGCATCGTAGCGATGGTGACGCAGAAGATCCCGCGTGCCGGGCTCGAGCAGGAGTCGCTCGTGCCGCGCGAGATCGACGGTATCTCGACCGACGTAGTGCAGGTCGGCTTTCTGCGCGCGCAACAGGCGCGCACCGACCGCTGGCGTCCAGCCCTGGGCGGCGTGTCGATCGGTCACTACCAGGTGACGGCTGGGACGCTCGGCTGCACGGTCCGCGAACGTTCGAGCGGGGTGCGCCTGATCCTCTCCAACAACCACGTGCTCGCCAACGGGAATGAGGCGACGGCCGGAGATCCGGTCCTGCAGCCCGGCACGGCCGACGGCGGCCGCGCCCCGGGCGACACCTTCGCCCACCTGGAGCGCTTCTGCCCGCTCAACTTCAGCGACGCGCCCGCCAGCTGTGGGATAGCCCGCTTCTACGCCGACTTGGGCAACGTGTTCGCCCGCCTGCTGGGTTCGAAGCACCGGGTGCAGGTCTCCTACTCCGACCCGCAGGCCGTGAACCAGGTGGATGCCGCGCTGGCCCGGCCGGTCACCGACTCCGACCTGCTGGACGAGATTCTTGAGATCGGCGCCCCGACCGGCACGACCGAGCCTGTGCTCGGGATGGGCGTGCGCAAATCGGGCCGCACAACCGGATTGACGACCGGCCAGATCATCGTGATCGATGCCACGCTCGAGATTAGCTACGGCGAGCGCAAGGCGACCTTCGAACGCCAGCTGGTGAGCACGCCGATGTCGCAGCCGGGCGATTCGGGCTCGCTGCTCGTGGCCGGCGAATCGCTGGCCGCGGTCGGGCTGCTCTTCGCCGGCTCGGACCAGGCGACGATCTACAATCCGATCCAGGCTGTGCTTGACTGCCTGGATGTGACGCTGGGGTAGGGGTCATGGCGGGCGAGGATCAGGAGGCGCTCATCGAGCGCATTCAAGCTGTGAAGAAGGCGCGCGAGGCGGAACTGCTGGCGAAGGCGAACGTAATCGGCGTCGGTGTCGGCCTGCGGCGGCGAGGCGGCGAGCTGCTCGATGAACCGGCGCTGGTGGTGCTCGTCTCGCAAAAGGTGCCGCGGGCCCAGCTCGCCGAGGGGGACTTCATTCCGAATCAGATCGATGGCGTCCCGGTCGACGTACAGGAGATCGGCTTCATCCGCAGTCAGGCTACGGCCTTCAAACCATCCGAGCCCGGCTGAGGGCTCCAGTTATTCCCGTTCCAGAACCCAGAAGTGAGATAAGCCGAGCCGCTGCAGCGGCGTGTGTTCGAGCGCCTGCAGGGTGCCGCGCAGGGCCCGCCCGGCAGCCGGCCAGCGGGCGATCAGGTTGTCGTAGGCGCCGAAGATCTGCGCCCTGGAGACAACCCGCAGCGGGAGACCGTGGAACAGGCGCTCGAGATCACGGCGGGTGTAGGCGCGCACATGCGGCGCCAGGCGGTCACGCAGCCGGCGCGGCAGGTAGTTGACGAGCGGGATGTTGCCGAAGCGGTAGCGCCCGCGCCAGTAGATGCCGTGAGTCTCGAAGGGATAGCCGCGGTTGGGAACGAACAGCACCACCCGCCCCCCTGGTACGCCTGCTGCCGGCCGGTGCAGCACACGGGCAATCTCGACCACGGCCGTGCGATCGTCAGCGACATGCTCAAGCACTTCGTGTGAAAGCACGAGGTCAAACGACCCGTCAGGGAAGGGCAGCGCCTCGCCGGCGCCACGCACGACGTTTGGCAGCCAACCGCCGGCCGTGCGAGCGTGCTCCGGGTCGAACTCGAGCCCGTAGGCAGCGGACGCCCGCTCCCTTAACCGGCTCAGGTACTGGCCCACCCCGCAGCCGTCGTCGAGCACGCAACCTGCTGCACGCGGACCAACCGCGGCCAGGATCATCGCCATCCGCCGCTCCTGCCCAGCACGCCAGATATAGGATGGCTCACCGCGCTGGGCGGCGCGCTCGAGGTCCCGTTCCTCGCTCATGAAGTGATTTTACCTTCCAACCGGCGCAGCTTCTCAAGTGCCAGGCCAAGCGCAGCGGCCGTGCCCAGCTGTTGAAAAACGCCGGCAGACCAGGCTTCCCGCACGGTCTCGACTTCGACCCACAAGACCTGCTGCTCTTCCAGGTCGCCCGATTCGGGTGCGGTAATAACCTTACAGCCGGTTGCGAGAAATAAATGCGCCAGGCCGGCGCCGTAGTTGCCGCTCATGATGTAGCTTCCCAGCGGGTGCCAGGACTGTGCCTCACAGCCCAGCTCTTCCAGCAGCTCGCGCCGGGCCGTTTCGACTGGGGCTTCGTCGTCGTCGAGCACACCGGCCGGCGGCTGCACATCGATCCCGTCCAGCCCGCGCTTGTAGGATCGCACCAGGCCGATCCGCCCTTCCGTATCGACGGGGACAATCAGCGCGTAGCCAGGTGTCTCGAGATGCAGGTAGCCCTCTACCAACTGTCCGTCGGGCAGACGCACCTCGTCCTGGAACAACCGCATCCAAGGTCGATGCTCGAAGACCAGCTCTCGCCTGACCGTTTCCCAGCCAGCGAGCGGTTCACCGTTTAACTCCGGAAAGTGATCCAAATTTCGCCTCGTCCTTCCCACGAACCGAACTATTATAATCGGGGGTTGGGGAGAACCCGCAACCGGGACATCATGGAGCAGTAGAGATACAGGACGGGATGAACACAGAGAACGCGGGGGCCGTGCCCTCGAGAATGCAGATCTGGCTGATGGCCAGCCGGCCGAAAACACTTTATGCCGCGCTGGCGCCGGTGCTGGCAGGGGCGGTGATCGGTTTCGTTGAGGGCGGATTCTGGATTCTGCCGGTTCTGGGGGCGCTATACTGCGCGGTCGCGATTCAAATCGGCACGAACCTGTATAACGACGCGGCCGATTTCGAACGCGGGGCTGACACGCACGAGCGCATGGGCCCGCCGCGCGTCACGCACGCCGGCTACCTGACCCCGCGCCAGGTCAAGCTCGGTTCGCTGTTGGTCTTCGCCTCAGCCGGGGTCATCGGGCTGTGGCTGGTCGTGTTGGGCGGGCCGGTCGTGCTCGTCATCGGCCTGGCTTCGATCGTGGCCGGCCTGGCCTACACCGCCGGACCATTCCCGCTGGCCTACAACGGGTTGGGGGATCTCTTTGTCTTCCTCTTCTTCGGCTTCGTCGCCGTGTGCGGCACGGTCTACCTGCAGCTGCGGCAGGTCACCCCGCTGGCGTGGTTCAGCGGAGCGATGATGGGTGCGCTGATCACGGCACTGCTGGTGGTGAACAATGTGCGTGACTTCGAGACTGATCACGCCGCCGGGCGCCGTACGCTGCCAGCCGTCCTCGGTCGCCGAGCAGGAGTCGTAGAGTACGGGCTGATGCTGGCGCTAGCCTACCTGCTGCCGGTCTTGATGGTGATGCTGGCCGATGCCAGCTTATGGGTGCTGCTGACGCTCCTCAGCGCCCCGTATGCCCTGAGGCAATTGCAGGCGCTCGAGCATCAGCGCGGACGGGCGCTGAACCGCACGCTTGAAGCGACCGCACGCCTGGCGCTGCTTCAAGCCATCTTGCTTTCTCTGGGTTTGCTGATCGCTGGCTGAATACCGCCCGAACTAAATCCAACCTCGGACGGCGTAATAGAGCAAGCCCATCCACTCCCGCAGCGCGGTGCGGCTTTCGTTGAGCGCGCTCTGGCTCGGCAGGACGGGAAATCCTGGCGGTTGGGTATCCGATCGCTCACTGGCCAGGACCGGGAGCGGATCGAGCCCGGCTTTTTCGAAGCTGCGCAGAGCCCGTAGCATATGCGTCGGTGAGGTAACGAGCACAAAGCTTTTAATGCCGTGCGCGTCAAGCAGAGCCGGGACCTTGAGCGCCTGGTCGTGGGTGTCCTGCGAGCCTGATTCGACCAGGATCCTTTCGGACGGCACGCCGTTATCGATCAACAGATCCCGCATCGCTTCGCTCTCGGCCGTAACTAGGCCGGCCTTCTCGTTCGCCCCACCGGAGACGATCACCCACGGGTTGTCGAGCATCCGGTACAGACGCACCCCTTCCAGTGCCCGCAGCGTGCTCGAATCGCTCAGCACCTGGGTTGAGACCCCGCCACTCTCGATCGATACCCCCCCTCCGCCAAGCACGACGATCGCTTCGGTCGACTCCGGGATCGGACCGAGTTCAAGCGGCAGCACACCGGCATCCAGCGGAGCGGCCAGGGCATGGGCGGTAAAGGGCAGGCTGAGCAGAAAGTAGAGGATGGCAAGCGCCGTCAGCCAGCGTGTACCCCAGCGCGCCGCCCTGCGCCCGGCGTAAAGCAAAATCACGCCCAGGGCCAGCCCGATCAGCAGGAACGATATCGAGCCAGGTATCAGGTTGGACTTGACGAATTCAACCAGTGGGTCCATCGATCTCCCGTGTTACCTCCATTTTTTGTCCCCAGTGGATGGCGATGGTGCCCAGCATGCGCCTGGTGAACCCCACCGCTTCCAATCCGGCGGACCGCAGTCGTTCCGCCAGCCGTTCAGCCGCAGTGAAGGCTTCGGTTGAATCCGGGAGATAGCGGTAGGCAGCGGCATCGCCGGCCACCAGCCGGCCAAGCAGGGGTATGACACGCCGCAAGTAAAAGCGGATTAACGGCGAGAGCACACCGCTGCCAGGTGGCGTGGTATCGAGCGACGCGAACCTTCCGCCGGGTTTCAAGACCCGAACCTGTTCGCACAGGGCGCGGTCGAGATCGACGACATTGCGCAGCAGGAAGCCCGAAACCACGCCGTCAAAGATCTCGCTCGCAAAGGGCAGCCGCTCCGCATCGGCCAGCACCCAGGCGATTCTACCCGCTCCTGGGCGAGATTTACCGAGTTCCAGCATCTCGCGAGTGAAATCGCAGGCCACGATAAGAGCATCACTGTTCGCTTCCAGGCAGGCTTTGGAAAGATCGCCTGTGCCCGCGCCCACATCGAGCGCACGCCCGCCGCCTCTCAGCTCAAGCCGGTCAACCGCTTCGCGCCGCCAGGCACGGTCCCGGCCGAAGGTCATCAACCGGTTGAGCAGGTCGTAGCGCCAGGCGATGCGCGCGAACATGGCGCGCACGTTTTCCGCCCGCTCTTCAGAATCTAAATCCTTCATTTGCTGCCGAGAGGGATCACCGCCCGCGGGATGAAGGGCGTGTCATCCTCGGTCGAACCGAGGTAGAGATGCAGCTTATCAACGGTGAAGGTGAAGGATGGGACGGGTGGCAGTTCGATTTTGAATGCCTCCGCCTCGCTCTCGGCCTGCGCCAGCGTCAGGTGCGGATGCAGCTCAGAGCCATGCTCTCCGCCGTAGACCGGGTACTCGGGGAAGGTTTCCGCCAGGCGGTGGTAAAGCTTGAGGATCGGCTCCGGATTCGATGGCTCGAGGAAAAGCGTGCCCTCGAACTGGCCGTATCGGTCGAGCGTGACCTCAAATGGCGGGATGGAGGAGCATACTACCTTCAGCTCGACGACCGTTGCCTCGATCAGATCCGGCGGGACGAACGGATAGAGCAGGGTCAGGTGAGCCGGGACGCTGTTATCGAAAGCCTCGGTGTCGTAGCGCTCACGCAGCGGGAAGCTGAAGACCTGCACCGGTTTGGGCGGCACGATCAACAGAGCGGTTTCAAGTGCCATCGTTCATCTCACCCCTTGCCATGGGTAGAGCCTGCGCTCGAGGCTGTCGACGCCGAAATACAGCCCGAGCCCGAGCAGGCTCATCGCGACCACGCCGGCGTACATCTTAGGATAATTGAAGAGTGTACTGCCCTGTACATAGATATAGTAGCCTAATCCACGCTGGGTGGCGAAGAGCTCGGTAATGTAGAGCACGGCGACGGCGGTGCCGATCGATTGCCGCAGCGCGGTCAAAATTGCCGGACCGCTGGCCGGAAGATAAACGTAGCGGAAGAGCGCCCGGCGGCCGGCGCCCAGGCTCTGCACGGAGTAGATCAGCTCCGGGCGCAGCCCGGCAGCCTGGTCACGCACCAGCACCAGGATCTGGAAAAACAGGATCAACGCGATGATCACAATTTTCGACGTGTCGCCCACGCCGAGGAAGAGCAGCACGATCGGCACGAAGACCACCTTTGGAATCGGGAAGAGCAGGTAGATCACCGGCGCAAAGACGCGGTTCAGGCGTTCGGATTGCCCGAGTACAAGGCCGGCCGGCACGGCGAGCATGATGGCGAGCGTGATCGAGGCCAGCACGCGCCACAGGCTGGCGAGGGCGTCGAGCCCGAGCTGGCCGCCCAGCTCGCGCAGGAAGGTAAGCAGCACGACCGAGGCCGGCGGCAGGATCGGCCGGCCGAGCACTCGAGCTGCCAGTTCCCAAAGCGCGCCCAGCGCCAGCGCAGCGATCAGCACCCGGCCGCGCTTCATCTTCCACCATCCAGCACCTGCCGCAGTGCAGTAATCATCGCAGGATAAGCGGGGCTTGCACGGAAGCCTGGCGTCCCGCCACCAGGATTATCGAATATCAGGGCTTCACGTATGGGCGGCTGGCGCAGCACCAGGATTCGGCGGCCGATCAAGGCCGCCTCCTCCACCGCGTGCGTGACGAGCACGACCGTTAGATCACGTTCGCTGTGCAGACCCAGCACCAGATCCTGCAGGCCTTCGCGTGTCGGTGCATCGAGCGAGGCGAAGGGCTCATCCATCAGCAGCAGGTCCGGCTCGAGCGCAAGCGTGCGGGCGATGGCCGTGCGCTGGCGCTGGCCGCCGGATATCTGGGAGGGATAGCTGTCGCGGACGGTGGAAAGTCCCAGGCGATCGAGCCAGGGCTCGACGCGCGGGCCCACTTCCGTCACGCGTTCATCGGGCGGTGCATGCAGCCCATCTGGCCCGTAAAAGCGACGCAGCCGCAGGCCGAGGGCGGCGTTCTCAGCGACCGTCGCCCACGGCAGCAGGCCATAATCCTGCAGGATCAACCCGGTGCGAGGGCGTGGCCGTTCGAGCACCTTTCCATCGATCAGGATTCGTCCGGCACGCGGCTGCCGCAGCCCGGCCAGCAGGTAGAGCAGCGTGCTCTTGCCGCAGCCGGAGGGACCGAGCACCGCCCAGAGATCGCCAGGTTCAGCGGTCCAGTTGAAGTGCTTAAAAACAGGCTCGCCCCCGGGGTAGCTGAACTCGATCCCCTGCAGTGCGATCATGTCGGCTGGTGTTCGTTCGTCCACGGTTCGGCCTGTCGGGATTGTTCTACGGTAAAAAGGAAGCGTCAACAGAGCCGGTGTAGGGCACCGGACCCATGAGGAGGCCTTTATCGAGTGCCCAACTCATCGCATCGTTGAACTGCGCTTCGTCCGGCACGGAGGCGGCCGGGTACGACGGCAGCTGGTAGGTGCCGAGCAGAGGCGCCGGGACCAGGTTCTGTTCGCCCAGCAGGTTCTCCCAGGCGTTACGGTCGGCGTTGATGGCATCGACAGCACGCTCGACCGCCCGCAGAAATGCCCGGGCGGCCTCGGGATTGGAGTCAAGGTAAGCCTTTGAGAACGAAATTACGCTGCTGCTGATTTCCGGGTAGCTGGTGTCGTCGATCACGTCCACCCCGCCATTAAGGATCGCTAGCGAAGCGGCCGGGTCTGGCAGGTTGGCGGCATCCAGCTGGCCGGAATCGAGCAGGTTCATGCGGTCGGCGATCTTCGGTACAGCAAGTGCCACGATCTCATCCGGCGCCAGGCCTGCCTTTTCGAGCATACGGTCGGTGGTGTATTCGATCACCGTGCCTTCCGATAGTCCGATCGGCACCCCTTTCAATCCATCGACATCGGTGATCCCGCTGGACGCGGAAGCGACGATGCGGAAGACCGGGGCGTTCGGTGTAGCGGTGCGGGCGAAGCGCACGGCCACGACCTGGATGCCGTCCTTGTTGTAGAACAGCACCGAAACGATTTCATTAATCATGGCATCGATCTGGCGTGACTGCATCAGCTGGTCGCGTTCGGGCGCCGAGCCGACCGGGATGATCTCAACCACGACCCCCTCCTCGGAGAAATAGCCCTCGGCCTGGGCAACGTAGATCGGCAGCCCGTCTAAGACGGGCAGCATGCCGACTCGCACGACGGGAGTTTCTGTCGCTGTTGAAGCGCAGGCGCCGAGGCCCAGCGCGAGGACGAGTGTGAGCAGGAGCTTCTTCATCCGTTGATTCCTTTATATTCCGGCCAGATTGTAAGCGCCTGGATGGGTTTGGATCCGGCCTTATTCTATTCGATTTTGATGTTTAGCTTCAGCTACGGGGTGGTTAGTGAGTCAACACTCGGTGGATGTTGTAGGGGGGCGGCGCCCCCCTACGAAAGAGGATCGGGATCTCGTCAAGATTAGCGAAGTATGGGAGTACGCTCAGGTCACAGCAGCAGGGACAGGTCAGCGCCATCCCTTTTTACTGCAGCGGGACACCGTAGGGGCACGATATATCGTGCCCCTACGGGTAGGGAGAATCATTTGCCCGTGAGGGCGAAATAAAGCCATCGTCTTAACGGCGTAGGGGCGGGGAGACCCCGCCCCTACGGAATTAGCCTGCGTGATGCTCGTTCAGCTTACGCTGAAGCTGAGCTGGTCGATGCCCGTTGCCCCTGAAGGTCGTGCACCGCGCGCTTCGACATGCTGTAAGCTGCCGCTGCCATCATAGGCTCGCACGCGGGCCGTGTGCTGGCCGGGTGTTGACGCCCAATCATATCGCCACTGGACCCAGGTCAGCGGGCTGAGGGGCGGGCGGATCAATTCCGCCTCAACCCAATCGCCCTCATCGATCTGCACCTCGACTTTGCTGATGCCGCGTGCCCCTGCATAAGCGATGCCGCCGATCGGCAGGCTGCCGCCGTTGGAGCTTGATCCATCGGCTTTGACGTTGTCGACCACGGAGGTCGTGTTGACGACCGCCGTCGCGCTCCAGCCGCGGTCGACCCAATAACCGTCGCCCTCGTAGTCAATGACCTCCATACGCTCGATCCACTTCGGTTGTTTCATACCGTAATGATCCGGGATGTAGATCCGTAGTGGGAAGCCGTGTGCAAACGGGAGCGGCTCGTCGTTCATCTCGTAGACCAGCAAGGTGCGGTCGTCCATTGCCTCAGCTAATGGGACGCTTTCGTAGAAGCCATCGGCGGACTGGATGGCGATCTCCTTCGCCCCAGCCTGCAGCCCAGCCTCAGCAAGCAGGTCTTTCAGGCGGATGCCCGTCCATACAGCGGTGCTGATGAGATCGCCACCGATCGGGTTCGAGATACAGGAAAGCGTGATCACCTGGCTGAATGATGGCCGCGATTGGATATCATCAATCGTGAGCGTCATCGGGTTGTCAACCAGGCCTTCCAGCTGCAGGCTCCAGCTATCGGCGTTCAAACGAGGCGGAACGGCGTTGATGTCAACGCTGTAGAAATTCTCAGTGGATGTCAATTCTGGCCGGGTGCCGGGTGCCGGGTCTGGCCGGCCCTTGAGAATCTCCATCGGGGGTGAAGCGGCCGGGCCCGAGGTTTTGCTCAGATCGGGTGCTCCGGCTCCCGTTGCGGTCTCGCTGGCCGACGGGGTTGCTCCACTTCCCCCAAGCTGGCCCAGCGCCAGTGAACCCAGACCGACTGTGACAACGCCGCCACCGACCAGATATAGGAACTGACGGCGGGTGAGCGGGGATTCAGGTTCCTGGCGCATCGCCGCTGGACCAACATGCAGCAGGTAGTTCATCGAGTAAGTCCAGGCGAGCAGCAGCACGCCGAGCCAGAGCGCGCTTATGGCCAGGCTGGTCCCGGGCTTATCGAGCGCAACAAGCACGAGCAGCAGCAGGACAGTGGCGCCCAATCCGATCCCCAGGCTCCAGACAAGTGACGCCTGGCTGGTCCGGCGTACGATCCAGCTCAGCAGTGCCCCGAAAAGCGCGCTGATGACGATGAAGATCAGGATCGCCATTGTTCGCTCGCCGGCCTTGGCCAGATCCGATATCTGGCCCAATTTGAGGCCGCGAATAATAGCCACCATGCTGTCGATGCCGAAGGTGATCACCGGGCCAGGCAGCAAGCGCGCCATCAAATCAAAAATGTCAAACGGCGGGAACGGCAGGCTCAATGTACGCTGCCCGAGATAGGCAAGTGCCATCACGGGCAAGCTGGTGACTGCGCCAATCACCGCGCCGAAGAGCGTCGAAGGTCGTCTCATGCAGAATATCCTTTGGTTGCCTCGGTATGTCCTCATTATAGGTGTAAAGATGAACAGAATCTTACAAACTGTACGATAAGGCAGGCCGAGAATGGACCTGGTGATGGTTGATATAATGAATAAATGCGGACTCGCATTGTCTGGTTTTGCACCGGTGTCCTGATCATGGCTGGGCTGCTGCTCAGCATGTACCAGATTCCGTGGATAAAGTTCCGTCTGGAATGGCGCCTGGATGCAGCGGCTGGGATCCTGCGCAGTATGTTGCATCCCGAACAGCAGCTGCCGGCCTTCGGCCCATCCGTCCAGGCCGTTCCACCCACAATTTTGCCAACGCATATTCCCCGGCCGAGCCCGACTGGAATCCCCCCCACGTCTACCCCCACACCGACGCCGCTCCCGCCGGTGGTCGGTCTGCAGGCGCCGGACTGGGAGAAGCAGGACTGGAACAACTGCGGGCCGGCCACGCTGGCTCTGGCGCTGCGTTTCTTCGGCTGGGAGGGTGACCAGTTTGATATTTCCGATGTGGTGAAACCGGACCGCGGCGACAAGAACGTTAACATCGACGAGCTCGCCTTCTATGTCCGCAACTATGCGGGCTGGTTGGCGGCTGATTACCGGGTCGGGGGCACGATCGAGATCTTAAAACGCTTCCTGGCGGCGGGGCTCCCGGTGATTGTCGAGAAGGGCTATGTCATTGAAAGCGATGGGCCGGATAACGGCTGGGCCGGCCACTACATGCTGCTGACAGGCTATGACGACGCAAACGGCACCTTCACCGGACAGGACACATTTATCGGGCCTGACCGTACTATCAGCTACTCTGACCTGGACCACGGCTGGCAGGCTTTCAACCGGGTCTATATGTATCTCTACCCATTGAATGCGGCCCCCGATCTGCAATCGCTGATCGGCGACAATCTCAACCCGGACACAAACCGTGAGAATGCCATCGAGCAGGCGCACTCCGAGCTGGCGGTCGATCCAGCGAATGCGTACGCCTGGTTCAACCTGGGGACGAACCTGGTTTACTTCGAGCGCTATGAGCAAGCGGCCGAGGCTTTCGACAGCGCTCTCAACCTGGGGCTGCCGTGGCGCTTCACGCGCTACCAATTTGGTCCCTATCTCACGTATTTCAACGCCGGCCGGACGGAGGATGTGATTAAGTTGGCTGATGCCACGCTGGCAAAAACGGCCAAGGCGGAGGAGTCTCTGCTCTGGCGGGGCTGGGCCCGCTACCGTCTGGGTGACACGGCCGGTGCGGTGGGGGATTTCAGGGCGGCGCTGAAGATCAACCCGAACTACATCGATGCCCTGTACGCGCTCGATTATCTCGGGGTGGTTCCTTGAGCTCCAGGATGTAACGAATGCGGGTATATACGTATCTAATACTTGTACGAGATAATGATCTTACCGGTAGTGCACTTGAACGCATTTGCCGGGAGAAAAACCGTCAAAGTAGAAATGGAGACAAACATGCTTATCAGTAAGGAACTCAACGAGGCAATGAACAAACAGATTGGCAGCGAGCTGGGAGCGTCGAACCAATACATCAAAATCGCCTCCTTCTTCGAGAATGAGAATTTACCGGAGCTGTCAGGCTTTTTCTTCCGCCAGTCGGATGAAGAACGGGTGCACGCGATGAAATTCGTTCACTACATCCTTGAGGCTGGTGGCGAGGTCAACATTCCGCAGATCGCGGCTGCCCCGGCTGGTATCAAGTCGGCCGAGGAAGCGCTGCAGATGGCGCTCGATTGGGAGATGGAAGTCACCAAGCAGATCAACGGCTTGATGGACCTGGCGATTAAGCAGGGCGATCACATCGCACAGAACTTCCTGCGCTGGTTTGTGGATGAACAGCTGGAAGAGGTCTCGAC